>JBHEMK010000017.1:0-27068 GCA_046262635.1 Gaiellaceae bacterium
CCAACCGACCCTCGAGGCAATGTACGAGCGCATGGGCTTCGTCAGAGCCGAGCACGGGCGCTTCTTCGGCGCCGCGCGACCCAAAGGGCTCTAGCGAATCGACCGATCAATCTGCAGTTTTCACCACGTCGACTCCACGCGTCCGAGCCTCGTTTCAGGGCTCCCGCGGCAGTCTTCCTGACCGAGGTAAGAAGCACGAGGGTGAAAGACACCGGGCGTGCTCGCCGCACTCGCGGCCTCGGTCGCGGCACTGGCCGGCTCGCACGGCACCCGGACGCCCAGGTGCAGCACCTGCCGCGGCCCCGCGACGCCGCCCTATGACGCTGGCGCGTCAACTCGAAGCCCGAGGTCTCCCTTCAGCTCGACCGCGACTCCGTCAAGCGCGACCGGCGGAACGTCGCGTCCTCGGGGAAGGGAAGCCCAGCGCGGCCACCTCGGCGGCGCTGAGCTCCCGCCAGGCTCCGGGCTCGAGGTCGTCGACGCCCAGCCCGGCGTACCGGCTTCGGTGCAACCGACGCACAGGATGGCCGCTGGCCTCGAGCATTCGCTTCACCTGGCGGTTGCGGCCCTCGTGGAGGACGAGCTCGACCCGGTGCGGACCGAGCCGGCGCGCCCGGGCGGGGGCTGTCCGGCCGTCCCCGAGCTCGACGCCCTCGGCGAGCAGGCGAAGCGCCTCCTCGGAGACGTCGCCGTCGACCTCGGCCTCGTAGACCTTCTCGACCCCGTAGCGCGGGTGGGCGAGCCGATGTGCAAGCAGGCCGTCGTTCGTGAGCAGCAGCGCGCCGGTCGTGTCGATGTCGAGCCGGCCGACGGGGACGACGCGGACCCAGTGATCGATGAGCTCCAGGACGGTGCGCCGCCCCTGGGGGTCGCGCGCCGTCGTGACGACGCCCGTGGGCTTGTGCAGGAGCACGTAGACGAGCCCCTGCGGGACGAGCGGCCGCCCGTCGAGCTCCACTCGATCGGCACCCTCGACGAACGTGTTGAGCAGCCCGCGCTCGCCGTTGACAGTGACGCGGCCTGCCTTGATCAGCTCGTCGGCGCCCCGGCGGGAGGCGATACCCGCGCGGGCAAGATAGGCGTTCAGGCGCACTCCGTGGAAACGCTAGCGCGCTCGCCGGCCGCCGCCGCCTGGCGCCGAATCGGCTCCGTTGAGCCATCCCGACCTCGAGCAGGCCGGCGCTTTCGCCGTCTTTGGCCGCCGCTACCTCGCACGAATCTCGCATGGAACTCGCACGGAACCCTCCACATGTGCACGGGGTGCCACGTGCACGTGGCCGAGGAGGCCGGTACTGGCGGGCGCCGGCCAACGTCGGCGTCGCAGGGCCCTCTTCGCGTTGGGGGCTCGGCCTCTCGCGCCCTCGGAGCTGCGCGGAAGGGAATCACCCTCGGCCACCCCTCCTCGCAAGGTGACTGCACCGCGCCACCTCCGACGAGGCGGCCAGCCACACCGTCTGATTTGAAGCGGCGGCCGTTTCCGGCCGCGCTCACAAGCGCGATGAGGCTCGCCCCAACCGCCGGCAGCGCCACGAGCATCACGATCCTCGCGCATCGGAGCGGATCGCGTGCGGCGAGTGACTCTGCATTGGCGCTTCTCGGTTTCACCTGTGATCGTTGCTTTTAGCGGACGTTCGCATGCAGCAGGACTCGGCCCGCTCGATTGCCGAGAGCGATCGTCCCCGAGCGGCCGGCCGGCACGTGGGTCGACCCGACGCGCACGGCAACGAGATGCTCGCCAGCCGGCAGACGCAGCCGCAGGCGTGCATGCGAACCCGGCGGGAGCACGAACTCGCCGTCGACGGCCGACCCGCTCCGGACGAGCGAGTAGGTCAGCTTCCCGAAGCTCGTTGGTGCGTCATCCACCTCGATTTTCCGTCCATCCGCTAGCCAGGCGCGCGGCGTCGCAAACGCGAGATCCAGCCCAGCCGGAGCCCCGAGCGGTCCGCGGCGCTCGTGGATCAGCAGCTCGCGCAGAGTGCCGAGAAAGGACGCGTTCGCACCCGAGTTCGGCGGCATGAACATCGTCCGCTCGTAGGCGCCGCGCACAGGTAGGACCGACACCGCCTCGCCGGACACGAATGTGTCTGCCGTCATCCCCGCGGCGAGCATGCCGTAGAGGCCGAGGTCGAGCTGGTCGGGCTGGTCGTTGTCGGCGAGGAAGCGCGAAATGCCGAGGTTGTAGACCTGGGCCAAACCGGCTCCCGGCGCAGCGCCGTAGACGGTGCGCGCGTACGTGCGCGGCAGGCCGAGGAGGCGTCCACCGTGCTGCAGCAGATAGCGGAGAGCTCCGCGGGCCGCGCTCGAGTGCGGGCGGATCCAGCCAGACCCGAACGCGTACGGCATGATCAGATTCCAGTACGAGCCCTCGCGCGAGGCGGTCAGGCGGCCGAACGGCCGCTGCGGCAGCTGGTCGGGGACGAAGAGCGAGCCGTCTCGCAACCGGCTCGACGCGCGGGCGACCGCCACGCGCAGCGCCCGGTCGATGCCGAGTGCGAGCGTGTGCGCCCGGGTCGCCTGCGCCGAATAGCCGGTCTTGTCCCAAACCCGGCCGATCGCGCCGAGTGCTTCGACCGCCTCGATCTGGCCCGGCACGCTCTCGACGTCGCGGCCGAGGTCGGTGGAGAGTGGCTCCGGCCGCAGCAGTCCCGAGGGCTGCTGTCGGTTCGCGATCCGCGCGACGATGGACGCGAGCTGCGGCGTCGCGGCGCGCAAGAACGTACGGTCACGCGTGAGTCGGTAGTACGTCGCGGCGGTGGACAGGATGTGCGCTCCGCGAAACGCCGTGAACCGCAGGGGGCGCAAACGGATCCGCTGAAGGGAGAGCTCGATGATCGACTTCGCCACTGCGGGGTAGCCGTACTCCGTCGCGGCTTCTGCGGCATCGAGCGACTCGGCGTACGAGAGCTCCTCGTACGGGTTGCCGACGCTGTAGCGCCAGCCGTATGCGATCAGCTGCGTTAGGACGGCGAGCTGCGCCTTCTGCACCGCCGGCTCCGGGACGGCGAGGGTCGCTCCTCGGTCGAGTTGCGATTGCCAAAAGTTTTCAACTGTCGACCGTGCGTTGTCGTAGGTCGCTGCGTCGGCGTGGAGGTATTGCGCACGCGACGGTGCGTTCAGCCATTCGAGGTAGATCGTCTGGGCCTCGCCTGCTGGGACTTCGTAACGGACGACGCCGTTGACGAACTCGGCGCCGTCGCTGACGATCAGTCGCGTCTGCCCGCCGCTCGCGAGGCGATCGGGCGCAGAGTGGGCGAGCAGCCGCCACGGGACGATCCGCACCGTCGCGTCGCTCGAAGAGTTGCGCGCGTCGACCACGAGGCGAACGAAGCTGATCACCGAACGGGCGCCGTAGAGGCCGTACGCGCGGCCGACGAACGACTCCTGTCGGTACTCGACGCCGCGGGAGTCGGTGTACGAGGTCTGCAGAATCGGCAGGTAGCCGTTGGCGAGCCGCACGGGCTGCAGGCGGTCTGGGCACGACCCGTAGCGCTCCGTGCCCTCGCCAACGTAGATCTGCAGCGAGGGGCCACCGACGCGGCGCGTGATGATCTCGCTGCCGTCGGCGACATGGAGCGCGAAAGCGGTCGAGCCGTACGGCGTGAACGGGTATGAGAACGCCATGTAGTACGAGCCGCTCGCCGTGAGCGGGCGCCCTTGCCACTGCACAGCCCGCGTGAGTGGCGTCAGGAACCGCCGCGCCGCTGCGTAGGTGGGACCGCCGCGCGCCCGAAGCAGCCGCGCCCCCCAGACGTCCCGTCCCGACCGGACGGCCTGCCCCACCGACGATGCGTACGCCGACGCGACCATCCGCGGCGCACACGGCGAGACGCCGACTGCCGGGCGCGCACGGCCCGTGGTCGCGCCGAGCGCGAGCAATGCGACGGCTGCCGCTGCATACCTCCCAGACCCCTGCATCGGCCGCAGTTAAGCATTGCCGCGTCGCGGGAATCAGGAAACGCCCGTTCCAGGGGCTTTGTCAGTGGGCGGTGCAAGGCTCGACCTTGCGACCCCCTGCCGTGGAAGTATGCGGTCGTGGCCGTGTACATCTCCTTGATGCGGTGGACCTCGCAGGGGTTCGGCGGCCTGCCGGCCTGGCGCGAGCGCGTCGAGGAGGGCGAGCGGGAGATCGAACGTGCCGGGGGCAAGCTGATCGGCGTCTACGTCACACTCGGCCGCTACGACGTCGTCGAGCTATTCGAGGCGCCTGACGATGAAACCGCCTCTGAGATCCTGATGCGGCTCCACCGCTACGGGGCCGAGCACACCGAGACGCTGCGCGGGTTCACCCGCGAGGAGGCCGAAGCGATCATCCGCCGGCTTTGACCCCGGGACGCGACGAACACTCCCGCTACTTCGTCACGACGTCGATGCCGCCGCTTCTGCGGGCGGTTGCCGAGGCAGCCCCGCCGCCGGTCCTCGCCGACCTCGGCGCCGGCGAGGGGGCGATCCTCTACGCGCTCGACCGGGCAGGCCTCGTCGGTGAGCGGATCTATGCTGTCGACCTCTCCCGCGGTCCGCTCGCGGCGGCGGAGCGGCTGTCGCCGAAGGTGAAGGCGATCCTCAGCGACGTCGCCCATGTCCCGGAGATCGCGGATGGCTCCGTCGACGCGGTCACCTCGTCGCAGGTGATCGAGCACGTTCACGACGAGGGCGCGTTTGTCGCCGAGATCGCGCGGATCCTGCGGCCCGGCGGCTGGTTCTACGTCTCGAGCGTCCTGCGCGGCCGGCGGGCGTGGTGGTTTCGCCGCGGCGGCCTCGGCTGGCAGATCGACCCGACCCACCTGCGGGAGTATCCGTCCGAGGCCGCGTTCTCCGAAGCGCTCCGGCACGACGATCTCGAACTCGACCGGGTGCAATCGCGGCCGCTGCGGTTCCCCGTCGCTGACGCGGCGCTCCGCGTTGCGACGGGGGCGAGGCTCGTGCCTGCCGCGGCAGTGAGCACGATCTACGCCCGCAGCCTGATCCTCTCGCGTCTGCGCGCGATCCTGCAGGTGCGCGTCCCGGGTTACCGCTGGGTCGAGGCCGCAGGTCGACGGCGGTAGGACAGCCCGGCCCCGAGCAGGCCGGCCCCCCCGCGAAGCTGCTGCGGTACCAGTCCCGGACCGCGGCTTCGTCACGCCTCCGGCCTGAGGACTGAACCAGCCGTTGCCCAGATCGATCCCGGACGCCGACGGTCGCCGGCACCCCGGCGTCCGCGAGCTCCGACCTCCCGCGGAGCGGAGTACCGCCCGAAGCCGAAACGCTCAGGTCAGGCGGGACGCTGCGCTGCGACCGCGTGCAGGCGCTCCCGAAGCGCGTCCACGTCCGGGGCGAGGTCGTCGAGGCGCGGGAGCTGCGAGAGGCTCTGGAGCCCGAAGATCCGCTCGAACAGCGGCGTCGTCTGGTAGCGCACCGCCCCGCCGATGCCCGCGTCGCGACCGGCCTCGGCGATCAGGCCCCGCTCGACGAGGTTCGCCACGGCCGAGTCGGCCGCGACCCCGCGGATCCTGGCGATGTCCGGCCGCGTGCAGGGGCCGAGATAGGCGACGATCGCCAGCGTCTCGAGCGCCGCCTGCGAGAGGCCGCGCTGAACTGGCTGCTCGAACAAACGCGCGCACGCGTCGGCGGCCTCACGCGCCGCGCCGAAGGCCCAGCCGCCCGCCACGTGCTCGAGCACGATCCCGCTTCGCCCTTCGCGGTGGCGCTCGGCGAGCAGCCCGAGCGCCGTCTCGATCCGCTCCGGGTCATCCTCGGCAGCCTCGGCGAGCTCCGCGAGCGGGAGCGGCGCGGAGGCGACGACGAGCAGCGCCTCGACCGTACGGGCGAGCCGGTCAACGGGGTTGGCGGAGATCAGGCGGAGCGGACGGTCCATGCCGAATCCCTTTCGACGTCGGTTCGAGAAATCCTGATCGGTGTGAACGGGGCTGCCTGCTCGATGACGATCTCGTTTGACCGGCGCAGATCGAGCAGCGCGAGGAACGCGACGGCCTGCTCGACCCGGGAAAGCTCCCGCACCTCGACGTCGAAGTCGAAGCGTCGACGGCGGAGAAGCAGCGCCCGGAACCGCTCCACGAACTGCGCCACCGGCGGGAAGCGGAGCTCCATGTGGGCGAGCGAGGGCCCGGGGGGCACGGCTGCGAGCAGTCGGATCACCTCGGCCAGCCGATGCGGATCCTGCGGCGCGAGGCCCCGCTCGGGTCTCGGCGCAAGTGGCGCCGGGCCGAGCCGGAAGAACCGGTCGCCCTCGGCCACGAGCCGCTCGGCGAGCCAGCCGGCCGCTTCCTTCATCCGCCGGTACTCGGCGAGCCGGCGGGCCAGCTCCTCGGCCGCTTCCTCCGGCTCCAGCTCCGCCAGCTCGGCCTCCTCCTCGGGGAAGAGCCCGCGCGCCTTCAGCTCGAGCAATGCGGCGACAAGGACAAGGAACTCGCCGCAGGCATCGAGGTCGAGCTGCTCGCGCGCCGCCAGCCGCTCGATGAAGGCGAGCACGATCCCGACGATGTCGACCTCGGCCAGGTCGACCTCCTCCCGCAGGATCAGCGTCAGCAGCAGGTCGAAGGGGCCCTCGAAGGCATCGAGGTCAAGCTCGAGCTCGCGCACGATCACCGCGAGGAGGCTACCGCCCTGGTCGGACGCGGCCCTTGGGCACCGCCATCGCGGGGCCGGTCGGCACCGCCCGCGGCCGGTCGCGCTGCGCCTCGCTCGGCGCACGCAGGAACTGCCACCAGATGAAGAACGCGGTCGAGCCGGCGAAGAGTCCGACGGAGACGAAGAAGTTCAGCCGGAGACCGGCCATGTGGCGCGACGGGTCGATCCGCAGCGTCTCCTCGAAGGTGCGGAACGCCGTGTAGAGGGAGACGTAGAGGGCGAAGAGGGCCGGCCGCCGGATCCTGAAGCGTCCGTCGACCCAGAGCAGCACGCCGACCATGGCCACGTCCCAGACGAACTCGTAGAGGAAGGTCGGGTGGTAGGTCGCCTGGTCGAGATGGTTGGCGGGCCGGTGTTCGGGGCTGATCTTCAGCGCCCACGGCAGCGTCGATGGCTTGCCGAAGAGCTCCTGGTTCCACCAGTTGCCCCAACGACCGATCCCCTGCGCGAGCAGGAGGCCTGGCGCCGCCGCGTCCATCATCAGCCGGGCCGAATTGCCGGAGCGACGGACGACGACGGCGCCGGCGAGGACGCCGAACAGGATTCCGCCCCAGACGCCGAGGCCTCCCTTCCAAACGGCGAACGGGCCCCACCACGTGCTTGGCACCTCGTTCCAGCTCGTGACGTCGTGGTACAGGCGCGCCCCGACGATCCCGAAGGTGACGCCCCAGACGGCCATGCGCAGAATCAAATCCCAGTCGCCGCCCCAGCGCACCCAGCGGATGCCGGTGAGCCAGACCGCACCGAGGATGCCGAGCAGCAGCATCAGCCCGTACATGTGGATCGTCAGCGGCCCGAGGTGTACGACGCCGCTGTGCGGAGACGGAATGAACGCGGTGAGGGCGGCCACGGACAGCATTCTGCCCATGACCGCCCTCGGAGGGACTAGCAGAGGGGTCTAGAGCAGGATGTCGAGGGCGAGCTCGGGCGGGCAGCCCCGCGCGAGCATGTCGACCGCGACGTGCAGGTCGACCTCGGCCTGGACTGCAAGCCGCCGGGCGGCTTCGGGCTGATAGCCGGCGCGCGCGAGCTCCTCGGCACGCCAGCGCTCGACGCGCTCCGCCTCGCTCTGGACAATCGGTTCGGTTTCAACCGCAGACATCTCACCACTCTATTCGGTCGATCGGCTCGTTCGGATCTCCCCTTACAGAGTGATCTGACGAGCGAGCTGCAACGCCGTCCTTCTGCTCAGGTTCTTCCCCTCGAGGCGGAGCGTGACGTCCCCCCGCTGCCAGACGAGAACGTTGCCGGCAAGGCGGGGCGGGGCATGGGGAAAGACGACGACATGCTGATCGCCCCGGATCCAGAGGCCCGAGCTGCCGTCGCCGAGCTCGATCCATTCGATCCCGGAGCCCTGCCCGGCCACCTTCTTCAGCAGCGCGGGGCCCTCGCCGGCCGAGGAGGACTCCGTCAGAAGCAGGAGCTCCGGCGGCGGCAGGAGGACGGCGGCGAACCCGTCCCGCTCGTAGACCTGGAGTCGGCGGTGACCGGGTGGCAGAAGCATTCGAAACCCGAGGTCCCGTTCGGCCCGATCGGCCGTGACCGGGTCGCCGAGGCTGGCGGCGAGCGACTGCTCGCTGACGGTCGGCAGCGTGGAGACCCGCTCGACCGTGACCCGGCCGAGGTGGAAGAAGCGGAGGATGGCGCTGCGGGCCTGTGGCACGGCCAGGGCGACGCCGAGCACGACGAGCGCGAGGGCCACGGCGAGGATCAGGCCGCGGCGCCGGCGCGGGCGCCCCTCGTAGCGCAGGGCGAGCTGCGGTGTCGCCGGCCACTCGACCTCGGGGGCGAGACGGGCGAGCGAGCGCTCGAGCTCAGTCATAGGTCTCCCGCAGCCGGTCGAGCGCACGCGCGGTGCGCGATTTGACGGTGCCCTTGCGGAGGTCGAGCGCGGCGGCCGTCTCCTGCTCGGAGAGGTCGAGGAGATAGCGGCAGACGAGCACGGCGCGGGCGTCGTCCGGCAGCCCGTCGAGCGCGGCGAGCAGCCGATGCCGCTCGTCGCGGGCGACGAGCTCTACCTCGGGGGACAGGGCCGTGTCCCCCGAGGATCCCTGGAGTTCCGGCCTGAGCGCCAGCCGGGCGCGGCGACCGGCCGAGCGACGGCGGTTGCGCGCCTCGTTCGCGACGATGCTCAAAAGCCACGGCCTGAGCGGCGCATCCCTCCTGAAGCGGCCGAGCGCACGCCAGGCCTTGAGGAAGCCGTCCTGCGCGGCATCCTCGGCCTCGGCGGCTCCGCCTGTGATGAGGTATGCGACGCGGAAGGCAATCTCCTGGTAAGCGAGAACGATCTCGTCGAAGGCGCGCGAATCCCCGCGCTGCGCACGCAGCACGAGCTCCCGTTCCTCGAGTGGACGGCCCTCCACCGCTCCAAGTACACCGCGCCGGGTGCTGCGGTTCCAGGGAAGATTCCGGGCGAGCGCAGCTTGCCAGGCCAAAGCGTCACGACTGTGATAGGTCGGCCGAGGGCTGATGGCAACCCGAACGGCTGCTCTGCGACCGGCCTCTGGCGCGGCTCGGCTTCCCCGACCCAGGTGCCACCGACTCGGCGAGCAGGAAGCGTTGCCGACCTCCATTCCGCAGCCCTTTCGCTCGGCAGCCGGACGTGTCAGGGTTGGCCAAATGACCAAGCTCGTCGGGATCAACCACGTCGCGCTCGAGGTCGGTGACGTCGATGAGGCGCTCGCCTGGTACGGTCGCTTCTTCGAGCTCCAACTGCGCGGGCGCAGCCCCGGAATGGCCTTCGTCGACCTGGGCGACCAGTTCATCGCCCTCGAGCAGGGCCGGACTCAACCGGCCGACCAAGGCCGCCACTTCGGCCTGGTCGTCGACGACAAGGCTGCGGTTCGCGCCGCGTTGCAGGAAGCGGGCGTCGCCCTGAGCCGCAGCCCCCGCCTCGACTTCCTCGATCCCTGGGGCAACCAAATCGAGATCGTCGATTATCGCGAGATCCAGTTCACCAAAGCCCCGGACGTGCTGCGCGGGATGGGGCTCGACGACCTCGAGAAGACCGAAGCAGCGCGCGCCGAGCTGGAGCAGAAGGGGCTCGGCTGAACGTCGCGCGGTAGCGGCACGCTTCCGCGGACGCGGCGTGGCCGGGAGCAGCCTTCCTCCGGCTGATGGAGCCGCGGGCCCGGCCGCGCGAGCCGTGAGGAGTGCGTTAGAGAACCGCAGCTTCGCCGAGCAGCGCCTTGACCTCTGCGAAGAAGTCGGGCACGGGCTGCACGCGGTATTTCGGACCGAGCTCAAGCAGTTTCGACCCGATCGAGGTGATTGCCTCGACGAAGACCGGCGCGTCCCCGGGAAACTCCTTGACGAGCGCGGCGAGCTCCTTGATCAGCCCGGCCCGGGCGATCCGCGCGTCGACCTTGAGCCGCACCTCGCGCCGCTCGGGGGTCGCATCGAAGTGCGTGACCTCGATCGCGATCAGCTTCGTTTCCCCCTGCTGCTTGTGATCGACGCGGCCCTTGACAATCAGCACCTTCTCGGGGAGGAGGAGCTCGCGGGCGCTCTGGTAGACGGAGTTGAAGGCGACCACCTCGGTCCCGCCCGTGACGTCCTCGAGGGCGACGAACACCATTGGGTCGCCTTTCTTCGTCGTCATCTGCTTGAGGGAGGAAACGAGCCCACCGACGGTGACCACCTCTCCGTCACGCCGGCGCTCGAGCTCGGCGATCGTGCAGTCCGTTTTGCGCCGCAGCTGTTCGCGGACACCCTGCAGCGGGTGCTCGGAGACATAGAGCCCGAGCGTCTCCTTCTCGAGCTTCAGCAGGTCCGCCTTCTCGTACTCGCCTTGTCGGATCACGGGATGGTGGCGCGGCTTCTCCTCGCTCGGCTCGCCCAGGTCGAAGATCGAGCCCTGGCCGGCGAGCCGGTCGGCTTGGTGCTTCTGCCCCCACGAGAGCGCCTGCTCGAGGTACTCGACCATCCCCTTGCGCGGGGCGTGATCGAGGTTGTCGAGCGCACCGCACTTGACAAGCGACTCGAGCCCCCGCTTGTTGACGATCGTCGGGTCGACCCGCTCGGTGAAGTCCCAGATCGACTCGAACGGCCCGCCCTCCTCACGCGCCTTCACGATCGCCACCGCGGCCGACTCGCCGACGTTTTTCACCGCGTTGAGCCCGAAGCGGATCTTTCCCCCGACCACCGCGAAGTCGAGCGCGGACTCGTTCACGTCCGGCGGCAGCACCTCGATCCCGAGGTCGTCGCACGCGTTGACGTAGAAGGGTACGCGGTCTTTTGTGTTCATCACCGACGAGATCAGCGCGGCCATGTACTCGCGGGGGTGATTGGCACGCATGTAGGCCGTCCGGTAGGCGATCAGCGCGTAGCAGGCGGCGTGGGACTTGTTGAAGGAGTAGTCCTGCGCCTGCTCCATGTCGGCCCAGAGCTGGTTGGCGACCGCCGGAGCGACGCCGTTCGCTGCACAGCCCTCGAGGAACTTGTCCTTCAGGGATGCCATCAGGGCGTGGATCTTCTTGCCGATCGCCTTGCGCAGGTCATCGGCCTCGGCGGGAGAGAAGCCGGCGAGCTGCTTCGCGATCTCCATGTACTGCTCCTGGTAGATGCAGATTCCATGAGTCGCGCTCGTGATCGCCCGCAGCCGCTCGTCCGGAATCGGCACCTGCTCCTGCCCGGCCTTGCGCCGTGCATAGACCGGGATGTAGGCCATCGGGCCCGGGCGGTAGAGCGCGACGAGCGCGATCAGATCCTCGAACGCCGACGGCCTCACCTGGCGCAGCGCCTCGCGCATACCCGGCGACTCGAATTGGAAGACGCCGGTCGCCTCGCCTTTGGCCAGCATCGCGTACGTCTTCCGGTCATCGAGCGAGAGCGTCGTGAAATCGAAGTTGGCACCGACAAGCTCGGCTGCCTTGTCCAGTACGTCGAGGTTGCGCAGGCCGAGGAAGTCCATCTTCAGGAGACCGAGCGCCTCGACGTCCCCCATCTTGAACTGGGTGACGAGCTCTTGGTCGGAGCCCTTCTGCTGCAAAGGGACGAGATTCGTCAGCGGCTCGGCGCCGATCACGACGCCGGCGGCGTGGATCGAATCCTGGCGGACCAGGCCCTCGAGCGGCTTGGCGAGGTCGACGATCTCCTTCGCGAACGGATCGGTTTCGTAGGCAGCCTTCAGGTCGCTGCCCGGCTTCAGGCACTCCGCGAGTGTCTGCCCCGGTCCTTCGGGGATCAGCTTGGCGATCTTGTCGACAACGCCGTAGGGGATCTCGAGCACGCGCCCGGCGTCGCGGACGGCGGCGCGGGCGGCCATCGTCCCGAACGTGATGATCTGCGCGACGCGGTCACGGCCGTACTTCTCGGTCACATAGTTGATGACGCGCTCGCGGCCCTCGACGGCGAAGTCGATGTCGATGTCGGGCATCGACTTGCGGCCGGGGTTGAGGAAGCGCTCGAACAGGAGGTCGTACTTGATCGGGTCGATGTCGGTGATCTCGAGGCAATACGCGACGAGCGAGCCGGCGGCCGAGCCTCGACCCGGGCCGACGCCGACGCCCGTCCGCTTGGCGAATCCGATGAAGTCCCAGACGATCAGGAAGTAGTCGGCGAAGCCCATCTCCTTGATCGTCGTCAGCTCCAATCGCAGGCGGTCCTGGAGCTCGGGCGTCGCCTTTCCGTACCGTTTCTCAAGGCCCTTCTCGCAGAGCTCCACCAGGTAGTCGAAGGCGTCGCGTCCCTCCGGCACCGGAAAACGGGGCAGCCGGATCACGCCGAGCTCGATCTCGACGTTGCAGCGCTCCGCGATCTCGAGTGTCCGCCGCAGCGCATCGTGGTGGCCAGCGAAGTCCCCGAGCATCTCCTCGGGCGTCTTGAAGTAGAAATGGTCGGTGTCGAACTTCCAGTGGCTGGGGTTCTTCAGCGAGTCGCCCGACTGGATGCAAAGCAGCGCCTCGTGTGCGCGAGCGTCCTCGTGCCGCAGGTAGTGGACATCGCCGGTCGCGACGAGCGGCAGCCCCGACCTCTCCGCAAGCGAGGCGAGCAGCGGATTGATCCGCGCCTGCACCTCCATGTGCGCGTTCTGCATCTCAACGTAGATCGAGTCGCGCCCGAAGACCTGCCCGAGCCGGTCGAGCTCGCCGGCGGCGTCGGTCTCGCGGCCTTCCTCGAGCGCCCTGCAGACGCGGCCCGAGAGGCAGCCCGAAAGCGCGACGAGGCCGGCGGAGTGCTGCTCAAGCAGTGCCCAGTCGACCCGCGGCTTGTAGTAGTAGCCCTCGAGGTAGCCGAGCGAGGAGAGCTTGATCAGGTTTGCGTAGCCGTCGTTTGTCTCGGCGAGCAGCGTCAGGTGCGCGTAGCCCTTCTGCTGGGCCCAGCGGTCGTCGGCGACGTAGACCTCGCAGCCGATCACCGGCTTGACGCCCTGCTTCCGGGTCTCCCTGAAGAGGTCGATTGCGCCCGCGAGGCTGCCGTGGTCGGTCAGGGCGACCGCAGGCATCTCGAGCTCGGCCGCCCGGGCGGCCAGCTCCGGGATACGGCACGCCCCGTCCAGGATCGAGTACTCCGAGTGGACGTGAAGGTGGACGAAGGGCGCTTCGGGCACGGGAAAGGCCATTGTACGAGGGGCCCTGGACGGCTCTCCGAACTGCCGAGGAAACCTGCTCGTCGTCGCTCAGCCAGCGCGGTTCCGAGCAGGCGCAGCCGTCGGTCGCCCGCTCCCCCCGCCACCGGACGCGTTCGCTCTCGAGGTCGTGCGAAGACCATGCAGTGACTGGCCTCGCCGGCCTTGCGCCAAAAGATTTCATCCACGACCGCCCAACCCGCGACGAAGCCGGGTCGTTCCCCTCCGATCGAGGACCTGTCGCCGCCAGCTCTCCTCAGGTCGAATGCCGACCCGACCTGCCCTGGAAACCGTCGCAGCGAACGTGCTCGGAGCACGACTGGATCGCCGAGGATCCTGGTGACGTGTGCGCTCCTCGCCGGCGTCTCACGCTCACCGCCACTCGCCGAGCCCGGACGCCGGTGTCGGCGTCCACGAGAGTGACGACGAGGCGATCGGCGCCGGTGGCAATTCGCGGGGACCCGAGCTCCCCACCTCTTCCTCTGACCCCCCGATCGCGACGGAAGAGGCTGCGGGCAGCTCAGAGGGACGAGCCGACGCCGGTCACGACCGCGCCCTGCCGGCTGCGGCGCCGGCGCTAGGCCGGAATGCTCACGACCTGCTGGATCATGCCGCCGTCCATCACGTAGCTCGAACCGGTCACGTAGGCGGCCTCCGCCGAGGCGAGCCAGGAGACGAGGGCGGCGACCTCCTCGGGCTTCCCCGGCCGGCCGAGCGGTACCTCGGGATCGAGCGCTTGCGCATCCGCCTCGTTGCGCGGCGTGGCGATCACGCCCGGCGCGACCGCATTGACCCTGACGTTGTGTCCTGCGAGCTCGAGCGCCATCCCGCGAGTGAGCATCCCGAGCGCGGCTTTGGCGGAGGCGTAGAGCGCGAAGTCGGGACGCGGAATGAACTCGTGCACGGAGGTGATGTTGACGATCGAGCCGCCGCCGGTGTCCTTCATGTGCCGCGCGGCCGCCTGCGAGAGCAGGAATGCGGCCTTGACGTCGACCGAGAAGGTGAGGTCGAAGTCGTCCGCGGTCAAGTCGAAGAAGGGCCTCGCGGTGGAAAGCCCGGCGTTGTTCACCAAGAGGTCGATGCGCCCGAGGGCGGAGACGACGCCGTCGATCAGCTGCTTCGGCACGGAGGGGTCGGAGAGGTCTCCCCAGACCCAGTGGATGGTGCCCTGCGCCTTCAGCTCCTCGTAAGGCCCTTCATGCCTGGGATCGTCGTCGGCGGTCGCATAACCGAGTGCGTAGCCGTCGGCGAGCAGGCGCTGTGCGATCGCGAACCCGATGCCGGTGTTCGCGCCGGTGACGATCGCGACCTTCACCGCTCAGTTCTGCCTCCAATGTTCGATTGCTAATCAGCTCGTCGTGTCAAGGCATCTTTCCCCCTGCTCCGCGGGCGTCAGCGAGGCTGCCGGTTATCGCAGCCGTTCCGCCGACCGGCCCTCCTGGGGGCGTGGGGAACGGGCACGATCGGCTTCGGCCGGCGTTCGAGAACCCGAGCCATGCGTCGCGGGTCCACGGCCCCCTCGGTCCGAGCGATCACCCGTTCGGATGGCAGTGCGCCGACCCTGGTGTCGGGCACCGAGCGGGACATCGGCCGGGGGCGCGGGGCGCGCAGGCAGGTGCTGCCGCGGTTGGGTGCCCCGCAACGGGAGGGCTCGAAGAGTCGGGCTCACGTGGTGCCGAGCGCCCGCAGCGGCAGCGGGCAACTCACCGGCTCAGCGGCCTCGTCCACGAACCGGCAGAGCGCGTTCACCATCCGCATCTGCTCGATCGTGCTGCAGCGGATCTCAAGCAGCCTCGGGCTCGCGACGAGCGCCGCCAGCGACTGCGCACGGGAGACCGCGACGTTCAGGCGGTTGCGCGAGAACAGGAACTCCAGGTTCCGCGGCAGGTCTTCGCCGCTCGAGGTTGCCATCGAGAAGAAGACGACGGGCGCCTCCTGTCCCTGGAACTTGTCGACCGTGCCGATCCGTGCGCGCCGGCCGAGCCGCCTGCTCAGGCACCGGACCTGCGCGTTGTACGGGGTGACCACGAGCACGTCGTCCCAGCCGAGCTGACGCGTCCGGCCCTCGCAGTCGGTGAACGTGCCTCCGATCAGCAGCTCGAGCTCCGCCGCGACCCGGTCTGCCTCCTCGATCGACGAGGCCCGGTTGCCCCGGTGCTCGACCGGCAGCCAGCGCAGTCCCGTGCCGGTCAGTCCCGACGAGTCGATCCGCTGTCGCTCGCACGCGGGCACCGAGTGGAGCCGACCATCGTAGGAGGTCTCGGAGATGAAGCGGCAGACGTCGGGGTGCATCCGCCACGTCCGCGAGAGGAAGAGGCCGCGGTCGGCCGCCACCGTGTCCTCGCCGGCGAGCAGATGTTCGAGCACGGATGCCGAGGCGCCGGCCGGATGCTTCCCCTGCGAGACCTGCCCCAGCTGCTGGGGATCGCCGAGCAGGACGACGTTGCGCGCGCAGGTCGCCAGCGCGAGCGCGTCGGCGAGCGCTATCTGCCCCGCCTCGTCGACGAACAGCGTGTCGATCCCGGCTTCCTCCATCTCCGGGCGTGCGAAGAGCCAGGCGGTGCCGGCGAGCAGCAGCAGGTCGTCCTCCGGCATCGAGAAGAGAGCGTGGTTCTCCGAGGTGGTCACGAAGTCGGACTCGTAGGAATCGCCCTTCTTCAGCCCTCGGAAGGCGAACCCCTGCTCGCTTGCGGCCTGCTCGACCTCGCCGACGAGGTTGTGGATCGACTTGTGGCTCGTCGCGGCCACGCCGACCCGCCGGCCGAGCCGCATCAGATGAACGATCAGCCGCGCTCCGGTGTAGGTCTTGCCCGACCCCGGCGGCCCCTGGATCACGAGGTGCCTGCCGCCGAGTCCGGCGACGAGCTCCTTCGCCGCCTCGAGGTCGTCCTGCGGAAGCGGGGACGGGAACGGCTCGCGGACGAGGACCGACTTGCAGGCGAGGTAGGCCTCGTCCCCGGCCAGCACCGATCGGGCGAGCCGCCGCAGCGCGGCCTGGTGCACCTTCGTGTCGTAGGGCCCACCCGGGATCAGGGCCGCCGGCAGCGGCACCTCCTCGAACTTCGGCCCACGGCGCAGCGCCAGCAGCCCGGCCTCTTCGTCGAGCGACTCGATCTTGCCGGCAGGGCGGCCGGTCGCCGGATCGAAGACGTGGTCCCCCACGCCGAGGTGGTGCTGCTGCGCCGGGAAGGTGAACGGCCAGATCAGCGAGTGGGCGGAGCCGACCGGCGGCCCCGCCTGCTCGAGGCCGCCGATCGCGGCTGAGTCGCGCTCCTGGAGCTCCTCGCTCGTACGGCCGAGCTTTGCGAAGAAGGCCCACCAGACCGGCTTCTCCTCGCGGCGGTGGTAGAGCAGGAGTTGCGCCAGAAGCCGCCGCGGCCGATCGGCCTCGGCGACCTCGTGGGGATCCTCGGGGACCCCGGCCAAAAGGGCTGCGCGCAGCTCCTCCGTCTCGATCGCTCCTTCGGTCGGTTCGCGCGGCTCCCTCGGCTCGGCCGGTGGGGCCGCGCCGGGCCGCAGAGCCAGCAGCCAGTCGCGCAGCCGCAGGGTCGAGGTGCAGTCCTCCTCGTTGTAGGCGGCGATCTCGTCGAGGATCCGTGGGTCGTGTCGGTCGAGCCACTCCTCGTAGAGCACGATCGAGTCGTCCCCGGCACGTAGACCGGCCTGGCGCTCGAAGTAGAACGTCTCGACCTGCTTGAGCCCGTAGCGCTCGTGCGAGAGGCGCAACCCCTGCGAGACGACCGTATAGAGGTCGACGAAGATCTCGTCGCGGAGTAGCTCATCGAGCTCCTCCTCACGCGTCCCGTATTCGCATGTCAGCCGCTTCAGCGCCGTCACCTCGTAGGCCGCGTAGTGATAGACGTGCATCGCGGGATCGGCCGCGTGGCCCGCGCGCAGCAGATCGATCACGGCCTCGACCGCCCGTCGCTCCTGCAGGCGGTCGTGCGCCCAGAACGGCCGGAATGTGCCGGCGGTGTCGACGATTCCCCAGAGATACTCGAGCCCGCGAGCGGGCTCCCAGAACGGGTCGCCCTCGATGTCGAAGAAGAGATCGCCGCCGCTCGGCGGCGGCAGCAGCTCGAACCCGCGCCCGGGCTCCGGTTCGAGCACCCTCCAAACGTGCCCCTCGGTGCGCGCGGCGGTCTGCATCGCCGCCTGGTCGCGGAGCGTCTCGTATGTGCGCGGCGCCATCGCCGGCGGCCGCGCGTCGTCCGAGGCGTGGGCGAACGAGGCCACGGTGGCGATGCCCCGACGCTCGAGCCGGCGGATCTGGTCGCGGCGCATCCCGGCCACGAGACTGAGGTGGTCGTCCTTGCGCCAGCGAGCCTCGCACCGCTGCTGGAAATCGCACCGGGGGCAGAACGAGACCGGCAGCGGATAGACATCGATCCCAGCCTCGACGGCGCGGACGAACCGCCGGCGCACGCGGCGGTAGTAGGCGAGGAAGTCGGCCACCCGCAAGGTCGACCGCTCGCGTGTCCCGAGCACGACGTGCATTCGCCCAGGCATCGAGCCCTGCACCCGCGCCACCTGCTCGGAGTAGAAGCAGAGCTGGAGCACGTAGGCGGGCTTGGAATTCCGGGCGAGCTTCGTGTCGACGACCTCGTAGCCCCCGTCGGGCTGGCGCTCGACGAAGTCGGCGAACCCGCGCCAGCTGCCCTCGACGAAGCAGGCCTGGTAGACGACCTCGGCACCGACGCGCATCGCCTCCTCGGTCGCACGCGCGGCCGCGTCCAGGTCCCAGTCGTTGGGGATCGTGACGACCTTTCGGCCGTCGGCGAGGAGTTGCTCGAGATAGGCGTGCTCGTGTTCGGCGCCCTTGCGCTTCACCAGGTCGGCCTGAGGGTTCTCGGCCGCGGGCCGCGCAATCTCGCGCCGAGCCACCGCAAGCTGGAGCTGGGTCAGATGCTCGCATTCGAGGAACGCGGTCAAGTCGGTTGGCGAGAAGAGGATCCGGTTGTCGCGCTGGCGCACCCGTGGATTATCAGCGCGCGGGCGGTCGGTTCCCTCCCAGCACGCGGCCCAGGCGCCGGCGCAGTCGAGCCTCCGCGGGTGCCGGGCGAGAGGTGAGGGAAACCTGATGGCGCGACCGACCGCGCACGTCGTGGCGGTCGGAAGCGCTCCCAGGCCCTCGAGCTGCGGGCACCGCGCGGTTCGATCCACCCGATGCTCGGCCGAGCTTCCGCCTGCTCCGCCAGCCGCCGAGCTGAAGGCCAGGTCGCTCAGACGCGCAAGGCCATCAGCACGGCGTCGACGTCCTTTCCGGCCCGCCGGTACTGCCCCTTCCGGTAGCCCTCCCGCTCGAAGCCGAACTTGTCGTACAGCTTCAGGGCGGGCTCGTTCCAGGGGAAGACATGCAGCTCGAGCTTCCGGACGCCGTTGTCTCGAGCCCAGTCGACGGCCGCCTCGAGCAGCGCCGTGCCGACGCCGTGGCCTCGCGCGGGTGCGGCCACCATCAGGCCCAGGTCGGCCACGTGCGTGCTTGCCGGGTGCGGGTCGCGGGCCAGGCTCAGCCGGCCCACCAGCAGTCCATCCTCCTCCGCCACGAACACGGCGGCGTGCGGGTACCGGCGCAGCGCCTTCAGGTACCTCCGCTCGTCGCTTGGGCTGCGCCAGTCGCCGTCGGTCGAGATCAGCCACCCCTCCGGCTCGCTGCTGACGGCGTTCGCGAGCGCCGTCAGGGCCTCGGCGTCTTTGGGATCCGCACGGCGCACGCGCACGGTCATTCGACGACCACCCCGTGGCCACCCCTGCGTGGGTCGCCGGCGGCGGCCAGACTCCCGTCCCCGCGCACCTCCACTGCGGCAACGCCGCCGAAGTAGAGATTGCGGCGCTTCCAGCGGACAAGCTCCCAGCCCAGCGACTCGAGACGGTCGAGCTCCGCCGGGTCGGCGCCGCCCTCGCAGTGCAGCACCGCGTCCTGCAGGTGGACGCGCGGCGCGTCGATCGCCTCCCGCACGCCCAGGCCGTGGGCGACGACGTTCACGGCCACCTGCATGATCGCGCCACGCAGGCGCACCGAGCCGGCGCTGCCGAGCACGAGCCGCGGGCGGCCGTCCCGCAACAGCACCGAGGGGGCCATCATCGAGGTCAGCCGCTCCCCCACCCGGCCGGTTCCGGCCAGGTCGTACTCCCCCAGCATGTTGTTCAGGTGGATACCGGTGCCGGGGATGATGATCCCCGATCCGGACCCGAGCGACGAGCTGAGGCTCGCGGCGTCGCCGTTCCGGTCGATAACCGAGATGTGGGTCGTGCCGGACAGGAGCCGCTTCGCCAGACCGCCTCGGTAGAGCTGGGCCGTGAAGCTACCCTCACGGGCCGCGGTCTGGGCCCGCATCGCCTCGGCTACGGCGGCCAAGGCCTCCGCAGAGCCGAGACTGCCGTCGCTCGGCTCCAGCCGCTTCAGGCCGACGGCGATCAGCACGCCGCCGGACGAGGGCGGCGGGTTCGAGCGGAACTCGTGTCCGTGGTAGCGGGCCCCGACCGGCCGGCGGCGGATCACCCGGTAGCCCTCGAGGTCGCGCCGCGTGATCAGGCCACCTCCGGCCTGCACGTGCTCGACGAGCGCCCGACCCGTCTCGCCGCAGTACAGCTCCGCCGAGCCACGCTCGCCGATCCGCTCGAGCGTGTCGCCGAGCTCGCGCTGGACGAGCCGCTCGCCGGGCAGCAGCCGGCCCTCGCGCCCGTAGATCCGACGCCCCTCCGGGGTGTGCCGAAGAATGACGTCCAGGATCGCGTGCAGATACGCCTGCGCCCGGTTCAGCTCGACCCCGTCGCGGGCGAGCTCGACGGCCGGCGCGACGAGCTCGTTCCAGGGGAGCGTCCCGCCGGCGCGGTGGGCGTGCTCGAGCCCGGCGAGCACGCCCGGCACGGCGGCCGCCGAGGCCCCGATCCGGAAGACCTGGGAGCTGTCGCCCTCGAAGACCACGTCGATCTCCTCCATCGGTGCCGCGGGCCTGTGCGTGCCGCTGCCGGGAACCGAGACGAAGAAGTCGAGCAGGCGCGAGCGGCCGTCCTTGTGCACGAGCATGAAGCCGCCGCCGCCCGGACCGCTCAGCGGCGACTCGGCGATCCAGGAGACGAACGCAGCTGCAACACAGGCGTCGACCGCGTTTCCGCCCGCCTCGAGCACCCGCGCGCCAGCCTCGGCCGTCAGCGGGTGTCCCGCCGCGATCGCCCCTCTCATGCGGCTCAGCGTAACGCCGAGCCCCGCGGCATTCCGTACCCGCCTAACCAGGTGCCTCGCTGCGGAGTCGGAAGGCATACGGTTTGAACGTCTCGCCCCGAGCAGGAAACCTCCGAGTCGGCCGCCGTGCGATCACGGTCGCGGCCGTGCTGACGCTCGCGGTCCTCGCGATCGCCGCGACGCCGCAGCTGCTCGGCTCCCGGGTGGGTCAGGCGCTCGACGGCCTCGGCCAGGCCGACCCGGGCTGGCTTTGGCTCGGCGGGCTCGGCTTCCTCGCCTCGCTCGTCGGCTCCGCCGGCGCCTGGTGGTCGGCGCTGCGGCTCTGTGGCTCACGCCTCTCGCTCGCGGACACGAACGCCCGCTACGGCGTCGGCTCGGTCGTCAACACGTTCGTGCCGGCCCGGCTCGGGGACGCCGTTCGAATCGGCCTCTTCTCCCGCGCCTTCGACCACCGCGACCGGCTCTGGATGACCGGCGGCGCCTTTGCTGCGGTCGGCGCCGCGCGGGCCCTCGTGCTCGCGGCACTCGTCGTCTGCGGCGCCGCCGCCGGAGCCCTGCCGCTCTGGCCGCTGCTCGTCCTCGGCCTGCTGGTCGGCGCAGCCGTGTCGGCCGCATGGCTCTGCCGCGGCCAGCGCGCGCGCACCCACGTCGCTCACGCGCTCGACGCGTTCCGCGCGCTCGGCCGCCGACCGCGCTCGGGCTGCTCGATCGTTGCCTGGATCGTCCTCGCGGCGGCCGGGCGGCTCGGCTCCGCCGCAGCGATCTCCGCGGCCCTCGGGCTCCGCGCGCCGCTGACCGCCGCAATCATCATCGTGCCGGCGCTCGAGCTGGCCGGGCTCCTGCCTCTGACACCCGGGAACTTCGGCGTGACGAGCGGCGCGATCGCGATGGCGCTGCAGGCGCACGGGATCGGCATCACCCAGGGGCTCTCGATCGGGATCGCCTACCACGCGGTCGAGACAGGCGTCAGCCTCCTCTTCGGCGTCAGCGGCCTGCTCTACGTCGCCGGCGGTTCGCTCCACGGGGCGCGCCGCTGGGCCGTGATCGGCGTCGCGACAACGGTCTCGTTCGCCCTGCTCGGGGCCTTCGGCGCTACGGTACTGGCGCCGCTCGTTTAACCTTATCCCCGGTTCCGGACCGCCCGGCCGGGTATCGCCACCCCCGTGAGGAGACTTTCCATTCTCGTCCTCGCGAGCTTGCCATTTGCTCTGTCGGCAGCGCCCGCGAACGCCCGAGCCGCACCGGGCGACTTCCGCGGGCACCACCAACAGGTGCTGACGGTTGTCGCCGTGCAGGGGCTGACGCTCGCTGACTTGCCGGAGCTCGCGCCGCAGGGAGCAATCGGCCTGCTCGTTCCGACGGCCGGCCCGACGACGAGCCGGGCGCTCGCCTTCGCGGGAATCGTCCGCGGCGTCCTCCACAACAAGCGCCTCGGCCGGCGACCGAGCGGGCGGGTGCTGATCAAGGTCGAGCAGTCGCGGGCGATCCCCCTGACCACAGGTGTGATCGTCATCGGGCTGCCCCCCGGACAGCTCACCCGCAACGACCGGCGCTACCCGATCGCGGTCTTCGGCGCCTGCAGGGGCACCCTCGACTCGAGCCTCACCCGCGTGCCTGGCCTCGTGTCGGCCGCCGACGTCGCTCGCACGGCGCTGCAGACCCCGCATGCGCTGACCTGCCGGCCAGACGCGAACGCTGTGGCAACCCTGAGCCGGCTCGAGCAGCGGGTTGAGGTGGCGCGCACCACCACCATGGCCGGGACGGTGATCATGCTCGCGCTTGTGGTCGCCTTCGCGCTCATCCTCCCGGCAGCCGTGGTGCCCGCCCTCGGGACGGCGCTGGCGGTCAACCTGGCGCTCGGGTGGGTACCCGCGGGCAGCGGGTCGGCGCGGCTGACCTTCTTCGCGGGCTGCATTGCCGCCGGCGGCCTGCTCTGGCGGCGGCTGTCGGCGCAGCCGCTCGCGATCGGCCTCGGGCTCGGCGCGCTACTCGTCGGCTACGGGGTGGCAATGGCCGTCCATCCGTCCGCCCTCTCGCTCGCGCCGATCGGCCCCGAGCTGACGAGCCGCTTCTTCGGCGTCTCGAACCTGCTCGAGACGCTGCTGCTCGTGCCGGCCCTCCTCAGCGCGGCAGCCTTCGGCCGCCGCTTCGGCGTCCTCGGCTTCGGCGGGATCGCCGCGATCTCGCTCCTCGTCGTTGCGGAGAACCTGCTCGGCTCCGACGGGGGCGGAGCGGTCGTGCTCGGGGTCGCCTTCGCGTCCCTCGCGGTCGTGATGGGAGGCGCGCGAACACGCGCGATCGTTCCGGCGCTCGCCGTGGCGGCGATCGTCGTCTACGGTCTCGTCAACGTGGACCTGGCCATCAGTGGGCCCGATCATCTGCGCGGAGCGCTGACAGGCGGCCTGGCGGGGCTCTGGTCGGTCGCAGTCCACCGTGTGCCGCTTTCCTACGCACGCGTGCTCCAGCAGTGGTACCTCGTCTTCCCGCTCGTCGCGATCGTCGGGCTCGTACTGCGGTCACGCCGCTGGCCGGCGACGCGCGACCGGCGGGCACTCGTGGCCGCGTTCTCGGCGGCCATCGTGACGTCGCTGATTGTCAACGACTCGCCTGGGCCGGTGGCCCTCGGCGGGCTGGCGGCATTCTTCGGCTTCGAGCCGCTGGCGCTGCGGCGTGAGCTCGAGCTGCTCGCCGCTCGGTACGCGCCGGCGACTGCGGCCGTGGTCACCGTGGAGACGGGCCCGTGATCCGCGCCGCAGGCCTGCGGCGCGAGGCGCTGATCTCAGCGGCTGCGGCGGCCACGGTCGCGGCGCTGCTTGCCTGGCTCGGGCCGCCCGGGACCGACCTCGCCGCGCACGCCTACCAGCGGACGATCTTCCTCCAACACGGATTCTCGCTCTGGAACAACTTCTGGTACGCCGGCCGCTATAGCTTCGTCACCTATTCGCTGCTCTACTACCCGCTGGCCGCGCTGCTTGGGATCCGGCTGCTCGCCGTGGCGACGATCGCAACGGCCGCGTACGCGTTCGCGGTCGTGCTCGGGCGCGAGTGGGGGCCGGCGGCGCGCTGGTCGAGCCGGACGTTCGCCGTCATCTGGGCCGGGATCGTGCTCTCGGCCGCGTTCCCGTTCGCGCTCGGGATGGCGCTCGCCCTGCTCGGCATCTGGTCGCTGCAGGCGCGCGCCCACTGGCGTTTCGCACTTCTCGCCGCGCTCACGCTCGCCGCCAGCCCGGTTGCATTCCTCCTGCTCGTGGTCGTCGTCAGCGGCATCGCGCTCTCGCGACGGACGAGCGTCCGGTCACGGAACTCGATCGTCCCGGCGGCGGCGCTTGCGATGTCCGCACTCTTCGAGTTCGCGCTGACGCGGGCGTTTCCGGGCGGGGGGCGCTTCCCGTTCTCGTTCACCGCGGCTGTGGTCTGCTTCGCCTTCTGCCTCGTCGGGCTCGCGTTCACCTGGCGCGTTGAGAGCCTGCGCGTCCTCCGCTTCGTCTTCGGGCTCTACCTCGTGGCCTGCATCCTCGCCTTCGCCGTTCCCTCGACCGTCGGCGAGAACATCGGGCGACTCCGCTACGCGGCCGTCCCGCTCGCCGTGCTGGTCTTCTCGGTACGCCGCTGGCGGCCGCTCGTCCCGGCGCTGATCGTCGTCACGCTCGCCATCCTCTGGAACGTCGCACCACTTGCCGAGAGCTATGCCAAGGGGGAGGCCGACCCCGCCGCGCAGGCGGCCTACTGGGCGCCGGCGGTCAACTACCTCGAGCAGCACCTGACACCGTCCTATCGGGTCGAGGCAGTCGACACTGCCGGGCACTGGCCGGCCGTCTACCTCGCCGATGTCGGGATCCCGCTCGCGCGCGGGTGGTTCCGGCAGGACGACTTCCCGCAGAACGAGGTGCTCTACGGCACCTTGGGGCCGAGGGCGTACATGGTCTGGCTCCGAAACCTGGGCGTGCGCTACGTGGTCCTGACGGGCGCCCCCCCGGACTACTCGGCCCGCGGCGAGGCGGCCCTGCTCAAAAGCGAGCGCTCGGGGCTCAAGCCCGTGTTCGTCACCCGCGCCCTGACGATCTACCAGGTGCCGCGGGCGCGCCCGATCCTCACCGGACCGGGCTCGCCGAGGGTTGCGGCACTGAGACAGACGCGCGTCGACCTGATCGTCCGCCGGCCCGGGCGGTTCCACCTGGCCGTGCGCTGGTCGCCGTACTGGCATGCCTCCAGGGGCTGCCTGACGGAGAGTAAGGACGGGATGATCAGCCTGCGGACGCGGCGCGCGACGCCGGTCAGCCTGAGGTTCGACGTGAGCCCGAAGCGGGCGCTCGCCGCACTGGCGGGCGAGAAGCCGACCTGCGCCTAGGAGCCCCGCAGGAACGAGGGCGGCTCGAACATGTCCCCGCGGGAGCCACCCGGGGTGGACGCGGCGGCGAAGGTCGGTCGCCGTGTTCGGCGGGTGCCGATTCCCGTCGCGACGACCGTGACCCAGACCTGGCCGGCCAGCCGCTCGTCGACCGTTGCGCCGAAGATGATGTTCGTCTCCTCCGTCGCGGCAAGGCGGATCGCCTCGGCGGCCTCGTTCACCTCGATCAGCGAGAGGTCGTTGCCTCCGGCGATCGAGAGCAGGATCCCGCTGGCGCCGGTGATCTCGGCATCGATCAGGGGTGAGCGCAGCGCCCGTTCGGCCGCCTCGCGCGCGCGTGTGTCCGTGCCGCCCGAGGAGAAGCCGATGCCCATCAGGGCGTTGCCCGAGTCGGACATGATCGTCCGCACGTCGGCGAAGTCGAGATTGATCAGGCCGGGCATCGTGATCAGGTCGCAGATACCCTGGACGCCCTGGCGCAGGACATCGTCGGCCACCCGGAACGCATCCAGCATCGAGGTTGACTTGTCGAGCACCTCGAGCAGCCGGTCGTTCGGGATGACGATCGTCGTGTCGCAGGCGTCCCGCAGCAATTCGGTGCCGTTTTCGGCCTGCGCCTTGCGCTTCGTGCCCTCGAACTTGAACGGGAGCGTCACGATCCCCACCGTCAGCGCGCCGAGCTCCCGCGCAACCCGCGCGACGACCGGCGCCGCGCCTGAGCCCGTGCCGCCGCCCTCCCCGGCCGTGACGAAGACCATGTCCGAGCCGCGCAGGGCCTGCTTGATCTGGTCGTAGCTCTCCACGGCTGCGGCGCGCCCGATCTCCGGCTCGGCACCGGAGCCGAGCCCCTGCGTCAGCTCGCGGCCGATGTGGATCTTCGTGGCGGCATCCGACATCTGCAGCTGCTGGATGTCCGTGTTGACCGCGACGAACTCGACCTGGCTGATGCCCGCATCGACCATCCGGTTGATCGCGTTCAGGCCCGCACCCCCGACGCCGACCACCTTGATCACGGCGAGGTACGCGCCCGAATCCGCGCCCGGCGCGCGATGAAGCCGCGGCGGGGCCTCCGGCAGCCGCGGCTCGACGTAACGGCTGACGCGCGGCTCGACCCGGCGGATCTCCGGCGGGGGAGGCGTGGGCTCCGGGGCCGGAGCGGGGAACCCCGGGCCTGGATCCGGCGAAGGGGTCGGCGGCTCGGGCAGGGGCTCGGGCGGCGGAATCGGGCTCGGGTCCGGGCGCGGCGAGGGCGGCGTCGGCAGCTCTGCGGCGACTTCGTCCTCCCAACTCGGGACGTGCTCGACCGTCCGCTCCTGCGGTTCCGCCGGCGTGACGACGAGCGGCGCCGAGCCGACTGTCTCCGGCTCCTTGGCGTCGGCTTCGGCCTGGCGCTGGGCAGCCTCGGTCGCGCGGAAAAGCTCCGCGAGCGGCCCCTCACGCATGCTGGCGCGTTTTCGCGCCATTGAGCACCTCCTTGGCGAGGTCGCGGTACATCGCGGCGCCCTCTCCCTCGGGATCGTACTTCAGGACCGACTGACCCTTCACGGGCGCCTCCGCGAAGCGGATCGTCTTGCGGATCTTCGTCTGGAGCACGAGTTCCCCGAAGTTCTCCTTGAGGATCTCGATCGCCTCGCGTGAGTGCAGGAGGCGCTGGTCGAACATCGTCGGAAGGATCCCCTCGATCTCAACGGTCGGGTTGAGGTTCTCGCGGATCATCGAGAGCGTGTTCTCGAGCTGGACGAGCCCGCGCAGCGAGAGGTATTCGCACTGGACCGGAACGATCACGCCGTCGGCCGCCACGAACGCATTGATCGTCAGAAGGCCCAGGGACGGCGGCGTGTCGATCAAGATGAAGTCGTAGGCGCCGAGCACCGGCAACAGCGCCTTCTCGAGGGCGCGCTCGCGACCGATCAGCGACGACAGCGCCAGCTCGGCGCCCGCGAGGTCGATCGACGAGACGGCGACGTCGACCTCGCCCCGGCGGATGATCTCCGTGATCGGGAGCTTGTGGACGAGGACGTCGAACATCGAACGCTCGATCTCGTCGGGGTTCCAGCCCTGGCTCATGGTCAGGTTCCCCTGGGGGTCCAGGTCGACGACGAGCACGCGCTGGCCCTGTTCGGCGAAGGCGACGCCGAGGTTCAGGGTGGTGGTCGTTTTGGCGACGCCACCCTTCTGGTTCGCGAACGCGATCACTCGTGCCAGGTGTAGCCCCTTCTCGTTCTTCGCCCGCGTGTTGGGGCGCGGGAGCAGACGTGCGAGCGCCATTGTCGCTCGTCATTCTGGTCATCGTAGCCGAGTCCTCCTCTGGTCTCGCTGCCCGGATGCAGAAGCGAAATGGC
>JBHEMK010000018.1:0-4918 GCA_046262635.1 Gaiellaceae bacterium
GGTACTCGCCTCCGCCCTCGCCCTCTACGCGCTCGCGCCGGGCGGCGGCGGTTCCTTCGCGCAGCTGGCACTTCCCGGCACGCTCTCACGCCAGCTGCTTGCCCCCGCGCTCGTCGCCGCGTTCTTTGCCTTCGTGCGAACTCGGACCTGGGGCCTCGGCGCGACGATCGCGGCGATTTCGCTCGATCTCGGCTTCGTGCATCCGACCTACCTCATCTTCGTCGCGATCCCGCTCGCCGGCTTCGCGGTAGCCCGGCTCGTCCTGGCACGGCGCGACGTCGTGGGCTGCGCGGCGGGGCTCGCCTGCGTCGGCGTGCCGGGCGCGCTCGTCTTCGCGTGGCTCGCGCCGATCGTGTCCGAGACGGCCTCGCACAACCCCTCGCACGGCGAGAAGCAGCGCGCGCTCCTCCAGTACGCGAGCCAGCTCGACGTCGGCTCGCCCGACCGCTACCGCCTCGCGCCCGAGGTCTTCGCCCGGGCGGGGGCCGTTGCGGTCGCGGCGCTCGTGCTCGTGCCTCTGGCCGCGCTCGCGGCACGTCACCGCTGGGCCGCCTACGTCCTTGGCGGCTCGACCGTCGTGCTCGGTATCGAGCTTTCTCCCTGGATCTTCCCGCACTTCGCCGACGCCGTCTCGCTCTCGCAGGCGCGGCGGGCGGCCGGCTTCCTCCCATTCGCCTTCGCGTTCGCCGGGGGTGCCGCCGTGCTCGCGCACAGCCTTCGGTGGCTCGTCCTCCCTGCCGCCCTGGCGGCTGGGATCGTGCTCCAGCTGCGATTCCCCGGTGACTTCGGGCCCGGCCTCTCGTTCGGCGGCCCGGCGCTCGCGACCTGGATCGCGCTCGGGGGTGGCTGTGCGGGGCTGGGCGCGGGGATCGTGCTCACGCGCTTCGGGCCGCGCGAACGGTTCGACTGGCTGCCTGCCGCCGCAGCCGTCCTCTTCGTGCTCCCGGTCGCCGTCCACGGCTTCGCGCACTGGAGCCCAGGCGTCTCGAGCGACCGCTCCGCGCTGACCCCGGGGCTCGTCGAGGCGCTGCGGACGAAGGTGCCGGAGCGAGCGGTCGTCTACGCCGACCTCGAGACGAGCTACCGAATCTCCGCCTACGCGCCGGTCTACGTCGCCGTCGCCCCGCCGGCGCATGTGGCCGACACGACGTCGAACCGGCCGTACGGGCGGCGGCGGGACTTCCTTCGCTTCCTGGGCACCGGCAGCCTCGCGATCCCGCGGCAGTACGGCGCGACCTGGCTCGTCCTTCGGCGGAACGAGCTGATGCGCCTTCAGCGGCGACTGCCGCGCGTGTACGCGGACAGATGGTTCGTCCTGCTGCGGCTCTGATTCGCGACGGTCAGCCTGAGCGAGCCGGTGCCGACGTTGCCGGCGAGGTCGGAGGCCTCGACGTCGAGCTCCCACAGCCCGTCCGAAAGCGTGGCCGTGTCGAGCCCGCGGTCGAGCCAGAAGAGGTAGCGACCCGGGCGGTCGGGCTTGTTCTGACGCGTGCCCGGCGCGTAGACCGACCCGAAGCGGTCGGGCGGGAGCAGCACGCTCCCGAAGTCCGCGGCCACCTGCCAGGGGCCGAGCGGACGCTCGTGGCGGGCGAGCCGCCAGCGCACGAGCGCCGGGGGGAGCAGCGCGCCCCCCCACGGTGGGGGCGGCGCGACCGGAGGGGCGTCGAATGCGTCGGCGACGATGTCGACGCGGCCCGTCACGTGGTCGGGGTCGACGATGGCGCCGCTTTCCGTCTGGAGCGTGATCGCCGCGACCGTGGGCGTCGTTCGGTCGATGTACGGCTCGAGCGCGCCCGGGCGGAGCGGGTTGACGTACTCGCCCCGCTCCCTCTCGGCGAAGTGGACGTGATCCCAGACGGGCTTGACCCAGCCGAGCAGCTGGTGCTCGGCCACCCGGGCGTGCTCAGGGATCGCCGGTGTGACGTGCCAGTACGAGAACTCCCGCCCGTCCGGTCCGCGCACGGCGACCGCGTCCGCCTCCCGGAACGCCGTGCCGCCGGCGACGGCGTAGACGGGCGTGCCTGCCGTCGCCGAGATGTCGATCCCGAAGTGGAATGACGCCGTCTCGAGCTGCCCGAAGTCCGGGTCCACACGCGGGTCGTCGAAGCCTCCGCGGACGGCGTGCTGCTCGTCGAACGGCTTCAGGGGCCAGCCGTAGGCGTGCGCGAGCCCGGGCGCGGCGAGCGCAACCCAGGCCGTGACCAGGATCGAGAGAGGCCCTCGCACGATGGGCGCGCAGGCTAGCAGGGCCGATGCGCAGTGACGTGCTCAACCGACCCGCCGGCTGCACCTCCCGGGACTGCGGCTTCCGGGTTGCAGGAGGATGTCATGCCGCCCGGGCCCGGCTCGCCGTACCATCGACCCTCGGTGAAGGTCCTGCTCGTGACGATGTATTTTCCGCCCGCGGGCGGCGGCGGCGTTCAGCGGCCGCTGAAGTTCGCGAGCCACCTGCCCGCGCTCGGGATCGAGACGCACGTGCTCGCCCCGAACGACCCGAAGTGGTTGCACGAGGACTCGGAGCTGGCCCTGCCGACACAGGCGTGGGTCCACCGCGCACGCTACCTCGGTCCGAGGGGCCTCAAGCCGGCCGAGGTCCTGCACGGAAAGGAGGGGCTCGAGCGCCGCCGCGCCCAGGCCGCGCTCCTCGGCCGGCGGCTGCTCGTCCCCGACGAGAACGTCAGCTGGAACCTCACCGCCGTGCCGACGGCGATCCGGATCGCGCGGCGCGAGGGGATCGACGCCGTGCTGACGACCTCGCCGCCGAACTCCGTCCATCTGATCGGCGCGGCGGTGCAGGCCGCGACGGGAGCGAAGTGGGTCGCCGACCTGCGCGACTCGATCGCCGCGCATCCGCACCGCCGTTCTGAGAGCCTCGCCGTCCGCGCCAAGGAGACGACGAGCGCGGGGATCGCGCGACTCGTCGCCTCGCGCGCCGATGCGATCGTCGCCGCCGCCGAGGCGATCGCCGAGGAGGCGAGAGGGCTCGAGCCGAACGGTCGCGTCCTGACGATCGCGAACGGCTGCGACTTCGACGACTTCGCCGGCCTCCCGTACCGCCGCGGCGACTGCTTCCGACTCACCCATGCCGGCTCGTTCTTCGGCAAGCGAGACCCGCGCCCCTTCCTGGCGGCCCTGGCGGAGTCGGGGCTCGAGGACGTGACCGTCCGGTTCGTCGGTGATTTCCGCTCCTCGGATCGCGAGTTCGTGCAGTCGCTCGACCTCGCCGCGCACGTGGAGCTCGTTCCCTACGTGCCCCGGCGGGAGTCGCTCAGGCTCCAGCGGGACTCCGAGGCGCTGCTGCTGCTGATTCCCGAGGCAGGGGGCCGCGGGCGCGGAGTCCTCTCCGGAAAGGTGTTCGAGTACCTCGCCGCCGAGCGGCCGATTCTCGCCGCCGTTCCCCCCGACGGCGCCGCCGCCCGGCTGATCCGCGAGACCGGCGCAGGCGTCGTTGCGGCGTCCGAGGACACCGGCGCACTCCGCGCCGCCCTCGAGGGGCTGCACGCACGGTGGCGTGCGGGTGAGCTCGAGGCAACGCCGCTCTCGCCGGCCGACAGGGAGCGGCTTTCGCGGGCGGCGCGGGTCGAAGAGCTGGCGGAGCTGCTCCGGACCCTATGACGCGGTCGGCGCGGATCACGGACCTCCTGTTCCTGGCCACCGCCTTCTGCGTGACGTTCGAGAAGGTGCACTGGAACATCGCGGGCAACGTCTCGATCGCCGACATCCTGACGGCGCTGTTCCTCGTCGCCTTCGCGTTGACGCGCCGCGGCATCCCGACTCGGACCGTCGCAATCGTCGGCGTCTTCTTCGTGCTGTTTCTGCTCGTCTACCTGCTCGGCTTCTTCAACCTCGACACGAAGCAGAGCCTCGACCAGTTCGGCAAGGGGATGGTCAAGTTCATCCTCCACTTCTTCTTCCTCGCCGCGGGCGTCGCCTATCTGGCGCGCCGGAGCGAGCGCTTCTACTGGAAGACGGTCAGTTCCTTCACCCTCGGTCTCGTCGCGAACGCCTGCTACGGCGTCCTCCAGCTGCTCGCGGCCCGTGCGGGCCACAACCTCGACGCGACCGTGCTCTCGCCGCTGACGGGTGGGGCGAGCGCGATCAACATCTACGGGGCGATCAACGGGCAGAGCGTGTACCGGCCGAACGCGCTGACCGGCGATCCGAACCATCTCGGGATCATGCTGGAGGTTCCGCTGCTGGCCCTGACGCCCGTCTACCTGCGGCTGGAGAAGGGCCACCGGCTGCGCCTCTGGCTCGCGTTGACGCTCGCCTTCCTCCTGGTCGTCGAGCTCGCGACGTTGTCGCGGAGCGGGCTGCTCGGCCTCGGGGTCGGCCTGCTCGTGCTCGCCGTGCCCTACCGCCGCTTCCTCGCATCCCGTGTGCTGCTCGTGCCCCTCGGCGCGGTCGCCGCGCTGCTCGCCGTGATCGTCTGGCGCAGGCGGCACTTCTTCACGATCGTCCTCTTGTCCCGGCTCCATACGAACGGCCGCTCCGAATCGGCCCACTTCCAGGTCTACAGCTTCATCCCCCAAGTGATCCACTCGCACCCGCTGCTCGGGCTCGGGCTGAACACGTTCTCGGTCTACTACCAGTTCGTCACCGGCAAGACGAACTGGGGCCCGCACTCCTTCTACGTTGCGCTGATCGTGGAAACGGGGGTGGTCGGAGCGCTTGTCTTCCTCGCCTTCCTCTGCTACATGTTCGTGCGCCTGAAGCTGGCCCGGGCGCTCGGCGAGCGGCTCGCGGAGCTGCGCGATCCCGTCGCCCTGCGCGTGCGCCCGCTGGCCTGGGGCTTGACCGCGGCGCTCGCCGGCACGATGGCGGCGAACATCTTCTACCTGACGATGCAGTTCTATTACTTCTACGTCTTCGCCGTGCTCGCGCTGGCGCTTCCGGTCGTGTTCGGTAGGCGTGCCTC
>JBHEMK010000019.1:0-40187 GCA_046262635.1 Gaiellaceae bacterium
CTTGCCGGGATACCGGATCCCGCGTCGCTACGGCCGCTGGGTCTCCCGGGACGGCGTCCTCTCGTACCTACGTGAGTACGTTGAGGTGAACCGGCTCGAGGTTCGGGTCGGGACCCGGGTCGAGCGCGTCGATCGCGAGAATGGCGGCTGGGTCCTGCAGACCTCGAGCGGACCGGTGCGCTCCGCGCGGGTGGTCGTCGCGACCGGCTTCAGCCACACGCCGTTCGTCCCCGACTGGCCAGGCCGCCACGGTTTTCGCGGACAACTGCTGCACTCGTCCGCCTACCGGAACTCGGAGCCGTTCCGGGGGCGGGACGTGCTCGTGGTCGGTTCCGGCAATTCGGGCGCCGAAATCGCGTTCGACGTGGCGGAGGGCGGGGCAAGCCGGGTCTGGCTCGCGGTCCGGACGCCACCCCAGATCGCGCGGCGCGCCTCGTTCGGGATCCCGACCCAGGCGGTCGGGATCACGCTGGGCCACCTCCCGCCCCGACTGGCGGGGCGAGTGGCGCAGACGCTGCGACGGCTGACCGTCCCGGACCTGTCCGCGTACGGGCTCGCGCGGCCGCGGGAGACCCTCGGTGTGCAGTTCGCCCGGACCCGGACGATCCCGATCCTCGACGTGGGCCTTGTCGCGGCTGTGCAGGCGGGCCGGGTCGAGGTAGTCGGCGCGGTCGAGAGTCTGGACGGCGACGACGTGCTGCTCACGAGCGGCCCGCGGATGCGCCCGGACGTGGTGATCGCGGCGACCGGCTTCCGCCCTGGACTCGAGCCGCTCGTCGGCCATCTCGTTCCACTCGGGGAGCGCGGCCTGCCGCAGGCCGACGAGCCGGTTGCGGGCCTGCACTTCGTCGGCTACCACCTGACGCTCGGCGGCATGCTCCGCAAGATCGGTCGGGATGCCCGGACGCTCGCCCGGCGGGTGGCTGCCGAGGGCCAGGCCGTCGCGGGTCTGCCCACGAGGACGCCGATCATCTAGTCGGGACGGCCAGATTCGAACTGGCGACTTCCCGCCCCCAAAGCGGGCGCTCTACCAAGCTGAGCTACGTCCCGGTGGGCCCAGTGTAGGCGCGGCTTGCGGCGCGTGGGTACCCCTGTCCTCCCGGAGCACGTCCGCCGCCGGATCCGGCCGCGATCGACCTCTCGCGGTCACAAGTCGGGCTGATCGCCGTTCGGCCCGGCGCGCAAGTCGACTGGATCGGGCTCGCGCCCCGGCCTCGCCCGGGGCGCAGGCAGGGGCTTGCCGTCGTCGTGATCGGATGCCCCGCCGGGGCGTACCCCCTAAGATCGGGCGAGCGCCGCCCCGCCGCCAGCCGACGACGATCCGGAATGACAAGTCTCAAAACGGTTCCCGCCCTCCTCGTCTCCGTTTTTGTCCTCATCGCGGCCGTCGCGACCGCCTCGACCGGCACGCTGACGCAGGCGGAGAGCAGCCTCCTCGGTGCCGTCAACCAGGCGCGCATCGACCACGGCCTCCAGCCGCTCCGACCCGATCAAACGCTCGAGCGAGCCGCCCGCGCCCACTCGGCGGACATGATCCGGAACCGCTATTTCGCCCACGGTGCGTTCATGCAGCGCCTGAGCGCATTCGGCGCTCGCGGGCGGATCCTCGGCGAGAACCTCGCCTGGGGCACCGGCACGGACGCCCGGGCCACCACAATCCTCGCCGCGTGGCTCGCGAGTCCCGAGCACCGCGCCAACCTTCTTCGCGCCGCATTCCAGCGGATCGGGATCGGCGCACTCCGCGGCACCTTCCAGGGAAACGGGGATGCGCTCGTAATCACGGCCGACTTCAGCGGCGGCTGACTCTCAACGACCGTCGCGGGAGCGGGCCCGCAAGGAGGTCCGCTACTCACCTTCGATCAGGGCGCGGAGCTCGGTGAGCCTCTCGCCGCGCAGCTCGTCGCGTTCGCCGCGCCCGATCCGCTCGAGCAGGTCGTCGACGAGGGGCGCGAGCTCGAGTGGATTGAACGGCTTCGTCACGTAGTCGATGCCTCCGATGTCGAGCCCGCGCGCACGATCGCGGAACTCGGCGCGCGCCGTCAGGAAGATGATCGGAATCTCGCTCGTCCGGCTGTCCTCGAGCAATGCCTCGGCGACCCGCCAGCCGTCGAGCCCGGGCATCATCACGTCAAGGAGAATCACGTCGGGACCATGCTCTCGCGCCTGATCGAGCCCGCTCGGGCCGTCCGCAGCTTCGAGCACCTGCATGCCCTCCGCCTCGAGGTTGACGCGACAGAGCAGCCGGATCGGAGCCTCGTCATCGATCACAAGGACCTTGGTCATGGGAAGAAGTTCCGCCGCCGTCACCTATACCCTCCCGCGCGCACTTCTCACTCCCGGCTCCGCCGGAGTCCGGGCAAGCGGCAACTCGAAGCCGAAGCTCGAGCCTTGCCCGTCCGCAGAGGTGACCCAGATCCGCCCGCCCATCGCCGCGACGAGGCCGCGCGCGATGAAGAGGCCGAGACCCGATCCCGCCGCTCCGAGGCGGCGCTCGCCGGCGTCCGCCCCCCGGTAGAACTTCCGGAAAATCCGTTCCTGCTCGCCCTGGGGGATGCCAGGGCCCTCGTCGTCCACTCGCACCTCGACCGTCTCGTCTCTTCGGGTGGCACCGATCGTGACCGTGCCGCCCTCCGGCGAATACTTGACGGCATTGTCGACCAGGATCGAGAAGACCTGGCGGAGCTTCTCCCGGTCGGCCTGCGCGGCGAGCGGTTCGTCCGGGAGCTCGATCACGAAGCTGTGGCCGTCGCCGTTCTCCTGCGCGCCGGCGAGCACCTCGGAGACGACCTCGCGCACGTCCGTCGGAGCGAGGTTCAGCTGCAGGTCGCCGGTGTCGATCCGGCCGACGTTGAGGAGCGCGTCGACGATGACGGTTAACCGCAACGACTCGGAGGCGATGTAGCCGAGGAACGTTCGCCGCTCCTCCTCGCCGAAGAGGACGTCCTGGCGCAGCAGCGTCTCGGCGAAGCCGTAGATCGAGGTGAGCGGCGTGCGCAGTTCGTGCGAGACGGCCGAGACGAAATCGGACTTCATCTGCTCGACGAGCCGGTCGGACGAGATGTCGCGGAATGCAAAAATGCGGCCCGCCACCGCACCGGTCGGGTCACGCATCACCGCTTCAGTCAGCGAGAGCCACGCCTCCTCGCCCCCGCGCTGGATCGACACGAGACGGTCGTCACCGATCGGCGTGCCGCTGTCCGACTCAAGGCTCCGCTGCAGCACCTGCGCGGGGGTCCGGCCGAGCGCCTCGGCCGCCGGAACGCCCGTGATCTCCTCGGCCGCCGCGTTCCAGAGCACGACGTTCCCCTCGCGGTCGACGGCGACGATCCCGTCGGCGATGTTGGCGAGGATTGCGAAGCTGCGCTCCTTCTCGAGTGCGACCCGCTGGTAGAGCTCGGCGTTCGAGAGAGCTGCCGACGTGTTCGCGGCGAGGGCGCGCAAAGCCTCGACTTCCTCCTCGCGCCAGGCGCGCGGCCGGCGCCCGTAGACCGCCAGGACACCGTGCAGCGCCCCCTCGGGGCCCACGAGCGGCACGCCGAGGAAGGAGCAGTGGCCGGCGCCGAGCATCGGGTCGAGATCCTGGAAGCGGCGCTCCCCGCTCACGTCCTCGATCGCAACGGGCGCCCGGGACTGGATAACGTCTCCTGAAAGCCACGAGCTGGACTGGCTGTGCGTGCCGAGCGCCTCCTCGGCACCGGCACCCTCCGCCGCAGCGACGACGAGCTCGTCGTCCTCGAGCACGCGGATCGCGCAACCGTCGGCGCCGAGCAGCCGCGCCGCCTGCTGGACGACCTCGTCGAGCACGGCCGCTGGCTCCAGCTCGGTCGCCAACACGCTGCCCGTGCGTGCGAGCTGCTGCGCCAGTGCGCGGGAGGTGCGTTCGGCCTCGAACAGCTCGCTCCGCTCGAGCGCGCCGCGCGTGGCGTCGGCGAGGTGCCGCGCCAGCTCCAGGTCGTCGTCCGTGAAGCTGCGCGCCGCGGAGAAGAAGACGACGACGAGGCCGCCGGGGTCGTGGCGCGGCGCCGCGACGGGAACCGAGAGCAGCGCCGTGAACGGCGTCGTCACGGCAAGCGCTCGCCACTCGTCGATGAACCGTTCGTCTTCCGTCACGGCCGACGCCGCGAGCACCCGGTGCTCGCCGGCGGTGCCGCCGAGCGCGGTGTCCTCCGAGAGGCCCTCCTCGAGCAGCTGGGAGAGCGGCTCCGGCAGCTCGAAGGACCCCGCGAGCGCGAGCCTGCCGCCCTGCGGCATCAGCACCGCGGCGAAGTCTCCTCCGAGCGCCTCCGCAGCGGCCTGGGCAACGGCCTCGAGCGTCGCCGAGCGCGACAGCGACCGGCCGAGCACAAAGGCGATCCGGTAGAAGCCGCGCTGGACCCGAGCCTGACGCGCGCTCTGGGAGAAGGTCTCCGCGTTTCGCAGTGCCAGCGACGCGAGGCCTGCGAACGCCTCCAGAATGTCCGCCTCGGACTGCGTGTAGGGACGCTTCCCCGCGCGCCGGCCGACCCCGAGAACGCCCTGCACCTCGTCCGCCCACCGCATCGGCGCGACAATTACGTCGGTGAACTCGTCGTAGGCGCCATGGGGAACAGGCTCGGACAGGTCGTGGTAGTCGGTCGCGATGAGCGGCCGACCCCGTCGGATCGCCTCGCCCGAAAGCCCGCTTTCGGCCGAGAACTCGAAGCCGACCAGATCGTCGGAGAGGCCGTGAACTGCGGCGCAACGCAGGATCCCGCGCTCGGTGTCATAGAGGTAGCAGTCGGCCCCGTCGGCCTGGAGCAACTCGGACACCTGGTCGGCGAGGCGCTGGAGCACACCCTCGAGCTCGAGGTCGCCGGTCAGAACCTGAGCGGCGCCGAGCAGCGAGCTCTGCTGGCCGATTCGGACCCGGTTCTGCTCGAGCAGCCGCGCGACGTGGATCGCGAGCCCGAGCTCCTGGGCGACCGCCTCCGCAAGCGAGATCTCACCTTCGGACCAGGCTCCCACCTCGGCCCGGTGCACGACAAAGACACCGACGAGCTCCTGGAGGGCGACGATCGGCGTCGCCAGGACCGACCGGGTGTCGAGCGAGAGCAGCGTCTCCACGCCGCGGTGGGCGGAGAGCTCGGCGGCATGGTCGACGTCGGCGATCGCGACGGTCCGCCGTTCCCGCGCGGCGATGTTCGCGGCCGGCAGTCGTTCCGCGACTTCCGCGACGGTCTCGAAACCCGGTGCGTTCCACTCGGCCGCGATGGGCACCGGCCCCGTTTCCCCGAGTCGGACGAAGCAGCGTGAGACATCGAGCGCCCTGGCGGTCTCCTCGACTGCGACGGCGAGCACCGCGTCGAGGTCGAGCTCGGAGCGGAGCCGCCGCGAGATCGTCGCGACGAGCCGCTCTCGCTCGAGGGCCTGGGCGAGCGCGGCGGCCGAACGCGCCCGGTCGAGTGCGACAGCGGCCTCCGCGGCGAGCGCCTGCAGCAGCGAGAGCTCCTCGCCGGTGAATGCCCGCAGCTCATCGGTGCTGGCGAGCGAGAGGACGGCGATCACCCGCTCGTGCGTGACCAGAGGAACGAAGGCCGCGCTTCTGGCGCCGACCTCTCTGGCGACGCGTCGGTGAACGGTGGCGGACCCCTGCACGTCGTAGACCGCGAGCGGCGAGGCCTCGAAGACAGCGCTCGAGACGCCGGAAGGCTCGTGCTCGAGGTCGAAGCGGAGCTCCCGCCAATCGGGCCAGTCCTCCCCGTGGCGTCGGGCGAGGAAGCCCCGCGCCTCGCTCCCGTCCTTCGAGACGATCGAGAGGCCCGCGAAGCCGACCCGGAAGAGGCTGCTGACCTCGTCGAGGAAGGCACGGGCGACTTCCTCGGCCTCCTCCGTCAGCGCGAGAGCGGTCGAGAGCCGTGAGGCCGCCTCGAGCTCGCGGTCGCGCAACGTCCGCATCTCCTCCGCCTCGCGGGCGCGAATCGGCCCCGTGGCCACAAGCCCCCGTTCTCGCCAGCGGCCGAGGATGAGCAGCGCCGGGAGCAGCGCCACCAGCACACCCGCGAACGGCGGCCAGACGTGTCCGCCGACCGGCGACCGGTCGTGAAGGACGACCGCTCCAAAGATCGCAGCCATCACGCTGACGGAAAGGAAGACGAGCGCCAGCGCAAGCTCCGTCAGGCCCGCGCGGGCACGCTGGCGCCACAGCGTCGGCACAAGCGACGCCGTGATAGCGAGGTAGGCCGCTGCGACGACGAGCAGCGGCACCGCGTTGAAGATGATCGATTGAGTCTGGAGGCTCACCGGCCGAGACAGATCATAGGAGCCTCGCGGATCCGAGAACGTGGTGCGGGGCGGCTTTTCCCTCGGAAAGCATCGACTCAGGTGGCCGCAGCGGTTTCGCCTTCAGAGGGCTCTGCGGAACCACACCGGGACTCAGCGCCACGGTCCGAATCGGCGCCGGATCGACCTCATCGAGCGGCACGTGTTCGAGTAGATGTCCAGGCTCATGGAGGGTTTGGAGTGTCCTGCCTGCTCCGCCAGTTCCCTGGCCGGCAGGCCCTGGCGTGCCAGAGGCTCAGGGACCGGTGCTGCAGACATGCGGATGCTGTGGGCGATCGACGCCGTCCGGCACGCGCCGCTCATCACGTGTGGGCGATGTCGAGTTCGAGCCGAAAACACCCCCGCCGGGACTGCGATCGTCGAGCGGGCAGGTCTCCTCGATCATCTCCATCAGCCAGCCTGACAGCTGCACCCCCCGGCCCCGCCTGCTCTTCGTCTCGCCACGACGGAGCCGAAACCGAGATCCGGCCACGTCAACATCGCCCCAGGCGATCGTCGCCGCCTCGTCGACGCGTCTCGGGGGCATAGTCGAACGGGCTCGTCCTGTCCCTTTTCGGACGAGTCCTCCAGCTCGCCATGCATGACAAACGGGGAGAGTGCAGGGCCTACGACGACGAGCTATTGCGGACTCGCGAGCGAGCCGCCGAAGCGCGCGGCCGATCGGTCTGACAACGTTAAGACCGTCGCTCTGCCTCCCCGGCCGCGAACGGAAAGGGGGCCCGAGTCCGGCTACCCGCCCCCGGTCGCCGGACTCGGAACGAACCCGGAACAGCTGGCATCGGCGCCGCCGCAGACGCCGAAACGCGGCCCGGGGATGGTCGCCCCCCTTCGGAGATACAGATGCCGCCGGGAGGATGGACTTGCGCTCCCTCGCAGGAATCCCCCTTTAGGTTTGCTAACACTCGGGTGGGCCTGGGCATCGTCAGGCGTGGAACGGGAACCGACTTTTTCCGGTCGGAAAGCATGATGCCTGCGGCTCGAAAAGATAGGCCGGACGGCCTATTGCCCCGCCACGTATGGCCCGTTACGGTGGTGCGCACTGGGCGATGCGAACCGCGGCGCGCGCACCTGGCCTTGCGTCTGCGGCGAGCAATCTGAAAGGGCCCGCTGTACCGACCCCCCCGAGCAGCGGGTCCTTTCTCCTACGCCGCACGGCCCCCGCACGTCGTCCGAGAACGGACGCCGAAGGCCTCCTGAGGGGTTTCCTCGGTCACCCTTTGGTCGCCCCAATCTCCCTTAACCGGTTCTTCATCGGAGCAGCGCTATCGTGGTCTGCGGTTTGGTGAAGAGGGTCCTTCTCGCCTCGCCCCGCGGGTACTGTGCCGGAGTCGAGCGCGCGGTCGAGACGGTCGAGCAGGCGCTCGATCTCTACGGCGCTCCTGTCTACGTCCGCAAGCAGATCGTCCACAACTCGTTCGTCGTGCACGAGCTCGAGTCCCGCGGCGCGATCTTCGTGGAGAGCGAGGAGCAGGTTCCCCCGGGCGCCACGGTCGTCTTCAGCGCCCACGGTGTCGCCCCGTCGGTGCACGAGAACGCCGCCGCACGCGGCCTCAACGCGATCGACGCGGCCTGTCCGCTCGTGAGCAAGGTGCACGCGCAGGCGAGGCGGTACGCTGCCCAGGGCGCCACCGTCGTCCTGATTGGCCATGCGGGCCACGAAGAGGTCGAAGGAACTAGGGGCGAGGCGCCCGACTCGATCGTGCTGGTCGAGTCGGCCGAGGATGCCGAGGCCCTCGAGCTGCCCGCCGGAACCCCGCTCGCGTACATCACGCAGACGACCCTCTCGGTCGACGAGACCGGGATGATCATCGCCGCGCTGAGACGCCGCTTCCCGGAGATCCGCGGTCCGCGGAAGGAGGACATCTGCTACGCGACCTCCAATCGGCAGTGGGCGGTCAAGGAGCTGCTGAAAGAAGTCGAGCTCCTGCTCGTGATCGGCTCTCGCAACAGCTCCAACTCCAACCGGCTCGTCGAGGTCGCCCGCGCGGCGGGAGTCGAGTCGCACCTGATCGACCACGCGAGCGAGATCGAAGAGGCATGGCTCGACGGGCCGGAGACGGTCGGGCTGACCTCGGGCGCCTCGGCGCCGGAGTTGCTCGTCACAGAGGTCTGCGACTGGTTCCGCGCACGCGGCGTCACCGAGATCGAGTCGTCCCGCCGCGGGCACGAGGATGTCGTCTTCCGGCTACCGGCCGAGCTCCGGCGCGAGCTCGCGCTCGCCGAGACCCAACACTAGGATCGCGCGGGTGCGAGCCCGCCCCGAGCGTCTCGACCGGCTCCCCGAGCAGTACTTCACGGCGCTGCTCGCGGGCGTGGGCGCGGCCGCGGCGGCGGGAGGCGAGCCGCTCATCGATCTCGGCCGCGGCAATCCGGAGACCGGCCCGCCGTCGCACGTCGCCGAGGCACTGGCGCGGGGTGCGGCGCGCCCCGACGTTCACGGGTATGCGCCGTTCAACGGGCTGCCCGAGCTGAAGGAGGCGATCGCGGCCAGGTACGGCGACCGCTACGGCGTCGAGCTCGACCCGGAGCGCGAGGTCGCCGTCCTGCCCGGGACGAAGACGGGCCTGATCGAGTTCGCGCTCTGCGCTGTCGAGCGCGGCGAGACGATCCTCCTGCCCGACCCGGGCTATCCGGATTACCTCTCTGCGGTCGCGCTCGCTGGCGCGCGCCACGCGCGGTTCGCGGGCTTCGAGACGGCGGCGGCGGCTCTCTACCTGAACTTTCCGTCGAACCCGACCGCCGCGGTCGCGCCCGAGGGGATCTTCGGCGAGGCGGTCGCCTGGGCGCAGCGGACGGGCGCCTGGATCCTCCACGACTTCGCCTACGGCGACCTCGTCTTCGACGGGCGGCAGCCGATGAGCTTCCTGGCTGTCGACGGGGCCCGCGAGGTCGGCGTCGAGCTCTTCAGCATGTCGAAGAGCTACGGGATGGCGGGCTGGCGACTCGGCTTCGCCCTGGGGAACACGGAGCTCGTCAAGCGGATCCAGCTTCTGCAGGAGCACGCCTTCGCCGGGATCTTCCTGCCGATGCAGGAAGCCGGCATCGCGGCACTGACCGGGCCACAGGAGTCGGTCGAGAATCGTCGCGCGGCCTATGAGCGACGGCGCGACCAGGCTCTCCGGGCGCTCGGGGGGCTCGACGCGAGGAGCCAGGGGACGTTCTTCGTCTGGTTTCGACTGCCCGTGGGGCTGACCGCGGCCGGGCTGCTGAAGGAGCACCGCCTTGCGGTGGCCCCCGGGGAGGGGTTCGGCCCGAACGGCGCCGGCTGGGCGAGGCTCTCGCTCGCGGTGCCCGACGAGACGCTCGAGCTCGGGCTCCAGCGGCTCCGCGCGGCTATCCGCTGAGCAGCGTCTCCGCTTCCGCGCGGGTTAGTGGCTTGTTGTAGATCGGTCTGTCCGGTTCCTGCCTGCGGCCGCCCTCGACGAGGCCGCCTGTGTCCAGGGGCTCGAAGCCAATCTCCTCGATCAGGCCGGAGACGACTGCCTTCGCGTCTTCGTCGTCGCCGGCCACGAAGAGGACGAGCCGGCCATCCTGTCTGGCGCCGCCCGTCGCAAGCGTCTCGAAGTAGAGCGTGTTGAAGGCCTTGACGAGCCGCGCGTCGGCGGGCAGGTGCCAGGCGACCACCTCGCTGGAGGTTCGGCCGCCGAGGTCGAGGATCCCGCCTCCTGGCGCATAGGGGTTCGTGGCGTCGACGACGATCTTCCCGGCGAACGCATCGGCAGGAGGCAGGCCGTCGAGGGCCCGGAACGGAAGCGCGAGCAGGACGACCTCGCCGAAGCGTGCCGCCGCCTCGGCCGTCACGGCCTGGGCCCTGGGCCCGAACGTCGCAACAAGGTCGGCGAGCGACTCAGGGCCGCGCGAGTTGCCGATCGCGACCTCGTGGCCGGCGCCGGCGAGAAGCCGCGCCGTCGTCCCGCCGATCATGCCGCTGCCGATGATCCCGATCTTCACGATCGCTGCAACGGCCGGCGGCGGTGCCGCATTCCCGGTTCGCGGCTCCGCAGGTGCTCGAGCAGTCGCCGCGGCTTGCTCGCGCGGGCCGCGAGCAGGAAGCCGGCCAGCCGCTCGGCCTCCGGCTCGGCGAGCGAGACGGCGGCCCGGGCAACACCGGTCTCGTCCCAGACGCTGAACCGGACCTGCGGGTCACCGCCGTAGTAGCGGGACACGCGCAGGGCCCTGCCGCTGCCGCTCGGATGAGCGCGGAAGAACTCGACAAGTTTGCGCCGCTGCGGCTCCGCACACCAGGGGCAGAACCGGAAACGCAGTTCGACCTCGTTCCCGCACCGGGGACAGACGGCCATTGGAGAAACGTAGTGCCCGCCCGAGGCCACGTCTACTCCCGGGTCGCCGGTGGCCTGGCCCTACGCCTCAGGCGACCTCGGCGATCTGCGGCTCGGGGATGCCGTCGACGCGGATCTCGACGGCCAGCGTCTCCTGCTTGATCCGCTCCTCGTGACGGAGCAGATCGTCGAGCTCACGCGGCAGGGTGACGACGATGCGGTCGGTCAGCTTGAGACCGGCCTCCTTGCGCATCGTGTTCAGCCGGTGGATCAGGTCGAGGACGCGCTTCTCGAGCTTCAACTCGTCGTCGAGCGTGGTGTCGATCCCGACCGAGAGGGTGCCGGAGTGGGCCCACCCGGGCTCCTCGGAACGCTCGACAATGAGATCGTCCGGCTCGAGGTCGTGACCGGCGACGTGCAGGCCTCCGTCCGGCAGGAGCTCGAAGTCCCCCGCGGCGAGCGCCCTTTGCACAACCGGCAGGCCCTTCCCGAGCCGGGGGCCCAGGACCCGGAGGTTCGGCTTGTAGGTGAAGCGCACTGGCGGTTCGTCCTGAAACACCACCTCTCTCACGCGCAGCTCCTCCCTGAGCTCATCGACAAGCCCCTGTGCATGCCGCGCTCCCGAGACAAAGAGCCGGTGCAGCGGCTGCCGGAGCGTGATCTTCTGCTGCGCACGGGCTTGCCGCCCAAGTTCCACGATCAGCCTGACCTCGGCGACCTCTTCGAGCAGCACGCGGTCGACGGGGCGAGCGCCCGGCCACGGAACCAGGTGGATCGACAGGGGGGCGTCCGGACAGACGCCCGCGACCAGGTTCCGCCAGAGATGCTCGGTCAGAAACGGCATCACCGGGGAGGCCATGCGCAACGTCTGGACGAGCGCGAACCACAGCACCCGGAGCGCCGTCGCGTCCCCCTCCCAGAAGCGTCGGCGCGAGCGGCGGATGTACCAGTTGGAGAGGTCATCCACGAAGGACTCGTAGGCGCGGATCACGTCAACAGTGAGATAGGCGTCGTAGCCGGCCGTCGACTCGTTGACGAACGCGTGCGCGCGCTCGATGAGCCAGCGGTCGAGCGGCCGCAGCTCCCCCTCGGGCTCGAGCGTGCTCCAGTCAGGGCGGAAGCCTTCCACGTTCGCGTAGTCGACGAAGAACTTGACGGAGTGCCACAGCGTCTGCAGCCGGCGTTTGATCTCGTCGGCCGGGCCGAATCCGAACAGGAGATTCTGTGTCGGCGGCTGGGAGCAGTACTGCCAGCGCATCACGTCGGCGCCCATCCGCGCGAAGGCATCCTCCGCGTCGATCATGTTCCCCCACGAGCCGTGCATCTCGCGGCCGTTCTCGTCGAGCATCTTCTCGTAGCCGAGCACCCGCTCGAACGGCGCGCGGCCGGTGAGCACGACCGACATGAGCAGCTGCGAGTAGAACCAGAGCCGGATCTGCTCGCGCATCTCCGTCACCCAGTTCGCCGGGAACCACGTCTCCCAGTACGCGTGGTCGGGCAGGTCGGCCCGGGTGAGCCCGCGTGCGGCTCCGGTCGCGTAACCCTGCGGGATCCACTCGGAGTTCTCCCAACCGAGGGTGGAGAACGGGACGATTCCTGCGTCGAGCCAGACGTCGCCGACCTCGGGGATCCGCTCGACCGCCTCGCCGCACGCCGCGCAGCGGATCGCCACCCGGTCGATCCAGGGCCGCCGCAGCTCCTCCAGTCCGTCGAGGCCACCGGTCGCCCGCTCGCCGAGCTCGGCGCGCGACCCGATCACGTTCAGCTCTCCGCACGAACAGGAGTAGAAGGGGAGCGGCAGGCCGTAGTAGCGGCGCCGGGAGATATTCCAGTCGCCCATGTTCACGAGCCAGTCGTCCATGCGCTTGCCGAAGTAGTCGGGCGTCCACTCGACGTCGGCATTGGCCGCACGCATCGGCTCGCGGATCTCGCCGACCGAGATGAACCAGTCGTCGGCGATCCGGAAGATGAGCGGCGTGTGGCAGCGCCAGCATTCGGGATAGCGGTGCTCGTGGAGACCTGCCTCGACGACCCGGCCCTTCTCCTCGAGGTTGCCGATGATCTGCTCGGCCGCCTCGACGGTCGAGAGGCCGTGGAGCCAGCCGTACCCGTCGTAGAACCGGCCTGACTCGTCGACCGGCGTGAGCACCGACAGCCCGAACTCGTGCGCGAGCTCGAAGTCCTCGCCGCCGCAGCCCGGCGCGATGTGGACGATGCCAGTGCCCTCCTCGAGGGAGACCTCGCGCCACGGAATCACGCGGTGGTCGACACCTGAGCCAGGCCCGAGCTCGTCGAATGGTCCCCGATAGCGCCAGCCGACCAGCTCGGTTCCGCGCCGGACCCCCCCGAGCCGCTCGTCGGGGTAGCGGGACGCCCCGACCCACTCGCCCGTGACGCGGCGGCCGTACTCGGCCTCGGGATGCACTGCGGCAGCCACGTTCGCAGGGAGGGTCCACGGCGTGGTCGTCCAGACGACGAGTGACTCTCCGGGGCGGTCGACGAGCGGCAGGCGGACGAAGAGCGAGGGATCGGCACGATCGACGTAGCTGCCTGCGAGCTCATGCGCCGAGATCGACGTCCCGCAGCGCGGGCACCACTCGGTCGAGCGGTGACCCCGGTAGAGCCACCCGCGCTGATGGACGATCTTCAGGAATTTCCAGATGTACTCGATGTTCGTGTCGCTGAACGTGTAGTAGTCGTTGCCCCAGTCCATCCACTGGCCGAGGCGCTTGCAGCCTTGCGTCAGCTCGGTCGCAGACCGGACAACGACGTCGCGGCACCTGCGGGCGAAGGCCTCGAGGCCGTACTCCTCGATCTCGCGCTTGGAGTTGAGCCCGAGCTCGCGCTCGACGCCGACCTCGATCCAGAGGCCCTGGCAGTCGAAGCCGTTCTGATAGCGCTGATCGAACCCACGCAGAGCCCGGTAGCGCTGGAAGACGTCCTTCAGCGTCCGGCCCCACGCCGTGTGCACCGCGAGACTCTTGTTCGCCGTCACCGGTCCGTCGATGAAGCTGAAGATCGGACCGCCCCGGTTGCGCTCTCTGAGCCGGTCGAAGACGCGCTCGGCGTCCCACCACTCGAGGATCTCCTGCTCGAGCGCCACATGGTCCGGCGTCGCCGCCAGGGGCTGGAAGGGTCGATCCATCGGGAAGTCCAGTGTAGAGACCGACGTTGTTATCTCAGGGGGAACGGGTAGGTCTCTCCTGTAGTGCCAACGAAAGGAATTCCCGAAATGGCAGATGCAGTCACCGAAGCGACGTTCGAGCAGGAGGTGCTTCGAAGCGGCGGGCCCGTGCTCGTCGACTTCTGGGCCGAGTGGTGCGGCCCGTGCCACGCGGTCTCACCCGTGCTCGACAAGATCGCCGAGGAGCGCAACATCAAGCTGGTCAAGGTCAACATAGACGAGAACCAGACCCTCGCGGTCCGCTACGGCGTCCAGTCGATCCCGAACATGATCCTGTTCGAGAACGGCGAGCCGAAAGCCTCCGCGATCGGCGCGCAGCCCAAGGGCGCCCTCGAGCGTTCGCTCGGGTTCGCGAGCTAGCAAGGAGTTTCAGCGGTGGGCTCTCAGGAGCCCTCCGCTGCTTCCTTTTCCGGGTGCGGCAGCGGAGCAACCGCTCGTGCTGCGGGCTCCTCGACGAGCTTTAGCACGCGCATGCCGTGGACGAAGACGATCGCGCCGCCGAGCCACCCGCCGAGCGCCATCACGCCGAAGCCGATCAGCGTCAGGATGAACTCGCCCGACGAGACGTTCCCGGCCTTCCAGCTCGAATGTCCGAACAGCGCGGCGAGGCCGAAGAAGACAGTCGCAGTGACCATGGCGACCAGATGCGAGGTCGCCGTCTTCCAGAGCTCGGTGCCACGCTCAATCCCCAGCCAGTCGGCGAGCCCGGTCAGGGCCGTGAAGACGGTGACGATCAGGCCGGCGAGCAGCGCGAGCCACCAGCCGTGCGCCGCCGTTGTGTTGCTGATACCGGTGACGTCGGCGAAGGCTGCGATCGTCGCGAACGTGTAGATGCCGATCGTCGCGTCGGTCAGCGGTGGATGCAGCGGATGGCCGGGCAGGCCGCGGACGAGGTAGTTGAGCTTCACGAGTCGCCTCCCAGGGAGATGGTCGGCGACATTCTTCCCCGGGGCATGCAGGAGCACACACCCGCCGAGCGGGATTCTCGCTACGCCTCCAGGGCGTCAAGGAAACGCAGAAAAGCCGCATGCTTGGCGAGATATGCCTCGAGTTCGGCGACTCCGGCGCCGGCCCAGTCCTCGAGCCAGGTGTCGGAGAGGTCGTCCTCGATTCGATGAAGTCCGCGTTCGCTCATGGACCTATGATCGGCACGCGGTCTCCCCGTCTCCATAGGCCGTTCGGCTCAATTTCCGGGCCCGTTCGGCCTAGGCTAGTCCCCTACCCTGCGCCGATGCCGCGATTCCTGCTGATCAACCCGCGGGCGGGCGCGCCCACCCCTGACGTCGACGCACTCGTGCGGGCGGCGAGCGAGCTCGACGTGCGCTGCCACCTGCTCTCGAACGACGACGACCCGGCCGAGTTGGCCCGTCAGGCCGCCCCTGGGGCACTCGGGATCGCGGGCGGCGACGGCTCCCTCGCGGCGGTCGCCGCGGTCGCGGTCGACCGCGACCTCCCCTTCGTCTGCATCCCCTTCGGGACGCGGAACCACTTCGCGCGCGACCTCGGCCTCGACCGAGGCGATCCGTTCGGGGCGCTCGGCGGCTTCGACGGTGTCGAGCGACGGATCGACGTCGGGCGAGTCGGCAAACGGCTGTTCCTGAACAACGTGTCGCTCGGCGTCTACGCGGGCCTCGTCCACCAGCGTGAGCACCACCGTCGGCGCGGCGAGGCGCTCGCCGGCCTCCGCGCGCTGAAGCGCATCGCCGCCGACCGCCACCGGCTGCACGCGCGCCTCGACGGCGAGCCGCTCACCACCCGGATCCTCCTCGTCGCGAACAACCGCTACGAGGTCGATCTCTTCACACTCGGCGAACGCGTCTCGCTCGAGGAGGGCCGGCTCCATGTCTACGCGGCCCACGGCTGGCTCCCGCGCCACTGGAGCAACCGCGGCGCCGAGGGCTTCGAACTGGAGCTGGACGCTCCGAACGTCCGGGCGGCGATCGACGGCGAGCCGACCGTGCTCGAGCCGCCACTCGTCTTCGCGAGCCTGCCGCGGTCGCTACGTGTGCTCGTGCCGCCAGCGTGAGAGGATCTCCGGCTGGGCCGAGAACGCCAGCTCGCCCGGCCCCGGCAGCTCGTCGGGCGCAAACCAGCGCAGCTCCGTCAGGTCGTCGCCCGCCCGCCCCTCGCCGGTCGCCGTGGCCCTGTAGGTGAGGCCGAAGACGACCCGCCCGTCGTAGGGCTCGAGCCACACGCCGACGAAATCTCCCGGCTCGATCTCGAGGCCGGTCTCCTCGAGCAGCTCCCGCCGGAGCCCGTCGAGGGGGTGCTCGCCCTCCTCGAGAAAGCCGCCCGGCAGGTCCCACTTGCCCAGTCCGGGCTCGATCCCACGGCGCCCGAGCAGGAGGCGGCCCTCCCGCGCGAGGAGCGCCTGAACAGCCGGGACCGAGTTGCCCCAGGCGACGAAGCCGCAGGCGGGGCATTCCACGTGCCCGGCGGCGGCCACGATTCCGGCCGCGCAGCGCGGGCAATATCTCCAACCGTCCAGAATGGCCATCGGCCACAACGATAGGGGGGAACTGTGCACGACAATCCGAAACCGACCGAGGAGGAGCAGGAGCTGGCCCAGCAAGGACGCCAGCAGGAGGAGGACGCCATGCGGGGGCAGGGCCATGACGACCCGGACGAGCAGGCCGACCGGGCGGGCACGAAGGAGTGAGCCCTCGCGCGTCCGCGACCGCTCATGAACTGTCGCGCGTCACGCTGCTCGCCGGGCTTCCAGGCGAGCTGCTCGTGAAGCTGGCGAAGCGGATGACGCGCGAGGACGTGCCCGCGGGCGCCGCGGCGGTGAGCGAGGGCGAGCCCGGAGAGCGCTTCTACGTCGTACTCTCCGGGCTGATGGCGGTCAGCCAGACCGACCTGGGCCCGCGCAGCGTGTTGCGGCCGGGCGCGTACTTCGGCGAGGTCGCCCTCGCGATGGACATCCCGCGCACGGCATCCGTCCGGGCGCTGACGCCGGCTACCGTCGCCTGGTGCGACCGCGCGACGTTCGACGAGATCCTGCGTCCGCTCTTCGCCGACGACGAACCCGAGGATTAACCCACTTCGCCAGCCTCCGCGAGCACCGCGTCGCTCAGCTCGGGCCAGGCGGCCTTCGACCAGTCGCCGAACTCGTGGTCGGTGAGGCAGGCGCAGGCGAGCCCGGCCTCGGGATCGACCCAGAGGAAGGTGCCGCTCGCGCCGAAGTGGCCGAACGTGCGCGGCGAGTTGGTCATCCCCGTCCAGTGGGGCGACTTCGCATCCCTGAGCTCGAAGCCGAGGCCCCAGTCGTTCGGATCTCTGCGCCCGAAGCCCGGCAGAACGCCGACGAGTCCAGGGAACTGCAACTCCGTCGCCTCCGCCAGCGTCTCGGCCGCGACGAGCGTCGGTGCAAGCAGCTCGCGGCCGACTGCGAGCAGATCGACGAGTGGCCCCGCGTAACCCCACGCGGGCGAGAGGCGGAGGTCTCCCTGCAGCCCGAGCGGCTTGAGGACGGCGTGGTCGAGGTACTCCTTGAAAGGCATCCCGGCCCGCTCCTCGAGGTAGGTGGCCGCCGCCTGGATCCCGGAGTTCGAGTAGATGCGACGCTGGCCTACGGGCGCGATCGGTGGGCCGTCGTTGAGCGGCAGCCCGGAGGCGTGCGCGAGGACGTGGCGGAGCGTCGCCCCCGTCGGCCCGACCGGATGCTCGAGCTCGACCGTCCCCTCTTCGAGAGCGACGAGGACGGCCACGGCAGTCAGAAGCTTCGTCACCGAGGCCCACGAGAACGTCTCGCCTTGCGGGCCGACCGCGCCAAGCTCCCGCTCCGCGTCGACGACGCCGACCGCCGCGCGCCCGGCCGGCCAGCCCTCGACAAATCGCAGAGCCTCCACCGACGGCGATACTAGTCGCATGGACCGACGACGTATTTCCTCGGCGCAGCCGCTCGAGCAGCGGTACGGGTACTCGCGCGCGGTCGTCTGCGACGGCCACGTTCATGTCTCGGGGACGGTGGCGACGATGCCCGACGGCGGCGATCCCCCGGCGGAGGCCTACGCACAGGCTCGGCGCGCGTTCGAGATCATCCTCGACGCGCTCGCGGAGGCCGGCGCGAGCCCGGAGAACGTGGTGCGAACCCGGATCTACGTCACCCGCGCGGAGGACATGGAGGCCGTCGGCCAGGCCCACGGCGAGATCTTCGGGCTGGTTCGTCCCGCCACGACCGCCCTGGTCGTCGGGCTGCTCGATCCGCGCTGGCTCGTCGAGATCGAGGTTGAGGCAGTTCTCGCGCGGGCCGCGGGGTAGATACTTTCGCCACGTGACGAAGCAGATCTATCCGCCGTCGATCACCGGCAAGGGCGCCGGGCTCGCAAGCGGCGTGAGCGTGCTCGACCACGCCTTCGGCAGGAGCGATCCGTACACGCTCGGGGTCGAGGAGGAGTACATGCTGCTCGACCCGGAGACGTTCGACCTCGTCCAGCACATCGATACCGTGCTCGCGGCGATCGCGGGCCACGAGCTCGAGCCCCGCATCAACCCGGAGCTGATGCAGTCGACGATCGAGATCGCGACGCCGGTCTGCCACACGGCGGAAGACGCTGGATTGCAGCTTCGCAAGCTGCGGGCCTACGTGGGCGGCGTCGCACGCGAGCTGGGCTTTCGCGTGGGCTCGGCAGGGACGCACCCGTTCAGCTTGTTCGAGCGACAGCGGATCACCGCACGAGACCGCTACCGCAGCCTGGTCGACCAGCTCCAGTACGTCGCCCGGCGCGAGCTGATCTTCGGCATGCACGTGCACGTCGCCGTCGACGACCCGGAAAAGGCGATCCAGGTCGTGAACGGGCTGCTCGGTCACCTCGGGCAGCTGCTCGCCCTGTCTGCGAGCTCGCCGTTCTGGCGCGGAGAGCCAACCGGGATGCGCTCCAGCCGTCAGATGGTGTTCGCGGCATTCCCGCGCTCAGGGCCGCCGCCGCGGTTCAGGGACTACGCGGACTATGCCGAGGTGGTGGGCCAGCTCGAGAAGACCGGCTGCATCGCGGACTACACGCACATCTGGTGGGACATCCGGCTGCATCCGCGACTCGGCACGATTGAAATCCGGGTGTGCGACGCCATCACCCGGCTCGAGGATGCCGTCGCCCTGACGGCGTACTGCCAGGCGCTCGTCAAGCACTACTGCGAGCAGTACCAGCGCGGCCAGGAGATCCCCTCCTACCACCGGATCCTGACCACGGAGAACAAGTGGCTCGCCGCGCGTTATGGGCTCGAGGCGCCGGTGATGGATCTCGCGACGGGTCGGCGCAACCGCACTCCCGTTGCTCAGCTCGTGCGGCGGACGCTGAAGGACCTCGAGCCGCATGCCCGGGAGCTCGGCTCGGAGCGCGAGCTCGAGGGGATTCACGAGATCCTCAGTCGTGGCAACGGGGCCGACCGCCAGCTGCGCATTTTCAACGCGAATCGAGACATCGTCGAGGTCGTGCAGGAGATCGCCACGGCGAGCGAGATCGGACCCGAGCCGAGCAAGGCGTCGTAGTTGTAGGGTTGCGCCATGCTGGTCGCCGGCGACCCGGTGCCCGCCGCGACCATCCACATGACGCCGCAGGCAACGCGAACGATCCAGGAGCTCGTCGCCGACGGGCCGATCCTGCTGCTCTTCTACCTGTTCGACTGGTCCTCGACCTGAACGGACGAAATGGGGCTCCTGCGGGACAGGAGCGAGGAATTCCGGGCGGCCGGCGTCGAGCCCTACGCGATCTCACGGGACTCGCCGTGGACGCACATCGCCTGGCTCCAGGTGCTCGACCTGAACTTCCCGCTGCTCTCCGACTGGAATGGCGAGGCGACGCACGCGTTCGGGGTCGCGCACCAGTTCCGCGCCTTCCGGAACGTCGCGAAGAGGAGCGCGTTCATCGTCGGCAGTGACAGCGTCGTCCGCTTCGCGAGGGGCTATGAGAGCGACGAGCTGCCGGACTTCGACCACCTGGTCGAAGCGGCCCGAGGCCTCTAGCCGCTCCGCCTGCTCGTGAGCGCCGAGCGCCGCGGACCGGTTCGGCGGTACGAACGAGGAGGGCCGAACACGCCGTTACTGCTCCGGCTCGAATCCCCCTGCGGGAGCCGGGCAGGATCCCTTCGCTCGTTCCGAGGCCTCATTGCTGCGGACGACGTCGGCGAGTGCGGCGGCCGGCACGCACCTGCCTCGCCGATCTCGAGCGGACGTGCGTCGCGGCGGATCGTCATAACCGCGTAGGGCGCGCGAGATCGAGGCGCGAGATCGAGGACGTCCTCTGCATCTCCAACACACAGTGAAGGCTCTCGCCCGCGGAACTGATCGTCACCTACGTGCGTCTTCGCTCACTCCACGACGACCAGCGCTCTCCTATGCGCACAACATCCCGCCCTCGCTCACCGAGTCAGCCGGCGTCGCGGCAAGTGGCCGCCCCTCCAACACGAGCCGAAGCAACGCCACCACCGTTAGCAGCGCGTCGAAGTTACCGTCGGCGGCCTCGGCCAAACGGAGATCGTTGAGTGTCACGCCAAACAGCTTGATCCATGCCGCACGCTTGAGATCGTCGATGATCGCGCGCCGGACACGCGCGCTCGACTTGTTGCCGATCAACCGAGCGGGCGCTGGAAGCGTTTCGGCGAGCGCAGTCCCGTACGCTGCACGCGGATAGTTCTCAGCGAGAATGAGGGGGCAGCCATCGCCGTCCAGCGCGCACTCGAACGGCCAGAGGCTGAACGGCGCAGGGCTACCAATGGCTGCGATCTCCTCCCAGAGCGCGCGTGCGGCAGGCGCGACGTGCCCGGGCAGGCCATGTGCGAACACAGACTTGCCGCCGGTCGTCTTCTCGATCCGGCGCCAGAGCGTGACTCCTTGCTCTGCGGCAGCCTCGATCCAGACGGTCAACGACCGCTTACCGCCCGCGACTCGGAAGAAGGGTCGTCGTGCGCTCCACTCGCTTGGATTCGTCTGGGGCTCGAAGAAGCTGGGCGTCGACGCAGCGACGGGCAGCAGGTCGGGGAAGCTAGCGGCTGACGAGAGCGTGAACGCCCGCCGCGCCTCGGCAAGGAAGCTTCCAGGTACTCCGATCGGTGCGTCCACGGAGACGAGCACGCGTCCGCTGCCACCGAGGTCGGACGCGGCGGCCAGAAGTCGGCCGAGCTCCCAGTCTGGATCCGGCTCCAGACTTCGAACCTCTCGCGTCTTCGGAAATGCGACCCACGCAGCGCGCGCCTCCGGGTACTTGCTCCAGTCGGCGCAGACGAGAGCATCGAAGTCCGAAGCCGCCGACATTCCTTATCGCGTCCCGCGCGAGCGACTCTCGGCGAGGCCATGAGGGAGACGAAGTGGTATCGGGTACACGCCACCGCCGTCCGGCACAACGTGGGATCGTCGTCGGTGACGTACGTCCCTCAACCGTTACTGGAGGGCAAAGTCGAGCCGGCGATCGGCCCGACCGGTGTCATCACCGGGGCAAGACGAGCACGGGTCTTGGCAGACGAGACGGCACTGGCAAATCGCACCAGGAGCCAATTCTGCCAAGCGGGGCTCGACATGCCCATCGCGTGGTGAAGACTCGCTCTAAGCAGGTATTTCTTCCGCTTCGTCGGCGCGCGACATCACGAGAGCAACACCTCCGCGGCGCTTTAGACACGCGTAAGGAGCGCAAGCGAGTCCCCGAAGCTGCGTTCAAGCCGCCATCCAACGTGAGACGGTCGCCCACTCGGGCGTCGCAACTCCCGAGCCGCTCAGGCCGTACGGAGCGCGTCGATCGTCGCCGTCTCGACGACACCAGCCACCACCCGTGCAAGCTTTCGGTCGGAGGTGACGAACGCGTCCGCCTGCAACTGCGTTAGCGCGACGTACTCGGCATCGTATGTCGTCTCCCACCCGAGTTGATCTGCGACCTTCCACGCCTGGGACTGCAGCACCTTGTCGCCGAGGAAGCGGACCTTCAGCGAGTTTATGCGTCTTACTCGCTCGCGGCCTTCCGTGGCCGAGATCTCACCTCGGCGCGCGGCCTGGTACAGCGCCGACAGCGCCTGGGACCGAACGAGTGTCGGCGCGACGAGCGTATGCTCCGTTGCGACCTCGATCTCGCCAGCGGCGATCCGAAGCAGCGTCTCGCAATCGACGACGAACCGCGTCACGGCGCAGACGCTACACGCCGGCCGCTGAACTTCTTGCGTGCGGGACGGATCGTCTCGAGTACGGCTTGGCTGTGCCCCGCGTACCTCATGAGACCTTCCCCCGACTCAATGTCACGCTCGATCCATCGCGGAAGTCGCCGTGCTCGGCATCGGCGATCAAACGAGGTCGAGGACGAGCTCGAGCGCGTCATCGACGGCCCGCATCTCGTCGCTTGTCAGATGCCCGGCATGCGTGCCAAGCGCATCGACATCGACGGCACCCACCATTTCGCACATGACGCGCGTGGATTCCTCGCCTAAGACGATCTCGGGATGGAAGCTCGCAGCCGGAGTCGACGTCGACGTCAGACAGACGACGACCGTCGACAGCGCGAGCAGATCGTCGGCTTGGACCACGACGGCGAACCGCCGACCACGCTGTACACGACCGGGGCGTCGCGGGATTACGATCGCGTGGACGTCACCGCGGAGCACGCAGCTGCTCCATGAGTGCCGCGACTTCCTGCGACTCGGCGAGGTATTCCGGACTCGCGATCAGCGCCGCAGCCTCCGCTGCCAGCCCAGCGCGCCGCCGCTCGCGCTCAGCCGCCTCGGTGATCGCTTGTCGAGCAGCCTCGGCACGCGTCACGCGCCGCCGCCGCGCAAGCTCATCCAGTGCGCGTACACCCTCAACGCCGAGGCGAAGGGAGAGCGGTGGCGGGGCTGGAGACACTGCAGCGCAAATGTAGCGCAAAACACACTACGCCTGCTGGATCAGGCTGACCGCGGGTCGTGCATCTACAGACCCCATCGCGTGTCGGCGGGTGCTCCTAGCAGGCGTTTCGAGCTCCGAGGCGGTCGGCGCATCAACGCGACATCTCCGCGACCCTCTACGGCGGGTCGCCGACCAGGATGCTGCCGACTTTTCGATGTGGATTAAGACAGACCCTGCTCGCTTATCGAACTTATCTGATTGTGATGATGCTGATAAACCGGGCAGAGCAAGTCACAGCGCGGTCCTCTACATACCCATCGCGTGGTAGCCGGAGTCCACGTAGAGCGTCGTCCCGGTCACATTCCGGGCGTCGTCGGAAAGCAGGAAGGCGGCCGCGCCGCCGACATCCTCGGCGTCGATGTGGCGATGGAGCGGGGAGCGCTCCTCGACGATTGCGTCCATCGTCGGGAAGCCCGCGATCGAGCGCGCGGCGAGGGTGCGCACTGGGCCGGCGGAGACCGCATTGACCCGGATGTTCTTTTGGCCGAGATCCCAGGCGAGATACTTGACCGCCGAGTCGAGCGCTGCCTTGGCCACGCCCATCACGTTGTAGTGCGGAACGGCGCGTTCCCCGCCGAGGTAGGTCATCGTGACGATCGACCCCCCAGCCGCGGCCTCCATCAGCGGCTCGGCCGCGCGAGCGGCGGCGACGAGCGAGTATGCGCTCACATCGAGGGCGAGCCAGAACCGATCGCGCGGCGTATCGGTGAACCGGCCCTCCAGATCCTCTGCCGCCGCGAAGGCGACGGAGTGGACGAGTAGGTCGAGCTTGCCGTCGAAGGTCTCGCCGGCCGCGGCGAAGACGCGGTCGACCTCCTCGTCGGAGCGGACGTCGCACGAGGTCACGAGCGGGGACGACACAGACTCCGCGAGCTCTCGCACGCTCTGCTCGATCCGTTCGCCCTGGTAGGTGAACGCGAGGACCGCGCCACCGGCCGCGAGCCGCTGCGCGATTGCCCACGCTATCGAGCGCTTGTTCGCGACGCCCATGATGAGGCCGCGCTTGCCGTCGAAAGGGCCCGCCACGCGCGGAGTCTAAAGGGATTCGGCTACGCTGCTCTTCCCTTGCGTCGCGGGTCTGCCTTTCTCATCGTGGTCGCGACGCTCGGCGCCGCTCTACCCGCTGCGGCCGCGCTGCAGCCGGTTCAGCGCACCGCAGGCGAGCTGTCCCTGCCGAGGGTGCGAGCCGGCGTCATTCGCGTGCCGGCCGGCCATGCACAGGGCCGCGTCCGGGTGATCGTCCGCCTTCGACTGCCGCCACTGGCCGCCGCGTACGGGCGGGTGCTCGCGAAGGCCGGCGCGACGCGACGGCTCGACGTGCGCAGCACCTCCTCCCGCGCGTATGTCGCGCGAGTCGAGGCCGCTCAGGCCCGCGCCGTTGCCGTCCTCGAGCGCGCGATCCCCGAGGCGCGAGTCGGCCGCCGGTTCCGCATCCTCGTGGACGGGCTTACCGTGACGCTGCCGGCGCGTAAGCTGCCGCAGCTCGTCCGGCTCGCGCCGGTGACGCGCGTCTATCCGAGTGTCCGGTTCACCGAGGCGCTCGACCGCAGCCCCTCGGTGATCGGAGCCGACGTGCTCCAGGAGATGACGGCCGCGAACGGGGAGGGCGTGAAGATCGCGATCGTCGACGATGGGATCGACCAGACCAACCCGTTCTTCAACGCGACTGGCTACAGCTATCCCGACGGCTTCCCGCGCGGGGGGCTGCGCTGGACCTCACCGAAGGTGATCGTCGCGCGCACCTTCCCGGGCCCGAATGCCGGTCGCGCCGGACGGCTCGCCGTCGATCCCAACTCCTCGTTCCACGGGACGCACGTCGCCGGCATCGCCGCAGGCGACGCCGGTACAACGGCGCCCGCCGGCGGCGATCACCCCGAGGTCACCGGCCTGTCCGGGGTGGCTCCCCGCGCCTGGCTCGGCAACTACCGAGTGTTCACGGTGCCGACGCCGATCGGCCACGTCGCCAATACCCCGGAGATCATCGCCGCCTTCGAGGCGGCCGTCTCGGACGGCATGAACGTGATCAACTTCTCCGGCGGCGGCCCGCAGACGGAGCCGGCGAACGACGCGATGATCGAGGCTGTCCGCAACACGGTGGCCGCGGGCGTCGTCCCAGTGATCGCCGCCGGCAACGACCGCGACCAGTTCGGCATCGGCTCCTCAGGCTCACCGGGAACGGCGCCGGACGGGATCTCCGTGGCGGCGACCTCCAGCGGCCATGTCTTCGCCCCGGTACTGACCGTTGAGGCCTCCGGCGCGCCCGACGTCCTCCGGCAGATCCCGTTCCTCGGCGCGGCCGGGATCCTCGCGCCGATCCCGTGGGGCGTGCTCAACCAGCAGCTCGTCGACGTGGGCTCGATCGTCGGGCGGGACGGCAAGCCAGTCGACCGCCATCTCTGCGGGCCCCCGGACAACAGCGCTTCGGGCGCGGGCCAGCTGCCGCCGCATTCGCTGGACGGCTCGATCGCGCTCGTCGACCGCGGGCTCTGCCCCTTCGTGACGAAGGCATTCCAGGCGCACGCCGCCGGCGCCGTCGGAGTGGTCTTCTCGGACAACCGCCAGGGCGAGGCGAACGGCATCCCAATCCGCCTGGAGATCCCTTCCGGGATGATCGCCAACCGCGACGGCGACCGCCTGCGGGCGTACATGGCAGCGACGGGTGGGCGGACGACGATTCGCGTCGGCCGCGACACGCTCGAGGACGTGACCGGGCGAAGCGGCGTGATCACGAGCTTCTCGTCGGCGGGCCCGACCGCCTTCGGGCACGCGCTCAAGCCGGACCTCGCCGCGCCGGGCGGCCAGATCCTGTCTTCGACCCTGCCGCAGTTCGCCGCGACCCGCTTCGCCGTCTTCGACGGGACGTCGATGGCGACGCCGCACGTCGCCGGCTCGGTGGCGCTGCTCGTCCAGCTGCACCGCGACTGGACGCCGCAGGAGATCAAGTCAGCGCTCGTGTCGACCGCAGGTCCTGCGTGGGGGGACACCGCACGGACGCAGGAGGCCTCCGTGCTGCTCGAGGGCGGCGGCCTGGTCGCCCTGCCGCGCGCGAACGACCCGCAGCTCTTCACAGATCCGGTCTCGCTCTCCTTCGGCGACCTCGACGTCAGTCACGGGGCGGCTAGCCGCGGGCTGCTCGTCCGGCTCTCCGATGCGGGCGACGGCGCGGGCACGTGGCAGGTGGAGCTCGCGCCGCAGAGCGCGACCGCCGGCGCCCTGCTCGACCTCCCTGGCAGGGTGTCGGTGTCTGCGGGCGGCGAGGCCGAGCTGCCCGTCGTCGCGCACGCCCGGGCAGACGGGGCGACGGGCCAGGACGACGGCTTCATCATCCTCCGCCGCGGCGACGTAACCCGCCGGATCCCGTACCTCTTCATCGTCGAGCGCCCGGGACTCGACCTGCAGCACGCAGTGCAGCTGCAAAAGCTCCAGGTCGGCGACACGCGTGTCGGCGCCGACCACGTCCAGCAGTACGGGTTCCCGGCTGCGCCGTTCGGCAACGCGCCCGACCAGCCGCCGATGGTCGAGGACGGCGCGGAGCACGTCTACAGGACCACGCTCAACGGCCCCGCGGCGAACATGGGCGTCGCCGTCGTCCTGCAGACTGCCGGGGCCCGGATCGATCCGTTCATCCTCGGCTCGCAGGACGAGAACGAGGTGCAGGGCGACGCCGGGACGCCGGTGGACGTGAACGAGCTGACGTTCGACTTCGGCCAGGCGATCGGCGACGCGGCGGCGTCCTTCCCCCGGCAGCAGACGCTCTACGTCGCCGTCGACTCGGGGCGGGAACTGTTCAGCAACCGCTCGCTCGCGGGGCGCTACGTCCTGCGCTCCTGGGTCAACGACGTCACGCCGCCGTCGATCAGGCTGCTGACGACGCGCGTCTCGGCCGGGCGGCCGACGCTCGTGATCCGGACGACCGACGCCGGCGCCGGCGTCGACCCGCAGTCGCTCGCGATCGGCTACGGGCACACGCTGATCGGCGCGGCCGCCTACGACCCGGTCAGCGGCATCGCCATCTTCCCGCTCCCGAGCCAGGCCCCGCGGCTCCGGGCCGGCGTGATCCAGGCGAGAATCGAGTCCTCCGACTTCGAGGAGGCGAAGAACGTCAACACGACCGGCGCGGACATCATGCCGAACACACAATTCGCGCTGGGCCGCCTCAAGGTCGTGAGGGGCCCGGCGCTCAGCTGGGTCGTCCCGGCGGCCCACGCCTGCGTCGGCACGGCCGCCCGCCTGGTCGTGTCGGTCGGCTCCTCCGACAGGATCACGGCCGTGCGCTTCCTGGACGGCCGCCGGACGGTGGCAGTCGACCGTCAAAGCTCCGGCGGCCTCGCGGCGGCGACGTGGTCGACGAAGAGCGCCCGCGCCGGGACGCATTCGCTCGAGGCGATCGCCACGGACGCACGAGGCCGTTCCGTGTCAGCCCGCCTCACCGTGCGCGTGTGCCGCTAGATCCGCAGCGGATCGCAGTCGTCACCGGAGCCTCCTCGGGGATCGGCGAGGCCGTCGCCCGGGGACTGGCCGCGCGGGGCTGGCACTGCGTCCTGCTCGCCCGCCGCGAGGAGCTGCTGCGGCCGCTGGCGGAGGAGCTCGGCGGCGATTACGAGCTCTGCGACGTCTCCGACCGTGAGGCCGTCGGGCAGGCGGCCGCCGCGGTACTCGAACGCCACCCGCGCCTCCGACTGCTCGTCAACAATGCTGGTGTCCCGGCTCGCACCTCGTTTCTCGAGGGGGAGACCGACCGGATCGAACAGGTGCTGCGGACGAATTACCTCGGCGCGGTCTGGTGCCTCCGTGCCCTCTTGCCCGGACTGCAGGCACCCGCGGACGTCGTTAACGTCGTCTCCGTCGCCGGCGAGGTCGCGGGCGGCCCGTACTCGGCCTCGAAGCACGCGCAGCTCGCCTTTTCGCGCTCGGTCGCCGTCGAGCTCGGACGCCAGGGCGTGCGCGTCCACACGGTCAAGCCCGGCTTCGTCGAGACCGAGGGCTTCCCGCAGGGCCACCTGCCGGGACCCCTGCGCCGGCTCGTCGTCCGTCCGGAAAAGGTCGCAGCGCACGTGCTCGCCTCCCTCGAGCGGGGCTGGGGCGAGACGACCGTACCGCGCTACTACCGCGGCGCCGCGGTCCTGCAAACGCTCGCCCCCAACCTGGTCACCCGAGCCCGCATCCGGCGGCGCTCGAACTAGAATCGCAGCCATGAGCAGGCGTCCGCCGTCGATCGAGGATGTCGCCCGTGTCGCCGAGTTCCGAGCCTCCCTGCGAAGGTTCCTCCGCCGCAGCGAGCGGATCGCCCGCCAGTCCGGCCTGACGCCGCAGCGGCACCTGCTCCTCCTGATGATCAAGGGCGCGACCGATGGCACGGAGCGGTCGACCGTCACGGCACTCGCGGAACGGCTCCAGCTCGCGCAGAGCACGGTCACCGAGCTGGTGCGCCGTGCCGAGGAGGCCGGGCTCGTCGAGCGCGAGCAGTCCGAGCAGGACGGCCGCGTCGCGCACCTCCGGCTGAGTGCCGAGGGCGAGCGGCGGCTGATGCACTCCTTCACCGACCACGAGACCGAGCGCGCGCAGCTGCGCGACGCCTTCGCGCACCTCGAGGCGAGCTAGCGCGAACCCGGGCTCAGGCCCGTACCGGAGCTCTGGCCCGGATCCGAGCTCTGCCCGGTGCCGGAGCTCTGGCCGGATGCGGTGACGACAACTTCGCAGTTCTTCACCTTGTCGAACGCGTCGACCACCGCACGGTCGTTGCCCGGGCCGCAGTCGATCGTGTCGACCGCGCCGTCTGCGGCGAGGACCGTGTCGCTGCCTGGCCCGGCGTTGATCACGTCGACACCGGGGCCGCCGTCGAGGATGTCATTGCCGGGGCCGCCCTCGAGCCGGTCGTCGCCCTCGCCGCCCCGGATCGTGTCGTTTCCGTCCAGGCCGCGGAGGACGTCATTTCCCCCTCCGCCGGCGATGTAGTCGGCGCGGGCCGTCCCGGCGATCCGCTTGCCGTGCAGCAACGCGGCCGGCACCGAGGCGACGGGATCGGTGGGGTCAGTCAAGGCCTCGGTGGTTCCGATCGTGTTCTGCGCGGTCGCGACGAGCCGGATCGTCGAGCCGAGATCGGCGGCCGTCAGCACGTAGAAGAGCTTCGTCCTCGCGGGCACGTCGACGCACGACGACCCGGTCGCATCGCAGCGCTGCCAGCGGTAGACCGTCGTGATCGGCGGCTCCCCGTCCCAGAAACCCGCAACGGCGACGAGCCTGCTGCCGAGCCGCGGGGTTCCCGTCACGACTGGTTGCACGGTCGAGCTCGGCGGGAAGCGTGGCCGCGGGAGCGTGGGAAAGGTGTGATTCGTGAAGTCCGTCTCGGAGCCGACGAAGTTCTTGCCGGTGATGAAGACACGGATCGTGAAGTCGATGTCCGCCGTCGTCAGCGTGTAGCTCGTGTCCGTCGCGCCGGGAATGGCCACGCAACTCGGGAGCGTCCCGAAGGCGTCACAGCGGCGCCATTCGTAGGTGAACGCGAGCGGCAGCGATCCGCTCCAGTTGCCGCTGCTGACGGTCAGCGTCTGGTTCTCGACGTTGTCCCCGATGATCGGCGGCGTGTCCATCAGGTGCGGGGCGAGCGCGGTGACCGCCGGCGTCGGCAGCGAGTTTTGGCTCGTGGAGCCGACGGAGTTCGTCGCCGTGATTTCGACGCGCAGCTGCCAGCCGTACTCATCGGGGGTCGGCGTGAAAAACGAGAAGGTGGCATCGGGAATCGTGTAGCAGGACGTCGTCTTGACGTCGCATTTCTTCCACTGGTAGGTGTAGGTGATCGGGAAGGCGCCCGTCCAGGATCCGATTGAGGTGGAGACGCCCTGGCCCACAGTCGGCGCGGTGCTGCCGAAGGGCAAGAAGATCGTCGGGAGATCCGTGTTGACCGGAGCGCCGGAACCGCCCGTCGCGGGCGGGGTGATCCACTGCCAGTCGGGATCGGCGTTGCTGCCCGTGTCGAGGGTCACATCCGACGAGGAGGCGCCGTTCGCGTTGATCGTGCGGAGCTTGCCGCTCGCATCGACGTAGGCGATCTTGCTTCCGTCGGGGGAGTAGGCCGGCTCGTTGCCGCTGACACCGAGAGTCGTCGGCGCGCCGCCGCTTTCGGACACGGTGGTCAGCGTCTGGCCGCCCGAGACGAACACGATCGTGCCGCCGTCCGGGGACCAGTTCGGATGGCGCTCGTCAGTCGACGCCGTCGTCAGCCGCGTCTGCCTCGAGCCGTCCGAGTTCATGACCCAGATGTCATGGTTCCCGCCGGTACCCGACGCGAAGGCGATCTCGCCGTTGACAGACCAGGCCGGGTCGGCATCGTCCGCGGCCGTGCCGTTCGTGAGGTTCGCCGCCCCGCCGGTGTTGTCGCTGTTGACCGTCCAGATGTCTTGGCCGCTGACGTAGGCGATCTGCGAGCCGTCCGGCGACCAGGCCGGCTGGGTGGCGCCCGTCGTGCTGGCGAGCAGGAGGTCGTTGCTCAAGGCCCGCCCGCTCACGTCCGCGACGTGGATGCCCGAACTGGTCACGTAGGCGATCTGCGAGCCGTCCGGCGACCAGGCGGGGTCGCTGGCGTTCGGGACGAGCACCGTTCTCGTCGGGCCACCGCTGATCGGGTCGATCTGACAGACATTCGGTCCACACGCGTACGCGATCAGCCCGTTCCCACCGGGGAATGCCGCCTGTGCCGCCGAGAGCGGCAGCAGCAGGCAGAGTAGGGCCGCAAACCCCAGGCCGATCCGCAGAACGTATTTGTGCATCACTACTTTTTAGCCGTTAAAAGTGGTAGTTGCGCCCCCCAAAAGGGGAGCATCGGTCCTCAGCGCCGCAGGAGATACCAGCCTACTGCGGCGCTGTAGGTCTCCTCGCCGTGCGGGGCGAGCCCGAGAGCCGCCTCGCGCGCCTCGCCCTGGCAGCCAGCGAGATCGAGGTAGGGCTCGAGTGCGCGCTTCTCCTCGTGCACCTCGGACCGGATCAGTACAAGCCGGTTGGCCTCGAAGAGCTGACGGAGGTCCGTGTCGGGCAGCAGGCGCGTATGCGACCGGTCGCGGGCGCGCTCGAAGCGATCGAGCTCGAGGGCCTCGAGCGGGTCGCTCGGCGCGAGCTGGTCGATCACGAGCACGCGCCCTCCCAGGCGCGTCACGCGCGCGAGCTCGGCGACGACGAGCTCGGGCCTACCGACGTGGTGCAGCGTGCGCAGCGTGCCGGCGAGGTCGAACGAGCCGCGCTCGAACTCGAGCCGGGTGACGTCGCCCTGGAGAAAGCGGACGTTCCCGAGTCCCTCCGCCCGCGGGTGCGCGAGCTCCAGCAGCTCGGGAACGAGGTCGACTCCGATCACCTCGCGGACCTGCGGCGCCAGCGCGAGCGCGAGCGCGCCGGCGCCGGTGCCTGCGTCGAGCGCGCGCTCGTCGCCGGCGGGCAGGACGAAAACCCGCACCTGCTCGGCAAGCTCGGCGGCCCGCGCGTCCTGCCTCGCAGCCATCTGCTCGCCGCTGCGCGCGAAGCGCGCCCGGACGAGGTCTTCCTCAGCCATGCACCACCGTCCGTCGTGTCCGGGTCGGGCCCGACTCGATCCCGCACACGAGCTCGTAGGTGATCGTGCCTGCGACCCGGGCGTGCGCCTCGGCAGAAACGCCGTGGCCGAGCAGCACGACGGGCGTTCCCGGCGGGAGCTCCCGATCGAGCTCCACCGCGAAGGAGTCCATCGAGACGGTGCCGATCACCCGGCGAGGCTCGCCGGCGACGCGCACCTCGGTGCCGGTGAGGTCGCGGCGGAAGCCGTCCGCGTAGCCCACGGGGACGAGGCCGATCCAGGTGGGGCGCTGGGCGACGAAACGCCTTCCGTAGCCCGTGCTCTCGCCGGTTTGCAGGAGCCTGACCTGGGCGAGCTCGCTCTGCCAGTGCAGGGCGGGCTCGAGCCCGTCCTCGGCCGGATCGGTGCCGAACGGGGAGAGGCCGTACAGCGCGATGCCGCAGCGCGCGGCGTCGAAGCGGGCAGCCGGGTAGCGCAGAGCGGCGGCACTGTTCGCGATGTGTCGCGTCAGGTGCGAGTGCCGCTCCGTCGCCGCCCTGAAGCGCTCGATCTGAAGCTCGGTGAAGGCCGCATCGCAGTCGGCAGAGGCGAAGTGGCTCATCAGCCCGACTGCCTCGACCGGCGGCTCGGGCAGCTCGGCGAGACCGTAGCGGCCCAGGCCGGTATCGAGCTTCAGGTGGATCGGGAGCCCCTCGGGAATCTCCCCGGCCGAGACGACGAGCTCCAGCCCGGCCTCCCGGGCCTGGGCGCCCTCGCGGTAGCCGGCGGGGCCCATCACGACGATCCGGGACGCCGGAAACTCCCGTCGCAGCCCGAGGCCTTCCGGCACCGTGGCGACGCAGAGCGCGGTCGCGCCCGCACCGAGCGCCGCGCCGGCGACGTCGGCTGCGCCGTGGCCGTAGGCGTTCGCCTTGACGACGGCCCAAAGCTCCGCGCCAGCGAGTGCACGCCGCAGCGTCAGCGCGTTGCGCCGAACGGCGCCGAGGTCGACGGTAAGCTCGGACCGCCGCATCAGCCGAGCGCGCGGGGAAGCGCTGCAACGAGGTCGCTCGCGATCAGGCCGGAGCGCTGCTGCGACTCGATCGACGCCTTCTGTTGGGCAGCGGCGGCGGCGGCGGCCGCAATCCTCGGCTGCATCCCCTTGGCGAGGAACGCGGCGAGGATGCCGGTCAGCACGTCGCCGGTCCCGGCCGTGGCGAGCGAGGGGAGGCCGTGCGCAACGACGAGGACACCGTGCCCCGGCTCGGCCACGAGGGTGTCCGCCCCCTTCAGCACGACGACGCAGCGGAAGCGGCGGGCCGCCTCCTGCACCGCGTCGAGCCGGTGCGCCGAGACCCACTCCGACGCGCGGCCGAGGAGCTTTCCGAGCTCCCCGGCGTGCGGCGTGAGCACGCGCGGCGCCGGCCAGTCGGCCGGCTCGAGCTCCGAGAGCGCGTCGGCGTCGACGACGGCCGGCAGCTCCAGCTCGACGAGCAGCCGTGCGACGACCTCGCGGGCCTCGTCGCTGCGCCCGAGCCCGGGACCGAGCGCCACCGCCTTCGCCTTGCCCGCGAGCGCGACCACCTCGGCGACCGCCGCGGCGGCGACGATGCCGTCCTTCTCCGACAGCGGCCTCTTGACGGCCTCGAGCAGGCGCTGCTCGACGATCGGGAGGCTCGACTCGGGCACCGCGACCGTGACGTACCCCGCATCGGCACGCATCGCGGCCTCAGCCGCCAGGCACGGGGCGCCGGTGAACCCGCGCGAGCCGCCGACGACGAGCACGTGTCCCGCGGTGTACTTGTTGTCCTCCGGACCGCGCCGCGGTACGAGGCGCAGGACGTCGAGTGAGACGATGCGGTGCTCGGTCTCCGCCGGCTCGATGCCGATGTCGGAGACGTAGACGGTGCCCGCGTGGAACCGACCGGGCGCAACCTCGAGCCCGACCTTCGGCCCGTGGAAGGTCACCGTCGTCGCGGCGCGCACGGCGGCGCCCGCGATCTCTCCGGTCGAGGCGTTCACGCCCGACGGAAGGTCGATGGAGACGATCGGCACCCGGGCGCAGTTGATCGACTCGATCAGGGCTGCAGCCTCCGGCCGCGGCTCGCCCTCGAAGCCTGTGCCGAAGAGCGCGTCGACGATCACGTCAGGCTCACCGAGCTCGGTGTCGTGCGACGCGGCCACCACGACGCGCACCTCGCGGCCTGCTGCCCGGATGAGCTCCGCCGCGATGCGCCCGTCGCCGCCGTTCGAGCCGCCGCCGCAGACGACGGTCCAGCGCATCGCCCCGTGGAAGGCCGAGAGCGCAGTGCGCGCGGCCGATTCGCCGGCGCGCCGCATCAGCTCGTCCATCGAGCCGGCGTGACGTTCCTCGGCGGCACGCATCTCGGCGGCGGTGTAGAGCGGCTGGAACATCAGGCCGGGTCGGCGACCACCGCAACCGCTGCCGCCAGCTCGCGCGAGTGGGTCATCGAGAGGTCGATCCGGCCGGCCTGGACGCGCGCTGCCCACGTTGCAGCGCGGCCGTGCAGCGTGACGGCGGGCTTCGGGCGGCCGACGATCTCGATCTCCTTCCAGGCGAACGCACGCGCCACGCCGAGCCCCAGCGCCTTCCCCACCGCCTCCTTGCCGGCGAAACGGCCGGCGTAGCTCTGGGCCGGGTTCTTGCGCGCGTCGCAGTCGGCGATCTCGGCCTCGGTGAAGCAGCGCTCGCGGAAGCCTGGATAGCGCTCGAGCGCCCGCCGGACCCGCTCGATCTCGATCAGATCGATTCCCACTCTCACGGATGCTGTTCGAGCCACTCCGGGAGCTGCGCGATCGAGGAGACGATCCCGTCCGGCCGCACGCCGAACTCGTCGACGGCGTCCGGCCGGAACTTGCCGGTGCGGACGAGCACGGTGCGCAGGCCGACCTTCTGCGCTCCAGCGATGTCTGCCTCGACGTCGTCGCCGACCATCCAGGCGAGTTCAGCGTCGGCGTCCAGGGACTCGAGTGCGGCGTCGAAGTAGGACGGGCTCGGCTTGCCGAGGACCGTCGCCTCGAGGCCGGAGGCGTACTCGAGGCCGCCCACGTAGACGCCGGCGTCGAGCAGCGGCCCGCGCTTTGTCTGCCACCAGCGGTTGCGGTGGAGGCAGTAGAGGTCCGCACCCATCTGGAGCTCAGAGAAGGCCCGAGCCAGATTCATGAAGCTGAAGACCCGGTCGGTCTCGGGCGTCTCGTCGGCGCCGCCGATCAGGACGGCGTCGGCGCCCTCGCCCACGAGCTCGACGCCCTCGAGTTCAGCGATGATCGCGTGCATCGTCAGCGCGAGCACCCGCTTGCCCGCCAGCGCCCGCGCCGCCGCCGCGGCAGTCGTCTGGAGCTCCTCGTCGTCGAGCTCGACCCCGAAGCCGCGCAGTTCCTCGACGAGCTGGCGGCGCGACTGTGTCGTATTGTTCGTGACGAAGCGGATCCGGTGTCCGGCCTCCCGCAGCCCACGGACCGCCTCGGCGGCGCCGGGGATCGACTCGCCGGAGACGTGGAGGACGCCGTCGACGTCGAGCAGAATGGCCGCCATGCAGCCCGAGTCTATTCGCGTCACACGCTCCGTCGTACTGCCGCTCGCCGAGGTGACCTTCCGGACCTCCCGGTCGAGCGGGCCCGGGGGCCAGCACGCGCAGACCTCCGAGACCCGGGTCGAGGCGATCCTCGAGGTCGAGGCCTCGGCGGCGCTGAGCGCAGCCCAGAAGCGCCGGGTCGTCGGCAAGGCAGGGCCGGTGGTGCGCGCGGTCGCCCAGGACGAGCGCAGCCAGCTTCAAAACAAGGAGCTTGCGCTCGAGCGTCTGGTCGAGAAGCTGCGCGCCGCCCTGCAGGTGGAACGGCACCGCGTCCCGACCACGCCGAGCAAGGCCGCGCGCGAACGGCGCCTGGACCAGAAGAAGCGCCGCGGCGAGACCAAGCGGCTGCGGCGCCCGCCCGGGTAGCTACTCGACGGTGACGGTCTTGGCCAGGTTGCGCGGCTGATCGACGTTCAGGCCGCGGAGGCGCGCGATCCGGTAGGCCAGCAGCTGCAGCGGCAGGACCGCGAGCGGCGCCTGCAGGAAGTTCGGCGTGCGCGGGACGTAGATGACGTCATCGGCATGGTGCTGGATGTCCTCGTTTCCGTCGGTCGCGATCGCGATCACGTGCGCGCCGCGGGCGCGCGTCTCCTGGATGTTCGAAACGATCTTGTCGTACACATGGATGTTGGTCGCGACAACCACGACCGGCGTCCCCTCCTCGAGCAGTGCGATCGGCCCGTGCTTCATCTCGCCTGCCGAATAGGCCTCGGTGGGAATGTAGGAGATCTCCTTCAGCTTGAGCGCACCCTCGAGCGCCACGGGCAACCCGATGTGGCGGCCGAGGTAGAGGAAGAACGGCCTGTCGTAGAACCGCTGGGCGATCTCCTCGATCGGATGGTCGCCGTCAAGAAACTCCGCGATCTTCTTCGGCAGCTCGTAGACGGCGTCAAGGATGAACTCGACCTCGTCCGCCGGCAGAGTCTTCCGCACCTGCGCGAGTTTCAACGCGAGCAGGTAGAGCAGGGAGACCTGGGCCGTGAACGTCTTCGAGGCCGCGACGCCGACCTCGAGCCCGCAGCGTGTGTAGAGCACCGAGCCGACCTCGCGCGTGATCTGCGTCCCCATCATGTTCGTGACCGCAACGGTATGCGCGCCCGCCCGGCGGGCGAGCTTCATCGCCTCGAGCGTGTCGCGCGTCTCGCCCGACTGGGACATTCCGATCACGAGCGTGTCCTTGGAGAGCACCGGGTTCCGGTAGATCCACTCGCTCGCGATGTCGGGCTCGCAGGGCAGGCGCACCCATTCCTCGAGCACGTAGCGTCCGACGACGCCCGCGTGGTAGGAGGTGCCGCAGGCAAGGATGACGATCCGGCGCAGGTTGCGGATCTGCTCGTCGTCGAGGCCGAGGCTCTCGAGCACGAGGTGGCCGTGGCGAACGCGGTCGCCGATTGTCTCGGCGACGGCATCGGGCTGCTCGTAGATCTCCTTGAGCATGAAGGTCTCGTAGCCGCCCTTCTCGGCGACCTCGTCGTCCCAGTCGACCGGCTCGATCTGCTTGTGCTCGACGACCCCGTTCGCGTCGTAGAAGGTCGAGCCCTCGGGCGTGATCGCAACGACCTCGCCGTCCTCGATCAGCTGGATCTGCCTCGTCTCGCGCAAAAACGCCGCGATCGACGATGCGAGAAACATCTCGCCGTCGCCGACGCCGACGACGAGCGGGCACTGGTGCCGCGCGCCCACGAGCAGATCAGGGTGCTCCGAGTGGATGACGACGAAGGCGAAGTGTCCCTCGAGATCGGCGTACGCCGCACGCACGGCCTCGACGAGATCGCCGGCGTAGTGGCGTTCGACGAGGTGGGCGACGACCTCGGCGTCGGTCTCGGTGCGGACCGTGTGGCCCTCGTCCTGAAGGGTGCCGCGGAGCTCGCGGTAGTTCTCGACGATGCCGTTCAGGACGATCGCGAGCTTGCAGGGGTCACAGCCCGTCAAGGGATGCGCGTTCAGCTCGGAGACGGCACCGTGGGTTGCCCAGCGGGTGTGGCCGAGACCGTGGTTGGAGGAGGAGCCGTTCGGCCCGGCGGCATCCTTCAGGTTCTGGAGATTTCCGACTGCGCGAACGTAGTCGAGCCCGACGGTCTCGCGGAGCGCGATGCCCGCCGAGTCGTAGCCGCGGTATTCGAGGCGCTCGAGGCCCCTGAGCAGGAGCGGCTTGGCTTCACGAGGCCCGACGTATCCGATGATCCCGCACACCCGAAGCTCCTTTCGACCGCCGCCTCACGCACGGGTGAATTTTTTCTGTCCAAAGTCGCCTTCCAAAGACCAACGAGCCCGGCCGTAACGACCCGACATCGGTTCGATCAGGTCAGCCGAGCTCCCGTGAAACGAGAGCGGCAATGCTACCACAGAGTTGCTCGGCTTCCATCGCCGTCTCGGCCTCGGCGAGCACACGGATCACCGGCTCCGTTCCCGAGGGCCGCACCAGGACGCGGCCCGTGCCCTCCAGCTCCCGATTGAGCCGCTCGGCCTCATCGAGCACCGCCCGCGGCACCTCGCGACGCGAGACCGCCACGTTCTGCCTCGCCTGCGGGAAGAGCGGCATCACGGCGGCCGCCTCGGCCAGCGTCCGGCCAGAGAGGGCGGCGCATAGCAGCAGCGCCGCGGCGAGACCGTCGCCCGTGACGTGGTCGCGCAGGTAGATGATGTGGCCCGACTGCTCGCCGCCGAGGAGACCGCCATCGCGGCGGAGGGCCTCGAGCACGTAGCGGTCGCCGACCTCGGTCGTGACGACGCGGATCCCCCGCTCGGCCATCAGCCGGTGGAAGCCGAGGTTCGCCATCGAGGTGACGGCCACGAGCTCGACGCCGAGGTCGAGCGCCAGGATCGCGACGATCTGGTCACCGTCGACGACCTCGCCGTCGCCGTCCACCGCGAGCATGCGGTCGCCGTCCCCGTCGAAGGCGATCCCGAGATCGAAGCTGCCCCTCGTCACCATCCGTTGCAAGGCTCTCAGGTCGGTGGCGCCGCAGCCGACGTTGATGTTCATGCCGTCCGGATCGTCGCCGATCGTCTCGACCTCGGCGCCGAGCTGCTCGAAGGCGCGCGGGGCGAGACCGGAGTAGGCGCCGTTGGCGCAATCGACCGCGAGACGCAGGCCGGCCAGATCCGAGCCGAAGCGCTCGAGCACGTGCTCGAGGTAGCTGTCGACGGCGACATCGACGCGGTCGAAGGCCGCTGCCTCGGTCACGACGCGGTGCGGCGAGTCCATCAGCGCTTCGATCTCCTCCTCTGCCGCGTCGGTGAGCTTTCGGCCCTCGTGGTCGAAGAACTTGACCCCGTTGTACTCGGGCGGGTTGTGCGAGGCGGAAATGACGACGCCGAGATCGAGCGCGAGCAGGGCCACGGCGGGTGTGGGCAGGATCCCGGCCAACACGGCGCTGCCACCGGCGGAGAGGACGCCCCGGGCGAACGCCTCCTCGAGCTCCTCCCCGGAGGCCCGGGTGTCGCGGCCGAGGAAGACGCGGCCCCGGCGGGACCAGACGGTCGCGGCGCGGCCGAGCCGCTCGACGAGCTCGGGTGTGATCAGCTCGCCCACGATCCCACGGACACCGTCGGTCCCGAAGTACCTGCGCGCCACGCGGCGCCTGGCTAGCGCTTGGAAAACTGGGGAGCTTTGCGCGCCTTGTGCAGGCCGGCCTTCTTGCGCTCGACGATGCGGGCATCCCGGGTCAGAAAGCCCTCCCGCTTCAGCGCGACGCGGATCTCGGGATTCGACTCGACGAGGGCGCGGGCGATCCCGTGCCGCACCGCGCCGGCCTGGCCGCTCGGGCCGCCGCCGTGCACGCGGACACGGATGTCGTACTGGTCCTCTACCCCGGCCACCTTGAGCGGCGCCAGGGCGAGCACGCGATGCGCCGCGCGCGGGAAGTAGGCCTCGATCGTCCGGCCGTTGAACCACGTCGTCCCGTCACCCGGGCGAAGGATCACACGCGCGACCGACGTCTTGCGCTTGCCGGTTCCGCGGTACTGAGCAATCTCGTTCATCAACTACGTCTCCAGGTTGAGCGGCTTCGGAGCCTGGGCCTCGTGCGGGTGCTCCGGCCCGGCATAGATCTTCAGCTTGTTCAGCTGCTTGGCGGCAAGCCGGTTCTTCGGCAGCATGCCCTTGACCGCGACGCGCAGAACCTCCGCCGGGCGGCGGTCGAGCTGCTCGCGCAGGGTGCGCGTGCGCAGCCCGCCGGGATAGCCCGAGTGCCGGTAGTACTGCTTCTGGTCGAGCTTGTTGCCGGTGACGGCGATCTTCTCTGCGTTGACGACCACGACGAAATCGCCGGTGTCGACGTGCGGGGTGTACTGCGGCTTACCCTTGCCGCGCAGAGCCTCGGCGATGCGCGTGGCGAGACGCCCGAGGGTCCTGCCCTCGGCATCCACGAGATACCACTCGCGTGTGATCTCCCCGGGCTTGGCGTTGTACGTCTTCATCGACACTCGAAAAAGTGGCGCACATCGGGTGCGCCGGCGGCGAACGATAGCAGCCCGGCCCGGAAATCCGAGGCACCGCCGTGGGACGGATGGCGGATGGACGGCGCGCCCGTGACGGCCGCCGCGAGCCGTCCGACGGCGATCACCCGCCGGCCCGCGCTCAGCTCGGCGAGGAAGGGACGGGCGGCCTCGATCTCGGCCCTCGTCGGCGCCCGGTTCGAGCTCGTCGTCCCCGGATGCGTCGGGACGACGTTCCACAGGAGCACGAGGTCCTCCAGATCGAGCTCCTGGAGGGCACGGTGAACGATCGTGGCTGTCGCCTCCGCTCGGCCCCGGCCGGTCAGCTGCCGCTCGGAGGTGAACGGGATCCCGCTGACCCTCGCCCCGCGGTAGCCGGCAGCCTCCCCGACGAGCACGACCGGCGCCCCGTTGCGAGCTTCAAGGTAGGCGGCGAGCCGGGCCCGCCGCACCGGTGAGCGGGCGTACTGGTTGTAGGTGGCACCGATTCGCGTTGCGGCGAGCCGGTCGACGAGCCGAGCCGCATTCATCCGGAGGCGCGGCTGACGGCGAGGTGCAGTCCGATCCGCACGCCGCAGACGCGAACGGTTCGCCGTGCGCTCGCGGCCAGCCGACAGAGGCTCGGGCGGCAGCCGAACCTCCGATCCGGCGAGAGCCGCTCTGCCTGGATCCGCTCGGCCGCGCGGGGGCACGTCGATCCCGGGTGCAGGTTCAGCCGGGCTGAGGACACCGGTGCACCCCCGGGCGCGTCGGCAAAAGAGGCCTCGAAATACGCCGCGAGCCTCGCCGACCCGCCAGGTTTGGGCTCACGGACGAGGCTGGGCGTCCACAGGTGCCCGGGTGCGGACCCGGGGCTATTCCCATTCGATCGTGGCAGGCGGCTTCGAGGAGATGTCGAGTGCGACCCGGTTCACCCCGGGGATCTCGTTGATGATCCGGCTTGAGATCGTCTCGAGCAGGTCGTAGGGGAGTCGCGCCCAGTCCGCCGTCATCGCGTCGTCCGAGGTGA
>JBHEMK010000020.1:0-3702 GCA_046262635.1 Gaiellaceae bacterium
CGAGCGCGGGCCGTCGACGAGGCTGCTCGCCCGTCTGCCGCGCAGCCTGCTCGGGGAAAGCGCCGTCGGGATGGCCGTCCTGCTGGCGGCGGCGGTGCTGGTCGACTCCAGGCCTCCCGTTCAGCCCGTCGCGCCGCCGCCGCAGGCCAGTAACGTCTCCCCGTAGATGCTCGTTCTCTCTCGCTCCGACGTCGAGAAGCTACTCGACCTCGACCAGCTGGTAGACGCCCTCGCCCGCGCCCACGCGCAGCTGAGCGCGGGCGAGACCTCGATGCCGCCCCGGATCGCCGCCCTCGTGCCCGAGCGCGAGGCGCTGCTCGGCGTGATGCCGGCCTACCTCCCCGGCGCCGTGCTCGCCTGCAAGCTCGTGACGCTGTTCCCGCAGAACCGCGACCGGCACACCCACCAGGCGGCGATCATGGTTTTCAACCACACCAACGGGACACCCCTCGCCCTGATGGACGGCACGTACATCACGGCGGCCCGCACCGCGGCCGCTTCCGCCCTGGCGACGCGATACCTCGCGCGCGAGGACGCACGAGTGCTCGCCATCATCGGCACCGGCGTCCAGGCACGCTCCCACGCGGACGCTCTCGGGCGCGTGTGTGCATTCGACGAACTCCGCGTGGCCGGGCGGGACCCGGCGAAGGTGGCGCGACTGGCGCGGGAGCTCGGCGGCCGCGCTGCGGACTCCTACGAAGAGGCGCTGCGCGGGGCCGACGTCGTCGCAGCGACCACCCATGCGGTCGAGCCGGTGGTCCAGCGCGCCTGGCTCGACCCCGGCGTCCACATCAATTCCGTCGGCCTCAACCCCGTGGGCCGCGAGGTCGACGCCGCGACAGTCGCCGACGCGCTGCTCGTCGTCGAATCGCGCGACTCGGCGTGCGCGCCCCCGCCGGGCGGGGCGCCCGAGCTCGTCGATGTCGACCCGACGCACATCCACGCCGAGCTCGGCGAGCTCGTCCGCGGCGACCGCCCCGGCCGCACATCGCCCGACCAAATCACCCTGTACAAGTCGGTCGGCGTCGCCGTGCAGGACGCGGCCGCCGCGGCGCTCGTCCTCGCCGCGGCGCGGACTCGGGGCGCAGGCCGTCAGATCGAGCTGGAGGAGCTGAATACATGACCGACTTCAAGCCGGGGCTCGAGGGCGTCGTCGCCTTCGAGACCGAGATCGCCGAGCCCGACCGCGACGGAGGCGCCCTCCGGTACCGAGGCGTCGACATCGAGGAGCTCGTCGGCTACGTCCCGTTCGAGCAGGTCTGGGGGCTGCTCGTGGACGAGTCGCTCGAGCCCGGTCTCCCCGTCGAGCACCCGAGGCTGGAGCTCCGCACCGGCTCGACCATGCACGACGTGCAGGCGGGGCTCGCGATCCTCGGTGGTCGCCGCAGGATGAAGCAGCTGATCGACATCGATGACGAGCAGGCGCGGAACGATCTCGCCCTGCTTTCCGCCGGCACCCTCTCGCTCGTGGCGGAGTCCGCGCGCGGCGGCGAGGCAAGGGTTCCCGACGAGACCGTGGCGACGGGCAAGAACGCAGCCGAGCGGTTCGTCCTCCAGTGGCGCGGCGAGCTCGACGCGAAGCAGGCCAAGGCGCTCGACACCTACTGGATCTGCACAGCCGAGCACGGGCTGAACGCGTCGACCTTCACGGCGCGCATCGCCGCGTCGACGGGTGCCGACTGCGCCGCGTGCCTCTCGGCGGCCGTCGGCACGCTCTCGGGCCCGCTGCACGGCGGCGCACCGGCGCGCATCCTGCCGATGCTCGACTCCGTCGCCGCCGCGGGCGATGCGGACTCGTGGATCAAGGGCGCTCTCGACCGGGGCGAGCGGATCATGGGGTTCGGCCACCGGGTCTACCGCGCGGAGGATCCGCGGGCGCGGCTGCTGCGGCGAACGGCGAAGGAGCTCGGCGCGCCCCGATTCGAGGTCGCCGAGGAGCTCGAGCGGGCGGCGCTCGCGGAGCTCCAGGCGCGCCGGCCCGACCGCGTGCTCGCCACGAACGTCGAGTTCTGGTCCGCCGTGGTGCTCGACGTCGCGGACATCCCACCGGTGCTCGCGCCCGCGATGTTCGCCTGCTCGCGCACCGCGGGCTGGTCTGCGCACGTGCTGGAGCAGAAGCGCCTCGGTCGGCTCGTGCGGCCGAGCGCGAGGTACGTCGGGCCGGGGGAGCGCCGGCTCACAGAGCTGTAGGAGAGCGACGCCGATACGCTGGGGCCGTGGAGCCGAGCGAGTATCGCGACCGCTTCCCAATCCTCCGGGAGACGACGTACCTGATCAACCACTCGCTCGCGGCGATGCCCGCCGCGGCCGAGGAGCGTCTCGCCGAGTACGCCCGGATGTGGAGGACCCGCGGCATTCGCGCCTGGAGCGAAGGCTGGTGGGACCTGCCTGTGACGGTCGGAGACCAGATCGGGCGGATCATCGGGGCGCCGCCGGAGTCCGTCGTCATGCACCAGAACGTCACGATCGCCGAGGCGATCGTGCTCTCGTGCTTCCCGCAGCCGGGCGATCGGAACAGGATCGTCTTCGAGGAGGCCAATTTCCCCTCGGTGCGCTACCTCTATCAGGCTCGCCCCGAGCTCGAGGTGGTCGCTGTTGAGGACGACCGCGCGATCGTCGATGCGATCGACGAACGGACGCTGCTCGTCCCGATCAGCCACGTCCTCTACAAGACGGCGGAGATCCAGGCGGTCGAGCCGATCGTCCGCCGGGCCCACGAGGCCGGGGCATTCGTCGTGCTCGACTGCTATCAGTCGGCCGGGGTCGTCCCGCTTGACGTAGCGGCGCTGGCTGTCGACTTCGCCACCGGCGGCAGCGTCAAGTGGCTGTGTGGCGGCCCCGGTGCGGCCTGGCTCTACGTTCGTCCCGATCTGGCCGCCGAGCTCAAGCCGACCCTCGTCGGCTGGCAGGGCCACGCGCGGCCGTTCGGATTCGAGCCTGAGCTCGAGTACGCCGAGGGCGTCAGGCGCTTCCTCACCGGCACGCCGAACGTGCCGGCTCTCTATGCGGCGACGGCGGGCTACGACGTGATCGAGGAGGTCGGCGTTGACCGGATCCGCGGGTGCTCGGTGCGGCAGACGCAGCTGCTGATCGACCTGCTCGACGCCGCCGGCTTCGACGTCGGCAGCCCCCGCGACCCGGCACGGCGGGGCGGCACGGTGCTCGTCAGGACGCCGGAGTTCGAGGCGGTGCACAGGGAGCTCTCCGAGCGCCAGATCCTCTGCGACTTCCGCCCGAACGCAGGCATCCGGCTCGGGCCGCACTTCTACAACACCGATGACGAGCTCCGGTTCACGGTCGAGCAGATCGTGGAGATCGTCGCCACGGGGGCCTACGAGCGCCATCTGGGCACAACCGCTCCCGTCTGACCGGGTCGCGCCCCGCGGCGGCCATCCGCCCTGGCCGGCGGTGCGGCAAGGCTCGCGGACCGGGCGCGAATCCCCCGTTCGAGCAGCGGAAGTCGCCGGGCTCGGCCGATACAAGGAATGCGTGTACCGACTCTCCCTTCTCACCGCCTGCGTCCTCGTGGCCCTTTCCCTCACGGGTGCCGCGACCGCCGCGCAGCTGATCGACCGGGACGCGAACGGCGTGCAGCTCGCCGTCAACGTCAAGGGCGAGGCGATGCTCACCTATCGCGTCGCCGGGCTGCTCAAGCACGTGCTGGTCTGGGGTGCGGTCGGCGCGCGGCAGCCGTCGGAGAGC
>JBHEMK010000021.1:0-60010 GCA_046262635.1 Gaiellaceae bacterium
GACGAGCAGCGAGTAGTCGATCGCGATCCCGAGACCGATCAGCTGAACGAGGTTCGTGGCATAGGTTGCCGTCGTCATGAAGTGCGCGGCGACCCACACGATGCCCAGGGTCCCCATGATCGTGGCAGCGGCGAAGATGAAAGGCATCGTCACCGCGACCGAGAGGCCGAACACGAGCAGCAGCACGACCGCCGCGATCGGCAGCGCGATCGACTCCCCCCTGCGCAGGTCCTGCGTGAAGATCGGGTCAAGATCGTGCTGGATCGCGGCCTGGCCGCTGACGTAGCCCCGGATCCCAAGGGGCGGCCTCAGCGCGCGCAGGATACGGTCGGTGTAGCCCTTCGCATCGGACAGCTTCAGCGTCGTCGTGACGTTCCCGTAGGCGACATTCCCGACCTTCCGCAGCGGGCCAGCACGACCGGTCGGAACGGCCCGCGCGGCGCGCGCGAGCGCGGGTACAAGCGCAGCGCTCGCGGTCGTGCGGGGAATGCGGAAGACGACGAGGAACTCGCCGTCGCTGCGGTCGCCGAAGTGGTGCTGCAGGATCGTCCGAGCGCGCTCCGACTCGGTGCCGGGCACCGTGAAGGTGTTCGAGAGCAGCGCGTTGAGCCTGATGGAGGCGAGGAACCCGATCACGATCACGGCCGTCCAGCCGGTGATCACGAGCCAGCGAAAGCGCACGACAAGCCGGATCCAGCGGGCGAGCACGACGTCAGGCTACCGGGGCTTGGCTAGCTTTCGTCCCGCCTTACGCCGCCGCACCCGGGGCAGGTTGCGGACGGCGGCGAACCAGAGGTAGAGCACGGCCCCGAAGGCGGCTACGAGCAGACGGAGGATGCGCGCCACGGCTGAAATCTACGTTCGGGGGCATAGGGTGCGTGCATGACATCTCGACGCGACATGGACGAGCTGCAGCAGCAGATCCAGGAGCTCTTCAGCGACCTTTGGCAGGTGCCGCGCTTCTCGGGCCTGCGCCACGGCTTTCGCCCGCAGGCCGACTGCTACCGCACGGAGGACCCACCGGAGCTGCACGTCGTCGTCGAGCTGCCCGGCGTCGATCCCGAACAGGTGCAGGTCGTCGCCTCGGACCGCGCGGTCGTGATCTCCGGTGTACGGGAGCGGCCGCAGGTCCCCGGCGCGCGCATCCAGCAGCTGGAGCTCGAATACGGTGCGTTCCAACGCCGGATCCAGTTGACCGAGGATGTCGACTCGGGCCGGGCCGGGGCGAGCTACGAGCGCGGCCTCCTCCACATCGTCCTGCCGGTCGCAGAACCGCCATCGCAGCACGTGAACGTCTCGATCGAGGTCAGGCGGAGCGGGTGAGCGAGGCCGAACCCGACGTTCCCGACACCGCCGAGCCGATCATCGGGCCCGAGCTGCCGGCGATCCTGCCTGTCCTGCCGCTGAAAGAGACCGTCGTCTTCCCGGAGTCGATGACGCCGCTCGCGATCGGCCAGGAGCGTTCGATCAAGCTGATCGACGACGTCGTCGGCGGGGACAGGCTGCTCGCGCTCGTGACCGTCCGCAACGAGGAGGCCGAGGCGCCGGGGTGGGACGATCTGCACGAGGTCGGAACGGCCGCAGTCGTGCACAAGATGATCCGCGTCCCGGACGGGACGATGCGGATCCTCGTCCAGGGCCTCCGCCGGATCAGGGTCAAGCGCCACATGCCCGACGACCGGTATCTCGTCGGCGAATTCGAGGACGTCCCGGACGTGCTCGTCGAGTCGAAGCGGGTCGAGGCGCTCACCCGAAACGTGCAGACGCTGTTCGGACGCATCATCGGCCTCGTCCCGTACCTTCCCGAGGAGCTGCAGATCGCCGCCGCGAACGTCGAGGACCCGAGCGCGCTCTGCCACCTCGTCGCGTCCACGATCCGGCTGAAGACCGAGGAGAAGCAGAGCCTGCTCGAGCTGCCCGACATCGAGGCCCGGCTCCGGGAGACGTCGCTGATCCTGAACCGCGAGCTCGAGGTGGTCGAGCTCGGAACCAAGATCCAGTCACAGGTTCAGTCCGAGCTCGAGAAGGGCCAGCGCGAGTTCTACCTCCGCCAGCAGATGAAGGCGATCCAGGAGGAGCTCGGGGAGGGCGACGCCGAGCAGGCCGAGATCAACGAGCTTCGCGCGCAGCTGGCTGCACGGACCCTGCCCGATGGCGTCGAGAAGGCGGCGAGCCGCGAGCTCTCACGCCTGGAGAAGCTGCCGGCGGCGGCGGCGGAGTACGGTGTCATCCGCACGTACCTCGACTGGATTCTGACCCTGCCGTGGCAGACCGTCACCGAGGACGTCCTCGACCTCGATCGCGCCCGGAAGGTGCTCGACGAGGATCACTACGACCTTGAGAAGGTGAAGGAGCGGATCATCGAGTTTCTCGCCGTCTCGAAGCTGCGGAACGACCCGTCCGGCCAGATTCTCTGCTTCGTCGGTCCGCCGGGGGTCGGCAAGACCTCACTCGGGCAGTCGGTCGCGCGCACCCTCGAGCGGAAATTCGGCCGCCTCTCGGTCGGGGGCGTGCGCGACGAGGCCGAGATCCGCGGCCACCGGCGCACCTACATCGGTTCGATGCCCGGCACGATTATCCGCGCACTCCGCGACGCGGAGTCGAAGAACCCGGTGCTGCTAATCGACGAGATCGACAAGATGGGCAACGACTTCCGCGGCGACCCGGCGAGCGCGATGCTCGAGGTGCTCGATTCCGAGCAGAACAAGACCTTCCGCGACCACTACCTCGACCTGCCCTTCGACCTCTCGAAGGTGCTGTTCATCTGCACCGCCAATACCCTCGACTCGATCCCCGGGGCACTGCTTGACCGGATGGACGTGATCTCGCTCTCCGGCTACACCGAGGACGAGAAGTTCGGGATCGCGAAGCGCTACCTGATCCCGAAGCAGCTCGAGGCCCACGGCCTGAGGAAGGAGCAACTCGCGATCCCGGCCGGCGCGGTCCGGCTCGTGATCCGTGAGTACACCCGCGAGGCCGGCGTCCGCAACCTCGAGCGGCGGATCGCCGACCTCTGCCGCAAGGCGGCCCTGCAGGTAGCCGAGGGGCGGAAGGCCAAGCTCGGCATCGACGAGGCCAGGGTGCGGGCGTGGCTCGGGCCACGGCGCTTCAGCGGCGAGGTGCGCAAGCGGACGTCGGAACCGGGCGTCGCCACCGGGCTCGCGTACACCCCTGCCGGCGGCGACATCCTCTTCATCGAGGCGCAGGCCTACCCCGGCAAGGGGAAACTGACGATCACCGGGCAGCTCGGCGACGTGATGCGCGAGTCGGCGCAGGCGGCGCTGTCATGGGTGCGCTCCCACGCGGAGGATCTCGGCCTGCCGGCGGACTGGTTTGCCGAACATGACGTCCACGTGCACGTGCCTGCGGGCGCCGTGCCGAAGGACGGGCCGTCGGCCGGGATCACGATGGCGACGGCGATCGCATCGCTCGTCCAGGCGCGGCCGGTCTCGTCGGACGTCGGCATGACGGGCGAGATCACGCTGACGGGACAGGTGCTGCCGATCGGCGGGCTCCGCGAGAAGGTGCTCGCCGCACAGCGCGCAGGCCTCAAGCGCGTGATCCTGCCGCGCGAGAACCAGTTCGACCTGGAGGATCTACCGGCGGAGACGCGCAAGGAACTCGAGTTCACCCTCGTCGACTCGATCGCCGAGGTACTCGAGGTCGCCTTCGAGGGCCGGAAGGCGCGGACGAGGCGGGCGAGCGGGCAGGAGCGGGCCGCCGCTATGCCAGGCTGAACGAGTCGAGCAGCCGGTCGCAGGCGGTGTGCGCGGAGGCGTCGGGCTCGCGGCAGAAGAGCTGATACTCGAGGCGCCCCTGCAGGAGGAAGGCGATCCGCTCGTCCGAGCCGCCGCTTCGCACGATCTCGTACGCACGCGCATCGATGCCCGCGATGCGCCGCGTCACCGATGCCGTCAGCTTGCCCCGCTCGCGTCTCGCGAGCTCGGCGGCCACCCGGTCGAGCTCCGCCACGACCTTGCTCCAGAGCGCCGGCCGATACGGCCGGGCGAGGCGGAAGGTCATCACCGACACCAGTGCGTCCCCTCGCCGCGCCTGCAGTGACCGCGCCCCGTGCGTTACCCGCCAGCGCGCGGGCGCCCGGAAGCCGAATCCGTCTCCGGCCACCCGCTTCTCTGCGGCGGGGTTCGGGCCGGAGCCGCCGCAGCCCGCCAGCGTCAAAACAAGCGCAGCCGCCGCCAGTTTGCGACCACCGCTCGGGGGTAGAAGCACAGAAGTTAACCAGCGAAAGGACTTTCGGACCATGGCCAAGACGAGAGACAGGGTCTCGGACGCTGCGGACACCGTCAAACCGTACGTGGAGCGTGCGCTGCGCGACGAGGAGCTGCGTGAGAGCGTGCGCAGTGCGTACGAGACGGCTCGCAACCTCTACACCGAGCTGCTCGGCGGCCGCGGAGTCGTGCCCCTGGCGACGCGTGTCGCGACCGACAAGGACATCCAGGACGAGCTCAAGACGACCGTCGCCGAGCTGCGCAAGGCAGCCGACCGGATCCAAGGGAGGGAGGAGCACAAAGCGCGCAACAGCACACTCCTGCTCGTGGGCATCACCCTCGGCATCCTCTTCAATCCGGTTACCGGTCCGCCGAGCCGCAAGTTCATCTCGAACCACCTCCTCGGCGGGGGGGAAGACTTCACGTATCAGGGCTCGGGGAACGGCAACTAGGACGAGAAGCTAGCCGCGGGCGGGGGCGGCGTGGGCGCGAACGAGCGCCCCGTCGTCCTCTGCGGAAACCGGCGCGATCGCGAGCCGCAGAGACGCGGGATCGAGCCCGCTCGCGGTCGAGATGTCGGAGACCTGGAGCAGGATCGCCCCGGGTTTCGGTGCCCGCGCCACGTTAACCGAGATCGGCGCCCAGGCGCCCGCGGCGCTGATCGGTATGTCCTGGAGTCGCTTCCACCCGGTCAGGTAGCTCGTCGGGTCGACCGCACCGTCGTAGCCGAGACCGAGCAGGCCGACGGGATGCACCTCGAAATGGAGGTGGTACGGCGTTCCCTCGGCGTCGCCGGTGTTGCCGACGAAACCGAGCACGTCACCGGCGCTCACGCGAGCGCCGTTCTTCGCGAGCGGCGAGAACGCGGAAAGATGTGCGTAGTAGAACTCGTTCCCCTGGTCGTCTCGGATCCAGAGGCGGTTGCCGCCGATCGTGTTCCAGCCGACGCTGAACACGGTGCCCGAGGAGCAGGCGAGCAGCGGGGCGCCGAGCGGCGCGAAGATGTCGTCGCCGTGGTGCCAGGAGACGTCGGCGCGAGGAGCGCCGAAGGTGTCGATGAACGACGAGGTGCCGTAGACCGGGAAGACGTAGCCGCCGGCGGACAGCTTCGGGAGCACCTGCGGCGGGCTGGGCGCGGGTGCCGGGATGACGCGGCGCGGCTTCGGCTCGGGTGGTGGCTTCTGCTTCACCTTCGGAGTGTTGCGCGGGGCGATTGGGGCGATGCTCGTGGTCGTCGGAGGAACCGGCAGGGGCGGAGCCTGGGCGGCCTGGGTGCTGACCTCCCCGTAGCCGACGAGCACCTCGCTGCCCGCAGGAAGCCCGCCGTGGTCGGCCGTGAGGTGGACGTCGAGCATCGTGATGAAGCCGTGATAGCCCGGTGGGCCGCTCTGGGCCTCCGCCGTGCTCTGCTCGAGCACGAGCGCATAGCCCCAGTCGCTGAGCTGGACGCGCAGGTTCGGGGCGGGCGCCACTGGCTGACCGAGCACGACGAGGGTTGCCAGGGCGCTCCCGCTCAGATCGCCGCTCGCGCTGTCCGGGGTCGCAGAAGACGTCGCTTGCGCCGAGACGGAGTCGGCCGTGATCTCCCCCGAGAAGAGCGTCAGGCCGGTCACCTCGGTCGAGGCGCTAGCAGTCGCGACGGTGCCTGGGTCGGCTGAGACGCTCAAGGTGACCGAGTTCGCCGTCGCGACCGACCCGTCTGCCGGGTAGGCGAAGGCCCCGCCGAACTGGACGGCGTCCTGCGGCGCGCTGAGCGCCGGCGTGCCCGCGCCCGGCTGCCCGGGCACGACGATGCTGATCCCGTACCCCCGGGCCGACGCTCCCGCAGCCCGGTCGGGGGGCGTCGCGGCGGCACCGGCGGCGGCGAGCACGGTGCCGACCAGGACCGCGGCGATCAGCACACGGAGCACGGCCCCATTATGCAAGGCGTGGCGGCACCCTTCAGCGCGAGCATTGAGAATCATTCCCATATAGCCTCCCGCCCATGGATTCGCCGCCACGCGCGCGCCTGACGCCCTCCGGCCGAGCGGCCCTCGGCGCAAGCGAGGTGTGCGGGGGCCCCCTCCCCGTTTCCGAACTGTGGGCTCGGAGCCGCCCGGAGCTCGGGCTTGCGACGAGCGACGGCCCGGCCGAGCTCCTGCGCAGCCTCAGCGCGCGACGGCAGCTTGACGTCGAGGGCCGGCTGCTCGGCGGCCACGGCCGCCCGGAGCACGACCACCTCCTGTGCGTCTCCAGCGGCTCGGTCGAGGAGACGGGGCGCTCCCCCGCGCGTCCCGGCGCCGCGGCCGAGCGGCGCAACCGCTTTGCCGCACAGGCCCACCAGCTCGACCTCGGCGGGCTCTCTGGGAGGTGCGCCTGATGCACTGGGTCGCGGTCCCCCTCGCGGGCCTGACCGTCGTCTCGACGCTGCTCGGCGGCTTCGTTGCGCTGCGCTACCGGCGCGACCTGACCACCCTGATCGCACTGACTGGCGGGATCGTCGTCGCGGTCGCGCTCTTTGATGTCCTTCCGGAGGCGATCGACGCGGTCCGTGACAGCCGCCACGTCGCCTGGCTGATCGGCGCGGGCTTCATCGGGTTCTTCCTCGCCGAGCGCATCCTCGTCCTCCACCACCGCGACGAGCCTGAGCAGGCGCGGGCCCATGCGCAGGTCGGGGCGCTGGGCGCCGCCGGCCTCTCCGTGCACAGCTTCATCGACGGCCTCGGGCTCGGCCTCGCCTTCCAGCTGAACAGCGCCACGGGCCTGCTCGTCTTCCTCGCCGTCGTCAGCCACGACTTCGCGGACGGCATGAACACGGTCAGCTTCGTGCTACGGCAAAGCGCCGACCGGCGGCAGGCCGTACGCTGGCTCGTGGTTGACGCGGCGGCGCCGTTCGCCGGCGCGATCGTCGGCTCGATCCTCGCCGTCTCGGTGCGGCATCTCGGATATCTGCTGTCGCTCTACGTCGGCTTCTTTCTCTTCATGGGTGCGACAGACCTGCTGCCCGAGGCCCACCACGAGCACCCGTCGCGGATGCGCGTGGGGTTGACCGTGCTCGGATTCGCAGGGACGTTCGCGATCGCCTATGCGGCACGCGCGTAGTTAGCTGTCGTCCAGTCGCTCCTTCGCGAACGCCTTGAAGCGCTCGCGCGCCGCATCGTCTGGTCCGAGCGGCTCGTCGGTGGCGTACGTCGGATCGGCCGCGATCTCCTCGGCAACCGCCCGCACCTCCCTGGCCAGCGCCTCGTGGTGAGCCGAATCCTTGAGCAGCGCGTGCACCCAGGTCTCCGAGCCGTCGTAGGGCGGCAGGTCGTGGTCGAAGAGCAGCTGACCCAGCAGCAGGCCGACGCGGATGTAGGCGAATGTGCGGAAGGCCAGGATCCTGTGCGGGGACGCGATCAGGCGAGCGATCTCCTGCTCGCGCTCGATCTTCTCGACGATCGAGCCGATCGGCTCGTCGACGAGCGGAACCCAGATCTCGTCGAGGTCGGGCATCGGCACAGAATAGGGCGACGAGCGCCGCGCGCGCCAGGCGATCTGCGCCGCGACGGCGAGCAGGAGCACTGCAAACAGCTTCCGCAGCACGTCCCCGGGGAGGTGCACCGCGAGGTATGCGCCTCCCTCGACCCCGGCGACCGAGCCGAGCCCGATCACGAGCGCCACGCGCCAGCGGACGTTTCCGTAGCGCTGCTGACGCCAGGCGCCGGCGGCGACGGTGGGGAGGATCGCGAGCAGCGACGTCGCCTCGGCATGCAGCTGCGATCGTCCGAGCAGGAGCAACACCGGCACGAAGAGGATGCCGCCACCGACCCCGAACAGGCCGGCCAGCAGGCCGGCGACAACACCGAGCGCCACCGCGAGCGCGTAGGTCATGCGAGGAGCAGCCGGATCGCGATCCCAGCGAGCAGCGCGGCGAACAGGAAGGAGAGCGTCCGCACGGGCAGCCGCTGCTGGAGTGTCGACCCGGCGATCGCCCCAGCCCCAGCGGGGATTCCGATCAGCGCCGCGTAGGCAGGCTCGACAGCGCCATGGAAGACGTAGGTGATCGTCCCGGCAAGTGCAGTGATCCCGATCGCGGCGAGCGAGGTTGCCGCTGCCGGCCGGAGCGTGAGCGACGTGAAGACAACCAGCAGGGGGACGATGACGATCCCCCCGCCGACGCCGAGGAGCGCACTGAAGAAGCCGGCGGTGACGCCGATCAGGACGAGGCTCACGCGCCTATGCTACGGCCGTGGCCGCGACGGCAGACCCGTTGCTCCGGCGAGTGACGGATGCGCCGGGCGAGGCTGGTCTCTTTCTCGATTTCGACGGGGTGCTCGCGCCGATCGTGGCACGGCCCGAGGACGCCTCGGTGCCCGGAGAAACCCGCGCCGAGCTCGCGCGGCTCACCGCCCGGTACGCGCTTGTCGCCGTCGTCAGTGGGCGCGATGGCGAGGACGTGCGGAGCCGGCTCGCGGTCGAGGGCGTGATCTACGTCGGCTCGCACGGGCTGGAGCTCAACCCGCACGCCGAGAGCTGGCGGCAGCGGCTGGCGGACTTCGCCTCGACCGTCGCGTGGCCCGCCGAGCCGAAGCGTTTGACCCTGTCGTTCCACTACCGCAACGCAGCCGATGAGCGGGCAGCGGTGCGCGAGCTCGATGCGGTGGCCGACCGGGCCCGGCAGGAGGGCCTGGTGGCGCGCTTCGGGCGCAAGGTGCTCGAGGTGCTGCCGCCGCTTGCGGGAGACAAGGGAACCGCGGTCCGGTACCTGCTCGAGCAACGGTCGCTGCGGCGGGCGCTCGTGGCAGGCGACGACACAACCGACCTGGACGCGTTCCGCGCCGTCGAGGGCCTGAGCTGCGCGGTGCGGATCGCGGTCGCCTCGACCGAATCGCCGAACCTGCTGCGCGAGTCGGCCGAGATCGTGGTCGGCGGTACCGGGGAGTTTCTCGAGCTGCTGCGAACGCTCTGACGCGGGCGCTACGGCCGGGCCGACACCGACCCGCGTATCCGCGCCCGTGCGCCCGCGGCGGCGACGATGTTTCCCTTGCGCTCGTAGAGCCGTACCGCACGGCCGACCACGCCCGGTTCGGCCTGGGAGAGGGCCATCAGCGCGTCGCCCCGCACATTCAGGAAATCCGTTCGCTCTGCCAGGCCGACGGCGCTGTGGCCGAACCGCAGGGCCTCCTCCGGCCGGCCAAGTCCCGCGAGCGCCCGTGTCCGCGCTGCCTGCCAGTGGACCTGCGCCGAGAGGTCGACGGCCGCGGCGGCCTGCTCAGCCACCTCGCTCATCAGCAACCCCTCGCGGTCGCGTCCCTGGGCCGACAGTGCCGTCGCGAGGAGGGCAGCGAGGTTGGCTCGGGTGCTCGCGACGCCCATGCGCTCGAGCCGGTCGTAGCCGGCGCGCAGCTCCTCCTCCGCCGCGACAGGGTCGCCCGCCAGCAGCTCGATCGTTCCGGCCGTCTCGGCAGCCTGCGCTGCAGCGAGCGCGAGACCAAGATCCTCGAGCATCGCCCGCGCCTGCGCGAGCGCGTCCCGTGCCGTGTCGAAGCCCCCTTGCATGGCCGAGAGCGCCGCGAGCGCCCGCAACGCGGCTGCCGCCACGCGCCGCTGCCCCGGAGGCTCAGCCAGGATCGCATCGCAGCGGCGCAGGCCGTCCGGGACCGGCAGCGGCCCGAAGACCGCAGCGCCGATCGAGAGGCCGACGCTCTGGGCCTCCGTACCCCCGTCACCGGCGCGCCGCGCGTGCTCGATCGCCTTCGCGAGCGCTCGCTCGGCGTCGCCCGCGCGGCAATGGAACCAGGATTCGACAGCGAGCAGCTCCCACGCTTTCGCGAGCAGCCGGTCGTCGTCCGCCTCCTCGAAGGCCGCGACGGCGTCGAGCGCCTCGCGCTCGAAGCTCTCGGCGTCCGGCCCGGCGCTCGTCTTCAACCGGAGGCGGTGCCGCGAGACGACGGCGTAGGCCCGGAGCACGCGGTCGCCCTGCTCGGCGGCGGCGGCCGTGAGCTCCCCGAGCACGAGCTCGGCCCTGGGAAAGTCGCCGCTCTCCCTGAGCGCCTCGACGAGTTCGGCGAGCAGCGCCACGCGCTCCCGGGCCGTCGGCCCGAGGAGCGCCACGGCACGCGTCAGCAGGCCGACGGCAGCCGCCACGTCACCCCGGGCAGAGGCGCGCGTCCCAGCTCGCCCGAGCCGAGACGCCGCACGGGCGGCGAGCTCGGCCGCCCTGGCGCCGACCGTCCCGAGCTCCTCCAGGTACCGGTGGGACTGCTCGAGGTGGTAGCCGACCAGCTCGTCGAGCTCCATTCCGCTCTCGCGCCGTTCGAGCAGCGCGGCGCAGCGCTCATGGAGCCTGGCGCGCGAGTGCTTCGGGACGGACTCGTAGACAGCCTCGCGCACGAGGCCATGCACGAACCGGAAGTCACCCTCGCCGCGCTCGGCGCGGATCAGCTCCCGACGGGCGAGCGCCCCCAGCATCGCACCGGCATCCGCGCGCTCCTCCTCGGGCGCAAGCGCGAGCACGTCCTCGTGCGAGAAGTGCCTCCCGGCAACCGCCGCACGGTCGAGCAGCCGGCGCTCCGCGGGGGGCAGGCGGTCGAGCCGCGAGGCCAGGAGCGCCTGCAGGCTCGGCGGCACGGCCGTCTCGGCGCCCCCCTCGGCAAGCAGCGCGAGCATCTGCTCGACGAAGAGCGCATTGCCCTCAGCGGCCTCGACAATCCGTGCGCGCGCATCGGGCTCGAGCGTTCGGCCACCCTCGAGGTTGTCGATCAGCCGCTCGGCATCGCGGTTGCCCAGCGGCTCGAGCAGGATCGACGCGACCCGCGAGCGACCGCCTGCCCACAGCGGCCGCCGCTCGACGAGCTCCGGCCGGGCGAGGCAGAGGAGCAAGATCGGAACGTCGCGCACGAGGTCGAGGACGTGGTCGACGAGTTCGAGGAAGGTCGGCTCGGCCCAGTGCAGGTCCTCGAGCACCAGCACGAGCGGGCGCTCCCGCGCCAGCGTCTCCAGCAACCGCCGAGCGGCGCGGAACGTCTCTTCGCGGGACCCCCCCGCCGAGCCCTCGCCGCCGACAGCGGCGGTAAGGTGGTCGCAAACGGCCTTCGCATCGGGCTCGCCCGCAAGCAGCCGCGCAACGCCCGCTCCCGTGTCGTCGCCGACGGCCGCGCGAAGGATCTCGCGCAGCGGCCAGAACGTGACGCCGTCGCCGTACGGCAGGCAGCGCCCGTGGAGGACGCGGGCCTCGCCTTCGAGCGAAGCGGCGAGCTCGCGTGCGAGCTTCGACTTGCCGATCCCAGGCGGGCCCAGCACCGTGAAGAGGTGGGCCGCTCCGTCCTGCACGCACCGTTCGAAGCGCTCGCGGAGGAGCTCCAGCTCCCGCTCGCGGCCGACGAGGGGAGTGTCGAAGCGGCGGGCGATCGCCGGCGCGCCCGCGACCAGGTCGACGAGCCGCCAGACGCCCGACCGCCGCTCGAGGCGGGCCGCTCCGCGCAGGAGCTGCTCGGCGCCCGTCCCCACGAGCACCTCGCCCGGCCGCGCGGCCTGCGCAAGACTCGCGGCACTGGCAACCACCTCACCGTCCACGGTGGGCCGACCGTCCGTTTTACCCACGATCACCTCGCCCGCATCCAGCCCGAGCGCAATGTCGGCCTCGAGCGGCGGGCCGCTCGCGGCGGCCAGCTCGGCCGCGGCCCGGAGGGCGCGCAGCGGATCGTCCTCGTGCGCGGCCGGCACACCGAATACGCCCATCATGGCGCCGCTCTGCAACGGCTCCGCCTCCGCTCCGTGCCGCTCGAGCACGGCTGCCGCGGCCTCGGACGCAGCAGCCAGGACCCGCCGGCGCGCCTCGGCGTCCGTCCCGTCCTGCGGCGAGACGAGGACGAAGAGGATCACCACCCCGCGGCGGGTTTCGGGCAGCTCGGCAGGCGCCACCTGCTCGACGCGGTCAGCGGGAGGCTCGAGCTCCGGGTCGTGGCGAAGGATCGACTGCTCCAGCCGGCGTAGCGAGGGCGAGGGTTCCAGGCCGAGCTCGTCCACGAGCAGCCGTCGCGCCTGCTGGAACGCGCCGAGCGCCTCGGCCTGGCGGCCCGAACGGTAGAGCGCGACCATCTGCTGGGCCCGCAACCGCTCGCGCAGCGGCTGCTCGGCGACGAGCTGCTCGAGCTCGCCCACGAGGTCGCTGTGCCGCCGGAGCTCGATGTCCGCTTCGATCCGATCCTCGAGCGCGTTCAGCCGAAGCTCCTCCAGCCGCGCGATCGACGGGTGGGCAAACGGCGAATACGCAAAGTCCGCGAGAGCCCGCCCGCGCCAGAGTCCAAGGGCCTCGCGCAGCCGGTCGGCAGCCTCGGCCGGGGCGCCGCAGGCAAGCGCCTCGCTGCCCGCCTGCGCGAGGCGCTCGAAGCGTTCCGCGTCGAGGCGGCCGGGCTCGAGCTGGAGCTCGTAGCCACCCGGCCGGGTGGCAAGTGCATCCTTCTCGAGGAGCTTCCGCAGCGCCCAGATGGCGTTGCGCACCATCTTGAGTGCGGAGGCCGGGGGTTGTTCGCCCCAGACGTCCTCGATCAGCTGATCGATCGTGACCGGCTCGTTCGCGCGCAGCAGCAGCGCGGCCAGCAGTGCTTTCCTCGTCCCGCTCAGGGCGACGGCCTCGCCGCCCTGGGTGACCTCGAACTGGCCGAGAATCCGAAACTCGGTACCGGCGCCGGCGGCAGCGGTTACCTCGGGGATGATCGTCCGGTTATCTCCGCGTGGAACTCCGTTTGACAGGCTCTGATCCATGGAACAGTTCGTCTATCTCGGCGAAACGGTCTGGCGGGTGGCTTCGGCCTCGGCCCTGGATCCGCGCCAGTACCTCGGGGAGCTGCGGGACGTCCCGCGCGGGCCACTCGCACCAGGCGACTGGTTCGTGCTCGCCGTCGACAATCCCCCGCGGCACCGTCGCCTGACGCTGGTCGCGGTCGACTCTCTCCGTCCAGGGTTGCCCGCCGTCGAGCCCAATTCCGGCACCAAGGCCGACCGCCGCCCCCGGCGGCTGCTCGAGGTTGCCGGACTGCTCCGGCGCGCCCAGCGTCGGAGCAGCACGCCGAAGCCGGGAGGGGCCGCACCTCCGAGCTTCTGGCAGCTGCGGGTCGGTGTCCCGCTCGTGTCGCTCACGAGCAGGCGCCGGCCCGTGGCGACATCTGCGCGCTGCTGACCACCGACAGCGAGGGCCCGGCGACGCGATCGCCTCCTGCCCCGCCGCCCGGGGCTGGCTAGACGCCCCAGGACTCGTCCGGCTGAAGCTGACTCGCTCCGCAGCTGCCCGCGTCGAAGAGGGCCGTCGGATCGGCGACGGCAGCCGCCGCCAGCATCAGCGAGCAGGTGAGGTCGCCGGGTGTCACCGATACGACCGTGCCGGTGGGGACCGGATCCGAGAGCGCGGCCTGGCCGTTCAGAGGCAGGAGCGCGCCGACGGCACAGGCACAGAGGACGGCAACCCAAACCCGCCTCGTGCGGCCCCGCTGACGGTACGCGCGGAAAGTGTGCACGGAGAACGCCTTTCTTCGATGACCGCTGCAGGACATCCGCAGCGCCGGTGGTGAGCCACAACTCTAGGCCGCCGCCGAGGTGCGGTCTACTAGCCCGTCGGGTAGGTCTAGGTTAGGCCTTGCGGATCCGCACCGCGGTTCCGTAGGCGCAGATCTCCGTCCAGTTCTGCCCCATTTCAGAGGTGTCGAAGCGCATCGCGACGATCGCGTTCGCGCCCTTCGCCTCGGCCTCCTGCACCATTCGCTCGGTCACCTGCTCGCGGCTGTCGACGAGCGCCTTCGTCATACCCTTCAGCTCGCCGCCGAGGATCGACTTGAGACCGGCTCCGAGCTGTGAACCGATGTTGCGCGAACGCACTGTCAGCCCGAACACCTCGCCGAAAACCTCGTCGATCTCGTAGCCCGGGATGTCGTTCATGGTGCTGATGATCACGGGGTGCTCTCCCTTCGTAGGACCTCCCAGGCCCGGCGGACGTCGGCCTCGGTGGTGCGACCGTTCGCGATCGCGAGCCGCAGGACGTAGCGGTCATCCAGTCTCGTGTGTGACAGAAAGATGTCACCCGAGGCGTTGACCCGCTCAACCAGGGTCTCGTTGTCCTCGTCAGATCCGATGCGCCGGAAGCACACGAGCGAGAAGTGCCGCGGCGCGGCAACCTCCCAGCCGGCGTCCTCTCGCACCCACGACTCGAAGAGCTCGGCGAGCCGGAGGTGCTCCCGGATCACCTGCTGCAGACCCTCTCGCCCGTGACAGCGCAGCACGGCCCAGAGCTTCAGGGCCCGGAAGCGGCGCCCGAGCGCGGGGCCGTACTCGGAGAGACTCGCTGCGTCATCGGAGGTTCGCAGGTACTCCGGGACGAGGCTGAACGCGGCCCGGAAATCGTCGGGCCGCGAGGTCCAGAGGCAGGAGCAGTCCATCGGAGCCAGCAGCCACTTGTGGGCGTTGACGACGAGGGAGTCGGCCAGCTCGGCGCCTGCCTGCGAGCCGCGCAGCTCGGGGCAGACCCAGGCGGCGCCCGCGTAGGCAGCGTCGACGTGGAGCCAGGCGCCGGCTGCGCGTGCGGCCGCGGCGATCTCCGGCACGGGATCGATCGACGCGCTCGACGTCGTTCCCACGGTGGCCACGACCGCGGCCGCGTCTCCGAGCTCGACCTCGTCGATCAGCAGCCGGAAGTCCCGGTCGACTGGACCCCTGCGCAGCTCCATCCCCAGCATCCGCGCCGACTTTTCGACCGAGGAGTGCGCGTGTTCGGAGCAGACGACGACCTCGCGGCCGGTCACGTGGCGCGCGACGATCATCGCGGCGAGCGTCGAGGTGGACGCCGAGTCCTCGATGTGGCCGTGCCACCCCCCGGGCAGGCCGAGCAGCTGCGCGAGCCAGTCCATCGTCAGCAGCTCGAGCTCGGTCAGCGCCGGCGAGCTGCGCCAGAGGATGCCGACGTTGTTGAGCGTCGCGGCGAGCAGCTCGGCCAGGATCCCGGCCTCCGAAGCGGTCGAGCCGAAGTAGGCGAAGAAGCGCGGATGCTGCCAGTGGGTGACGCCGGGGAGGAGCACCTGGTCCAAGTCGTGCAGCACCGCCGAGAACGGCTCGCCCTGCTCGGGGGGCGCCTGCGGCAGCCGCGCACGGATCTCACCCGGCTCGACCCGGGCCAGCACGGGAGACTCGGCGACGTGCTCGAGGTAACGGGCCGCCCACTCGATGGCCGCGGCGCCGTCGTCGCGGAAGCTCATCGGGGCCGCTTCTTCTGCAGCCTGCGGATCTGCGGCCAGGTGCGCGTGTTCAGGACATCGTCACTCGTCAGCCAGCCGCGCCGGGCCTGGCCGATCCCGAGCTCGAGGTAGCCCTGGGCGGAGATCTGGTGGGCGTCTGAGCTGATGACGAGCTTCAACCCCGCCTCCTTCGCGGCACGAGCGTGCACGTCGCGGAGGTCGAGCCGGTCTGGCTGCGAGTTGATCTCCAGGAACGTCCCCGTCTCGAGCGCCTTCTCGATCACCCGCCCCACGTCCACCTCGGCGGGCCCACGCGTCGTGATCCTGCGACCGGTCAGGTGCCCGATGCAGTCGACGTAGGGGTGTTCCATCGCCGCGAAGACGCGCTCTGTTGGGTTCGTCTCGCGCGCCGCGTGCACCGAGGCGACGACCCAGTCGAGCCGGGCGAGCAGTTCGTCTTCGACGTCGACCTCGCCGTTCGCGCGGATGTTCGCCTCGATTCCCTTCAGGATCGTGAACGGCTTGACCCGCTCCTGCAGCGTCTCGATCTCCTCGAGCTGCGCCGCGAGCCGATCGCCGCGCAGGTAGTGCGAGTGGTCGGTCACCGCGTAGTAGGCATAGCCGCGGGCGACCGCCGAATCGACCATCTCAGCGAGCGTGTTCTTCCCGTCCGCCGACCAGCTCGAGTGGGTGTGCAAGTCTCCCTTCAGATCGGCGAGCTCGACGAGCTCGGGCAGCGCTCCCTCGCGTGCCGCGGCGAGCTCGCCCGCGTTCTCGCGGAGCTCCGGCGGGATCGCCTGGTAGCCGAGGAACTCCCACAGCTCGTGCTCGTCGGCGGCATGGAACACCTCGCCGGTCCCGACGGTGGTGACGCCGTACTCGGAGATCGACAGCCCCCGCCGCACGGCTTCCTCGCGCAGGGCGAGGTTGTGCTCCTTGGAGCCCGTGAAGTGCTGCAAGAGGTTCCCGTACGACTCCGGCGGCACGACGCGCAGATCGAAGCGGAGCCCCTCGTTCGAGACGACCGTCGCCTTCGTATCGCCCTGTGCCGCCACCTCCACGACCCACGCCAGCTGCGTGAAGTAGCCCGTCAGCTCACGGGATTCGGTCGCGGTGGCGATGATGTCGAGGTCGCGGAACGTCTCCTTGCGCCGCCTCACCGATCCGGCCTCGGAGACCTTCACCGCCGCCGGATGGTCGGACAGCACGGCCACGACCGCCTGCACCGCAGGAAGCCCTTCACCGAGCAGCCGCCTGCCGGCGTCTGGGTTCTCGGCCTGGGCGGCGAGCGCCTTGAGGATCTTCTGCTCACTCCTCGCCCCGAGGCCGGTGAGCACCCGCAGCTTCTCACCCTCGGCCGCGGCCTTCAGCTCGTCGAGGGTCGAGACGCCGAGCTCCCGCCAGATCCGGGCCGCCGTCTTGGGCCCGAGGCCCGGCAGCCGCATGAACAAGACGACCTCGGGCGGGATCACCGCCTTGCGCGTCGTCAGCGCCTCGATCTCGCCGCGGTCGACGATCTGGACGATCTTTTCCTCGATCGTCTTGCCGATCCCCTGCAGCTCCTTTGCCCTCCCGTCCAGGGCGAGCTGCGCGATCGAGCCGCTCGTCTCGCGCATGCGCGTGGCCGCCCGCCGGTAGGCGAGCACGCGGAAGGACTCTGCGCCCTCGAGCTCGAGCAGGTCGGCGAGCAGGTCGAACTGCTCGGCGACGTCGGCGTTGCGGGGAAGCGACGTCGGCAATGTTCGCCCATTGTAAATTTCGGCAACCGTGGCGCCGCATGAGCGTCTCGTTAACCGTCGTGCGCAGGCTCGCACTCATCTCGCTGCTCGTGCTCGTCGCGGTTCCCGCCGCCCGTGGGGCCGACCCGCCGCCGCTGCCGCCCCGGCCACAGCTCGCGAGCGACCGGGCCCAGTTCCTCCACCTGGCCGAGCAGGGCCTGGCGCAGACGAAGAAGCTCTGGTGGAATAGCGGCCTCGGCTGGTACAACGACCGGCTCGACGACACCGACCGGCTGCCGCTCGCGACGCTCTGGAGCGCCTATCCGCTCTTCGAGGCGACGAACGCCGTCGCAATCGCCCGGCCGACCGCGGCCAGCAGGGCCGCGGTGAACGCTTTCGCGGCCAAGGCGGTCAGGTACTGGGACCCGAACGTCAAGCCGAGCGGCGGCTTTTCCTACTACTACACGTCGAAGGGCGGCTGGAATGCCTACTTCGACGACAACGGCTGGTGGGGGCTCGCCTTCATCGACGCCTACCGGGCAACCGGGAACCGGCGGTGGCTGGGGCAGGCCGCGCGTGCCCTCAGGTTCATGGACTCCGCGGGCTGGGACTGGGCAGCCGGGGGGATGTGGTGGGACACAGACCACCACCACAAGACGTCCGAGCCGCTCGCCGCTGCGACGCTGATCGCCGCGAGCCTCTACCGGACGACGCACAAGCCGGCCTACCTGAAGCTGGCCAAGAAGTACCTCGCCTGGGCGAATGCGAAGACCGTGAACAGGAAGACCGGCCTCTACGGCCGCAGCGACACGGACGGGACCGAGATGGACTACGTCGAGGGGATGTTCATCGCCGCCCACGCGGAGCTCTGCGCCGCCACGAAGAGCAGGGCGTACTGCGGGAAGGCGAGGCAGCTGGCCAACGCCGCGCTCAACCACTTCCCGATCGACGCCGACTGGGCCCCCGAGACCGACGTGATCTACCTGCGCTGGCTGATCGACCTGTACGAGCGTGACCGCAACCCGCGCTGGTACGCGGTCGTCTACCGCAACGCGCAGCGCGCCGTGGCGAGCGCGCGCGACAGCCAGGGTCTCTGGTCGCAGCGCTGGGACGGCACGTGGACGAAGCCCGGCATGCTGCGCACACAGGCGGGCACGCTCGCGCTGCTCGCCTGGATGTCGGTGCCGGCGCCGCCGACCAAGCTCACCTGGCGCTGAGGACCGGCGCGCACCGGCCTGCCCACGTCAGTAGGCTGCCCCGCATGCGTGCCGGCCCTCGCGGGAGGGCGGTCGCGGCCGCCCTCCGGACGGTCGCGATCGCACTCCTCGTCGCCGCAGCCGTCTGCGGAGCGGGGTTTGCGCTGCAGCGGCTCGCGCTCGTCCAGCCGGCCCGCGGTGACCTGATCGCCGCGAAGTCGGTCGGCGTCCTGATCCGCTACCGCTACATCACGAGCGAGATCCGCGTGGCGGGGGAGCCGGTGCGCCGGGCCGAGTGCCTACAGGGCTGGCAGGCGAGCCGAAACGGCCGGCCGAGGGGCCGCGGAGCGCGCGTCATCTTCTCCGACGGCGAGCGCCTGATCCTCGGCGACCGCAAGGTCGTCCGCCTCGAGCGCGCAGCCCGGCCGACCCACATGCCGCCGATCGCCGAGGTCGAGCTGGCCGGCTGCACGCGCCCGATCACGAAGTACCTCTACAACGGCCTGGTCGACGGCAGGCGGCCGCGGGCGGACGCAGCCACCTTCGACGGCGCACCGGCCCTGCACATGCGCCTCCGGTCGCTGCGCACCCACATGGACGTCTACGTGCACCCGCATTCCCTCCAGCCGCTCGGACTGCGCGTCAAGTCCGTCGGGGTGGTCGGCTGGAGCCGGGTGAAAGTCGTGCCGCTCACCCCGGCGGGCAAGCGTCACTTCCTGCGGAGATTCGGTGGCTGAGCAAGCGGTCGAGCGGCTCGACGCCGGCGCGCGCACCCGTGTCGTCGAGTGGAGCCCCGGCCTGCGAATCGCCGCCTGGTGGGCAGGATCCCGCGCGGTCGTGGTCGCCTGTGCCGCGCTGCTCCACTGGCTCCGGGCACCGGCCGGCTACTTCCATCCGGAGTTCCGGTCGGTGGAAGCCGTGCTGGCCTCCTGGGACGGCCGCTGGTACGACCAGGTCGCCCGCAACGGCTACCTGCTCGTGCCGGGACACCAGAGCGACGTCGCCTTCTTTCCCCTCTACCCGGCGCTGCTACGCGCAGGCCGTCTGCTCGGGCTGACCTACGCGGGCGCGGGGATCCTCATCTCCAACCTGGTGCCGCTGGGCGGCCTGCTCGCGTTCTACCGGTTGAGCCGCGAGCTGCTGCCCGCCGCCGACGCATACCGCGCCTGCGTCTTCGCCGCGATCGCGCCGCTCGGCTTCACGTTCTCGATGGTCTACCCCGAGAGCATCGTCTTCGCGGCGACCGCACTCGCCGGCCTCTGCGCCCTGCGCAGCCGTTGGATCGCCTGCGCCGCCTTCGCGGCGACCGCCACGCTGGCGCGGCCGCAAGGCGTGCTCGTCGTGATCCCGATCGCGGGGGTTGTCTGGATACACCGGCGGGGACTGACGCCGCGCCGCCTCGGTCTCGCCGCAGGCGCAGTCCTGGCACCGATCGCCGCACTGGCGTCCTTTCCGCTCTACACCGCGGTTGTTCTCCACGATCCGATGGCCTGGAGCAAGTCGCAGCAGGCATGGGGCCGCTCGTTCGACTGGGATGGATTCGTCCGCGCAGTCGGCCAGCTGCCCGCGCGCAACGGCACCGACCACTGGATCCTGCGCGATGCCTTCTTCTTTCTCGCGTACGCCGTCCTGCTCGCGGTCGCGCTCCGGGCCGGGCTGCCCCGCGCCTGGATCGCCGCCGGTGCACTGATGGTGTTCCTGCCGCTCGAGACCGGGTCGTTCATCTCCGACGCCCGCTTCGGGCTGCTCGCGCTGCCCGTGTTCTGGGGGCTCGCGGTGCTCGGCCGCCGCCCGTGGCTCGACCGGAGCCTCCGCCTCGTCAGCCTGGCCCTTCTCGTCACGCTCACGCTGACGATGCCGCTGATCTTCCCGTAGCCTGCGCGCCCGTGCCGCGAGCCACCGTCTGTCTGCCAACCTACAACGAGCGCGAGAGCCTCGGCGCGATGCTGCACGCGCTCGCCCGGTACGACCTCCGGGTGCTCGTGATCGACGACAACTCGCCCGACGGCACGGGCGAACTCGCCGACCGGCTGGCAGCCGAGCTCGGCTTCGTCGAGGTTCTCCACCGGGAGCACAAGGAGGGCCTGGGGCCAGCCTACGTCGCCGGCTTCCGTCACGCGCTCGCCGGCGGAGCGGCGCTCGTCCTCGAGATGGACTGCGACTTCTCGCACGACCCCGCCGACGTGCCGCGGCTGATCGCCGCCGTCGAGGACGGCGCCGATCTGGCGCTCGGGTCGCGCTACGTCCAGGGGGGCGAGGTCGCGAACTGGGGCCTCACGCGGCGCCTCGTCTCCTCCGCCGGCTCACTCTATGCGCGGGCAGTGCTCGGGCTCGGGATCCGCGACCTCACAGGCGGATTCAAGTGCTACCGCCGAGCCGTGCTCGAGCGCATCGATCTCGAGGCGGTGCATTCGAAGGGCTACGCCTTCCAGATCGAGACGACCTACCGCGCCGTCCGCGGCGGCTTCCGCGTGGTCGAGGTGCCGATCCGCTTCGCAGACCGGGTGAACGGCACCTCGAAGATGAACGGGTCGATCGTGGCGGAGGCAGTCTGGAAGGTTCCGGCCCTGAGGGCGGCCGCGCTGGCGGGTAGGCTCTGAGCCCATGCGCGAGATCACAGACGCGACCTTCGAGCAGGACGTGGTGAAGGCGGGCGGGCCCGTCGTCGTCGATTTCTGGGCGCCGTGGTGCGGTCCATGCCGGGCGATCCACCCGATTCTCGAGGAGCTCGAGGCCGCAGCCGGAGGCCGTGTCTCCTTCGCGAAGCTGAACCTCGACGAGAACCCCGAGATGGCGTCGCGCTACGGTGTCCTCTCCCTGCCAACGGTGATCCTGTTCGAGGGCGGCGAACCGCGCGAGACTGTGATTGGCGCGCGGCCACGCGGCCACTTCGAGCGGGCGTTCGCCGCCTGGCTTGGCGCGCGCCTGGCCACCTGAGAGCCGCGCCCGCACGGCCTCCTCTCAGGCGAATGCCAGCTCGACCGGGCTCGGTGCCCCCGGCATCCCGTACGCCAGCTTCCGCGGCGGCCTCCCGGCCGACCGGGGCGATTCCGACAGCGCTCAGCGGCGGAAGTGCTCCCAGCCGCCGAGCTCGGCCAGCTCTCCCGCCAGGGTGAGCACAACGCCTGCGCCCTCCTCGCACCGGCCGATCACGGCGAAGTCGAGCGGGTCGGGCGTCGCCGCGAGCAGCTCGTAGTCCTCGCCGAAGCCGAGCATGCCCAGGTCGGCCGCGAGCGGGACGCGTTCCAATTCGATCACGAGCCGGCAGCCGGAGCGCTCCGCGATGCGCGCGGCATCTGCTGCGAGCCCGTCGGAGACGTCGAGCATGGCATGTGCAACATGCGCCAGGCGCCTGCCCTCCTCGAGTCGCAGCGGCGGGCGCAGATGCGCCGCGACGTGCTCGCTCTCGCGTCCCTCCTGCAGGGCGGCGAACCCCGCCCCGGACCCTCCGAGCGGGCCGGTCACCACCAGCAGGTCTCCCGCCAGCGCGCCGGCGCGGCCGGGAACTCGCTCGGAGCGGCCGATCGCGGTGACGCTGAGGTACACGCGCCCGGCGGCGGTCGTGTCGCCGCCGAGGACGGGCACACCCGGCTCGACCAGTCCCTCGTACAACTCGACCACCCGATCCAGCTCCGTTTCGGCCGGCAGACCGAGGCTGACGATCAAGCCCTCCGGTTCCGCGCCCGAGGCGGCGAGGTCGCTGAGGTTGACCGCTGCGGCCTTGTAGCCGAGGTCACGCCACGAGGTCCAGTCGAGGCGGAAGTGAACGTCCTGGACGAGCGCATCCTGCGTGGCGACGACACCTCCGGCCAGGTGCGCGGCGTCGTGCTCGATTCCGTGCACGAGGCCGCGCCGCTCGAGCTCAGCGAGCAGGCCGAGCTCGCCGACGTCACCGAGCCGCGGCATCGATCGCCTCGACCAGGGCGGCAGCCTCAGCGGCGGCGCGAATGACCGCCACGCCGCGGGCACCTGCCCGGACGCAGTCGCCGGCGCGCGCGGGGTCGATCCCGCCGATCGCGACGACCGGAATCGAGACCGCCTCGCAGATGGCGGCCAGGCCGTGGAGGCCGATGGGCAGACCGGCGTCCGGCTTCGATCGCGTCGCCCAGACGGGACCGGCACCCACGTAGGCAGCGCCAGCCTGCTCGGCCGCGGCCGCCTCACCGAGTGAGGAGGCACTGAGCCCGAGCAGGAGGCCCGCCGCGCGGGCGCGCTCGGCACCCTGGTCGGTGCGGCCGAGGTGCACGCCGTCGGCGCCCAGACTCAGGGCCGCCTCGACATCGTCGTTCACGACGAAGAGCGACGGCAGGGCCGGGAACAGGCGGCCTCGCTCGACAAGCTCGCTGGTTGAGGCGCCCTTGACGCGCAGCTGGACCACCGTCGCACCCGCGGCCACCGCCTCCCGCGCCGTCTCCAGCTCCTCGACGAGGACGTGCAGCTTCATCCGGCCTCGGTGACGCGCACCCGGGAGTCGAGCGTCTCCGGCCGCAGGTTCCAGAGCGCGTCGTGGAGGCCGACGTGGAAGGAGCCCGGGCCGCGGGCGCCGGCGGACGCGTCCTCGCCTGCCACGCCGAACGCGGCGAGCGCCTCGGCAGCCGCCTCGAGCGGCTCCTCGGACTTGACAGCGAGAAAGCATCCTGTCAGAGCGCTCGAGATGCAACCCGTTCCGGTGAGCGTGCCGAGCAGCTCGTGTCCGTTCGCCACCGCGAGGACGCGCGCCCCGTCCGAGACGTGGTCGACGGGGCCCGTGACCGACGCGACGACGTCGAGCCGCCTCGCGGCCTCGCACGCAAGTCCGACCGGGTCGCCGAGGTAGCCGATCGATTCGACACCGCGCACCTCGGCGTCCAGTCCGACGAGCGTCGCGACCTCGCCCGCGTTGCCGCGCAGCACGGTCACGTCGACCGCGTCCAGGATCCGCCGGGCGGTGTCGGTGCGGTACCGGGTCGCCCCCGCGCCGACCGGGTCGAGCACGACCGGGATGCGGCGCGCGTTTGCGACTGCCCCCGCCAGCAGCATCGACTCGACCCAGCCCTCGGAGAGCGTGCCGATGTTGAGCACGAGCGCGGAAGCGAGGCGTGCCATTTCCTCGACCTCTTCGACCGCGTGGGCCATCACGGGCAGGCCGCCGAGCGCGAGCGTGGCGTTCGCCGTCTCGTTCATGACGACGTAGTTGGTGATCTGGTGCACGAGCGGCTTGCGCGCGCGCACCTCCGCGAGCGACTGGCCGGCCGCGACGCTCATGCGGTTCCGTCCAGGTGGAGGACGTCGACCGGACCTTCGCCGGCCCCGATCTCGGTCAGACCGTGCGCTACGGCGGCCGAGACGATCGACGCGGCGCGTCGGGCTGCGACGAGCAGGGGCTCCCCGCGCGCGAGCTGGGCCGCGAGGACCGCTGAGTGGGTGCAACCTGCTCCGTGAGTCGCGAGGACGTCGTGGCGTACGACGGGGATCTCGTGGTGTCCTTCCCCGTCGAAGAGGTGGTCGACCGGATCGGCGCCATGGCCGCCGGTGACGATGACCGCGGCTGCGCCGAGCTCGTGGATCGCCTCCGCCAGGTCGCAGCGCTGGCCGGACCGGCCCGCGATCGCCTCGGCCTCGTGCAGGTTTGGCGTCACCACCGCGGCGAGCGGGAACAGACGCTGAACGAGCGTCTCGACGGCGTCTTCCTGCAGGAGCTGCGCCCCGGAGCTCGCCACCATCACGGGATCGACGACGAGGGGGACAGGGTGCTGCTCGAGGAACGACGCCACCGTCTCGATCAGTGCCCGCGAGAAGAGCATCCCCGTCTTCGCTGCGTCCACGCCGATGTCGTCGAACACGGCCTCGAGCTGCGCCAGGACGAAGTCCGGCGGCAGCTCGTAGACGGCGGTGACGGCGACGGTGTTCTGCGCGGTCAGCGCGGCGAGAACGCTCGTGCCATGGCAGCCCGAGGCGGCGAACCCCTTCAGGTCGGCCTGGATGCCGGCGCCGCCGCCCGAATCGGACGTGGCGATCGTGAGACAACGCGGGACGATGAGCTTCCTCCCTTCGCCGGCATGACCCGGATCAGGTTCAGCGGGTGTGATCTCAGCCCTTGAGGGCACCCCGGTGAAGGAAGGCTACCATCGGGGAATGGAGCGACCGCGCGTACCGGCGTTGTCCGCCGTGACGACTGAGCGGCTTCTCCGCGAGACCGGAGCGGGCCCGGGCGGGCTGCTCGAGCTCGACGCCGCGGGAATCCACGCGGGCTCGCTCGCACTCGCCGGCTGGACGGTCGTCGTGGCCGACACCCCCGAGCGCGCCCGCCAGGCGCGTCAGCGCGCCGGCGGGCTCGTCGCAGCCGTCCACGAGGTCGATCCCGGCGCACTGCCGTTCACCGGCGGTGAGTTCGACGTCGAGGTCGTGGAGGACGGCTTCGAGACGCCCGAGGCGGCGCGGGTGGGCCGACGCGTGGTGCGATGACGGCGGTCGCACAGTGGGACGACCTGCTCCAGGGGGAGGAGCTGGCCCACCTCGAGGTCGCACCTGCACGTGAGGCGCGCACCGCTCCGATCCCAGGCGATCTGAGCCCGCGCGTACGCGACGCGCTCGCAGCACAGGGGATCGACGTGCTCTTCGCGCATCAGCGCGAGGCATGGGAGCGCGCGCGCGCAGGCGGCAACCTGATCATCACGTCGGGGACCGCAAGCGGCAAGACGCTCGCCTTCAACCTGCCGGTGCTCGACGCGCTCACGACCGAGCCCAAGCGGCGCGCGCTCTACCTCTACCCGACGAAGGCGCTGGCCCAGGACCAGTACCGCGCGCTGACCGCCCTGCGGGTGCCGAAGGTTCGGGCGGCGATCTACGACGGCGACACCCCCAGCGAGACCCGCTGGCAGGTGCGCAAGTGGTCGAACCTGATCCTGACCAACCCAGACATGCTCCACGTCGGCGTCCTGCCGCACCACGACCGCTGGGCCGATGTCCTGCACAACCTCTCCCACGTCGTCGTTGACGAGGCGCATGTCTACCGCGGCATCTTCGGCTCCCACGTCGCGAACGTCCTGCGCCGACTGCGCCGGCTCGCGCGCGTCTACGGCGCCGAGCCGCAGTTTCTCCTCGCATCGGCGACGATCGCCAACCCGGGCGAGCTCGGGCAGTCGCTGCTCGGCGCCGCTGCGGCGGTCGTCGGCGATGATGCCGCAGCGCGGGCCGAACGGACGATCGCGCTCTGGAACCCGCCGCTGCTCGACGAGGAGCTGGGCCTGCGCGCAAGCCCGCTCGGCGAATCCTCGCGCCTGATGGCCGCACTCGTCTCGCGCGGGCTGCGGACGATCTGCTTCGCGAAGAGCCGCAAGGCGTCGGAGCTCGTCCACCGCTTCACGGTCGAGCGCGTCGACGCCGAGACCGCGAAGCGCCTGGCCCCGTACCGGGCCGGCTACACCCCCCAGCAGCGTCGGGAAATCGAGCGGCGGCTGGTCGAGGGCGAGCTGCTCGGAGTCTCCGCGACCGACGCTCTCGAGCTCGGGATCGACATCGGCCTCCTCGACGCGGCGATCTGCGTCGGCTTCCCGGGAACGGTCGCCTCGCTCCGCCAGCAATGGGGCCGCGCCGGACGCCGCGGCTGCGGGCTCGCGGTCCTCGTCGCCAGCGAGGACGCCCTCGACCAGTACTTCATGCGCGAGCCGGCGGCGCTGCTCGGGCGCCGGGTCGAGGCGGCGATCCTCGACCACACGAACCCGCGTGTGCTGGACGGCCACGTCAGGGCCGCCGCGTTCGAGGCGCCGCTCGACGACGGCGACCGGGCGATCCTCGGCGACGAGGCGCTCGAGCGCGCCGCCCTGATCCCGGAGCTCGTGAAGACGAAGGCGGGTTACGTCTGGAAGGGCAAGGACTACCCTGCCGCGCGCACGTCGCTCCGCTCGAGCGATGCGGAGTCGTTCGCCGTCGTCGATGCGTCGAGCGGCACGCTTCTCGGCGCGGTCGAGCGGTGGCGCGCCTATTCAACGGTGCACAGCGGCGCCGTCTACCTGCACATGGGCGAGCCGTACCTGGTCAGCGAACTCGACCTCGCGTCGCGCACCGCAGTCGTCGTGCCGTTCCCGGGCGACTGGTACACGCAGGCGAAGAAGGAGACCGTGACGGAGATCGTAGAGTCGCTGCACACGGAGCGGCGGCTGGGACTCGAGCTCGCCTTCGGCCGCGTCTCCGTGACCGAGCAGGTGGTCGCCTACCAGAAGAAGGGGATCCGCGACCAGGCCGCGTTCGAAACCGTACCGCTCGACCTGCCGCAGACGACGTTCGACACCGAGGCGGTCTGGTACCTCCCCGAGCCTGATCAGCTCGAGGGGATCGACCGGATGCCGACGCTGATCTCCGCGCTGCACGCTGCCGAGCACTCGATGATCGCGCTGCTGCCGTTGTGGGCGATGTGCGATCGCTGGGACATCGGCGGCCTCTCGACGAACATCCATTTCCAGACGAACCGCCCGACGGTCTTCATCTACGACGGCCATGCCGGTGGCGTCGGGATCGCCGAGCGGGGCTTCGAGGTCTTCGAGGGCTGGGTCGCCGACACCGCGACGATGCTCGAGGGCTGCCCGTGCTCGGACGGCTGTCCCTCGTGCGTCCAGAGCCCGAAGTGCGGCAACCTCAACGAGCATCTCGACAAGCGGGCCGCCCTGACGCTGCTCCGGCGCATGCTGCGGGACGCTTGAGCCGTCCGCCACGAGGTAGTACAGTCCCGGGAGCGCCCAGACCTCGCGCGGAAGTGAAGACCCCCCTCTTCGCGACCACACCCGGTTTCGTGCGCCCGGCAGGCGGAGTCGCTGGAGCGGGTTGACGGCAAAGCTCGATCCGCGACTCCTCTGCCCTCTTTGCCGATTCGTAGCCGCGCCATTCGACGAGCAGGAGAGCGACCCGAGGACGGCATCAGACCTCTGAGCGGGGACGACGAGTCGGTGGGCGAAGATCGCCGAGGACGGCGAGCAGCTCCAGGACGAGCACCTCGGCTTCACGCGAGCTGCGCGAGTCGAGCGCCCTCGCCGCCGGCGAGCCGCTCGACGCTCCGCTCGGCCTTGACGGTCCGCCTCCGAACCGGCGGCTCAAACGTCATCGCCGCTCTCCGATGAGGCCGAAGGAGGAGCGCTGGAAAGAGTCGGTCCAGGCGCGGTCCGCTCAAGCGCCTCCCAGCCGGAGTCGCGCTCACGCTCCTCGCGCTCCGTGGCGGCGCCACCGCGCAGACCGAACAGGCGCTTCGCGAGCAGGAGATATGCGGCGATCGCGAGGTTGATCACGAGCGCGACGATCTTGAGCGGCGAGAGCGTCTTCGTCAGCTCGTAGATCTCGAGCGGCAGCAGGAGGATCGTCGCGACGAAGGTCAGGTACTCGGCCCAGCGACGCTGGTACCAGAGGCCGATTGCCTCCGCGCACTCGATGAGCGCGTAGCCGGCCGCGGCCGCCGCGACCAGGTACAGCGTCGACGACTGCAGCGAGACGAGCCGGCGTAGCTCCTCGAAAAAACCGCCGGAGGCGTGGTGCGCCGGTCCCCCGGACGTGCCCTGAATCGCGTCCACCACCCGGTAAAAGACGCTGCGAAGCCGGGTCAGGTGCGACGCGAACAGGAAGACTGCGACGGCGAGCACGGCGAGCACGCCGAAGTGGATCGCCCGGTCGATCGCAATCAGGCGGAGGACGACCCGGTCGCGAAGCGCCCGGCCGCGCAGAGGCAGATCGATCTCCTCCCGTGGCGGCGGCGCCTCGCGGGCGGGCTCGGGCGGCCGCTCCACGGGAAGCCAGCTGTCACAGCGAACACAGCGGAACCAGCGCAGACCGCCCAGCTCGCGTGCGTAGACGGCGTCCTCGGAACGAAGCTCCGCCGCGTCGGTGCCGATCAACTCGTGGCCCTCGATCCCACACACGAGCAGCTCCCAGTGAAACCGCGGCCTGAACCGGCGCGGCTGCTGAGTGCCCGGAGGCCGGTGACGCGTGGGGCCGTCCACGGATGCGATGCTAGTTAGCATGCTCGATCGTCAGGCCGAGGGCGGGACGCTGATCATCGGCGGCCGCTTCGCCGGCGCCTACGTCGCCCGCAACCGCGGCAAGGCGGGCGCGACGATCATCAGTCCCGAGAACTTCATGCTCTACACGCCGATGCTCCCCGAGGCGGCGTCAGGGACGCTGGAGCCGCGCCACGCGGTCGTACCGCTCCGCCAGATGTGCCCGCACGCCGAGCTGCTGCTCGGCCGCGCCCGGAGGCTGGAGGAGGAAGCGAAGGCGGTGGAGGTCGAGACGGAGACGGGCGACTACCGCGTGCACTACGACCAGCTCGTGATCGCCCTGGGCGCCGTACCGCGGACGTTCCCGATCCCGGGGCTGAAAGAGCACGCCCTCGCTTTCAAGACACTTGCCGACGCGATCGAGCTCCGAAACCACGTCCTGCGCCAGCTCGAGGCCGCGGACGCCGCGATCGACCGCGGCGAGGCCGAGCGCCACCTCTCCTTCGTCTTCGTCGGAGCTGGTTACGCCGGGGTGGAGGCACTGGCGGAGCTGAGCGACCTCGTCGACGACGCGATCCGCTACTACCCGGCTCTGAAGGATCTTCCCCGCCGCTGGGCGCTCGTCGACGCGGCGCCGAAGATCCTCGCCGAGCTCCCGTCGCGGCTCGGTGAGTACGCGGCGCGCGAGCTCGAGCGCCGCGGGGTCGAGATCCACGTCGGGACGACCCTCGACTCGATCGCCGCCGACGAGGCTGTCCTCTCGAATGGCGAGCGGATCGCAACCGGCACGCTCGTCTGGACAACCGGCGTGATCCCGCATCCGCTTCTGAAGGAGTTCGGGCTGCCGCTCGACCGGGGGGGCAAGGTGATCGTCGATCGCTTCCTCCGCGTCCAGGGGCGGGAGGACGTCTGGTCGCTCGGGGACTGCGCGCTCGTGCCGAACACCAAGGCCGACCACCCGGACCCGCCGACCTGCCAGCACGCGCTCCGGCAGGCGAGGCGGCTCGCGAGGAACCTCGGCGGCGACGCGGAGTCGTACGGCTACCGGATGCTCGGCCAGGTCGCGACGCTCGGGCGCTACAAGGGAGTCGCCGACGTGCTCGGCCTGCGCCTGCGCGGCTTCCCCGGCTGGTTCGTCACACGCAGCTATCACCTCTACCAACTGCCCCTGCCGCAGCGGAAGCTGCGTGTCGTCACCGACTGGACGACGTCGCTGCTCTTCAGGCGCGACATCGCGGAGCTGGGGGCACTCGGCCACCCGCCCGGCCTGCGCTGATGGATGTCTCGCGGCTGTACCGCCTGCGCGTGCGCACGGCGCGGCTCGAGCTGCGCGTGCCCACACACGACGAGCTCGTCGAGTTGCGGGAGCTCGCCCGGGCGGGCGTCCACCCACCCGAGTTGATGCCGTTCGCCCATGCGTGGACCGACGAACCGTACTCCGAGCAATGGGTCGTGGCCCATTTCGAGCGACGCCTGGCCGAGTCGCGTCCCGATGCCTGGAATCTCCCGCTCGGCGTGTGGGCCCACGGTTCGCTCGCGGGACTCCAGGATGCCGTCGCACAGGACTTCGCGGCGACGAAGGCGGTCGAGACGGGTTCATGGTTGGGTATGACCTTCCAGCGGCGCGGCTACGGCACCGAGATGCGCGCGGCGATGCTCGAGCTCGCCTTTCGCGGCCTCGGCGCCGAAATCGCGCGTTCCGGCTACATAGACGGGAACATCGCCTCGCAGCGGGTCTCGGACAAGCTCGGCTACCGCCGGGTCGGCCGTTCCGAGGTGGCACCGCGCGGCGTCCCGGTCGGCGAGACGCAGCTCGAGCTTCGGCGGGAAGACTGGCGCTGCCCGTTCCCCGTCAAGATCAGCGGGCTGGAAGCGGCACTTCCCCTCCTCGGCGTCGCGTTTTCGTCCAGACTGAACCGGGAAGGATGACGAGGTGAGCGATCCGACAGCACGAGAGGAGCCGCAGCAGCAACCAGCCGCGCCGGGCGAGGGCCGCCGGGACCGGCTCGTCCGCCACGGCCGTCGCGCGAGGCTCTACACCTGGGCGACGCTGCTGATCGCGACGCTGGTCGTGCTCGTCGCTCTGATCCTCTCGAACACGCGCCAGGTGCGGCTGAGCTGGGTCTTCGGCAAGACGACCGCCTCGCTCGTCTGGATCGTCCTCGTCGCGGCGATCGCGGGCTGGCTGGCCGGGGTCGCCACCAGCGTGCTTTTCCGCCGCCGGACCCGCGCGCCGCGTGCGTAGGACCTAGCCAAGCGCTCGGAGCGCCCGGTCGAGCCGCTGGCGCGTCTTCAGGACGCCCGCAAACAGGTCGCCGTGCGTCCGAACCCGCTCGAGCACGGCGTCCATCGTGAACGCAGCCGGATCGAGCCGCTCGTTCACCTCCTCCCAGCGGAGCGGCGTCGAGACGGGTGCCCCCGGGTTCGGCCGCACCGAATAGACCGACGCGATCGTCTTTCCCTCGCCGTTCTGATTCGAGTCGATCAGCACGCCGCGCCGCTTCGCCTTCGTCCACTCTGTCGTCGCGAGACCGCGGTTCGTCCGCGCGATCGCGCCGGCGATGATCTCCGAGAACTCGCGGCTCTGCTCGTAGGTGTGCCGCCGCTCCAGCGGGACGAGCACGTGGATCCCCTCGGAGCCGCTCGTCTTTGCAAATGACTCGAGGCCAAGTGCATCCAACGCGTCCTTGACGAGCAGGGCCACCGCGACCGTCTCGGCGAAACCGACGTCCGGCGACGGATCGAGGTCGAAGAGGACGAAGTCGGGCCGGTCGGGCTTGTCGACCCGCGAGTACCACGGATTCATGTCGATGCAGCCCATGTTCACCATCCAGAGCAGCGCGACCTCCTCGTTGACGAGCGGGAAGCTGACCCACTTCTTGGCCCGCGAGCGATCCCGCGTCGAGACGAGAACGGGCACCTTCGGGATCCACTCCGGCATGTGCGATGGGGCATCCTTCTGGAAGAAGTGCTTGCCCTGCCAGCCGTCGGGATAGCGCCTCATCGTGAAGGGCCGGTCACGAAGATGCGGGACGAGCACCGGCGCCACCGCCCGGTAGAACTCGATCAGATCGCCTTTGGTGATCCCCTCCTCCGGCCAGAAGAGCTTGTCGAGGTTGGAGAGCCTCAGCTCCTTCGCACCCCGCTTGACCTCCGTCTGGGGCGGCTGCTCCCGGCGCACCGCCGCGGCCGGCTTGTCGTCGCGCAGCCCGGCGAACGACGGTGCGCGCAGGCGGTCGTCGTGCGTCCACTCGACGAAGGAGACCTCGGCGACGAGTTCCGGCTCGACCCAGACGACGTCGCCCTTCCGCACCTTCGGCATCTTCGGGGCGTCGGCGAACGGCGGGTCGGGGCGCTCGAGCGGCCGCAGCTTCTCGAGCAGCAGGTCGATCGTCTCGTCACTGAAGCCGGTACCGACGTTGCCGGCGTACGCGAGCTCGCCGCCCTCGAAGACGCCCAGCACGAGCGAGCCGAAGCGGCCCGAGCGGCGGCCCTGTCCCCTCGTGTAGCCGCAGATGACGAACTCCTGGCGGTCGGTCGGCTTGATCTTGAGCCAGTCGCGGTTGCGCCGGCCCTGCTGGTAGGCGGAGCCGGAACGCTTCGCCATGATGCCCTCGAGCTGTTGCTGCTTCGCCGCCTCGAGCAAGGCGGGTCCGTCGTCGAAGGCCTCCGAAAGCCGCACCGCCCGGTTCCCCGAGTCGAGCAGCCGCTCCAGGCGCGCGCGCCGGTCGGTCAGCGGCAGCCCGACGAGTGGCTCGCCGTCCACCTCCAGGAGATCGAAGAGCTCGTAGACGACCGGCGTCCCGGCCTTGCCCTGCTGCATCGCGGAGAAGCTCGGCCGGCCGGCCTGATCGAGCGCGCACACCTCGCCGTCGACGACGCAGTCGGGCGATTTCACCGCCTGGCCGAGTTGGCGCGCAAGCTCGGGAAACCGCTGCGTCAGGTCGTTGCCGTTTCGACTGACGAGCTGCGCCTGGCCGCCCCTCACGTAGCCGAGCGCCCGATACCCGTCCCACTTCACCTCGAAGAGCCACCCCTGACCGCGGGGCACCTCCTCGACGAGCGTGGCGAGCATCGGCTGGTACTCGGCTCGTGCTGCGGTCGCACCGTCCTTCTTGCGGAGGATCAGCCAGTTCTTCTCGTCGCCGGAGAGGTGCGCCGGCACGAGCGCCCAGGTGCCCTCGAGCCGGTTTCCGTGCAGCCGGACTGTGAGGCCACCGTCCGGCTTCTCCTCGACCAGCTCGTAGGTGCCCGAGTCCCAGATCTCGACGGTGCCGGCGCCGTAGTTGCCCTTCGGGATCTCGCCCTCGAAACCGGCGTAGTCGAGCGGGTGATCCTCGACGTGGACGGCGAGGTGCTGCTGGCCGGGGTCAAGCGGCACGCCCTTCGGCACGGCCCAGGAGGCGAGCGCACCGTTCCGCTCGAGCCTGAAGTCGTAGTGGAGGCGGCGGGCATGATGGCGCTGGATGACGAAGAGCGGCGGCTTGCGCCCGTGCTCGCCGCCGAACGGCTCCGGCGTCTTCTGGGCATCCCGCTTGCGCCGGTACTCGTCGAGATTGTTCACAGGATGGAGCTTGCCAGCCCGGGCGGGCCGGGCCAGACCGATCGGGTCCCGGAGACCGTCGAGCGGCTCCGCGGGAAGCCTCCTGGCCACCCCGGCCAGGCGGGAGGTTGATGCTCGGACCGTGACGGAGGGTTCGCTCCGAATTCGATGAGCATCTCCTTACACTGGTCGGCGAACTCGGGGATAAGCCTGTGGATTCTGTGGAGAGCCCCCGCCAGAGCCTGCCATAAACCTTCGCATATCTGATCGTTTCTGGTAAAGGACAAGCGAAAGCTTAAGCGAAGACACCGAGGGCCCGGAACTTCGCCCGGCGCCGGCGGCGCAGCTCGTCGCCCGCGACCACCTCGAGGTCATCGAGCGTCTCCCGCAGGACCTCCCCGAGCAGCTGTGCGGCGGCGGCCGGATCAGCGTGGGCGCCCGCTTCGGGTTCGGGGACGATCGCGTCAATCACGCCGAGCTCGAGGCAGTGCGCGGCGTCGGGCTTGAACGCGGTGGCGGCCTTCTTGGCCTGCGAAGCATCGCGCCAAAGAATCGCCGCGCAGCCCTCCGGTGAGATCACAGAGTAGATCGCGTGCTCCTGCATCAGCACCCGGTCTGCGAGGGCGATCGCGATCGCCCCGCCCGAACCGCCCTCGCCGATCACGCAGGCGACTGTCGGCACGGAGAGTCGCGCCATCAGCGCCTGCGACTGCGCGATCATCCCCCCCTGTCCGTGCTGCTCGGCCGCGACGCCCGGGTAGGCCCCCGGCGTGTCGACGAGCGACACGACCGGGAAGCCGAGCCGGTCGGCGAGCTCCATCGCGCGGATCGCCTTCCGGTACCCCTCCGGGTAGGGCATGCCGAACTGGCGCTTCGTCCGCTCCTGGATGTCGCGGCCCTTCTGCTGCCCGACGAGGACGACGGTCCGGCCGTCGAGCCTGCCGAGGCCGGCGACCATGGCGCCGTCGTCGGCGCGGCCACGGTCGCCGTGCAGCTCGAACCAGTCGTCGAGCAGCGCCTCCACGTAGTCGAGCGTGTAGGGCCGCTCGGGGTGGCGGGCCAGCTCGACCGAGCGCCAGATGTCCTCGTCGATTGGCTCCGCGGTCATCCGGTCGAGCTGCCGCTGCAGGCGGTCAAGCTCGCCCGAGAGACGAGCGCCGCCGAGCAGTGGCAGGCTGCGCAGCTTGCTCAGCCGCTCGCGGAGGCGGAGCTCGGCCTCATTCGGCATTGAACAGCCTCAGCAGCCTGGAGACGGTCGGGCGCAGGTCGGTCCGCGGGACGATCGCGTCCAGGTGACCGAAGCGGAGGTTCTGCTCGGCCAGCCCGAAATCGTCGGGCAGCTTCTCGCGCGTTGTCTGCTGGACCACGCGGGGCCCTGTGAAGGCGATCAGCGCGGTCGGTTCGGCGAGCGTGACGTCCCCGAGGCTCGCGAAGCTCGCGAGCACGCCGGCCGTGGTCGGATGCGCCATCACGACGATCATCGCAACGCCAGCGTCGTGCAGGTCCTCCACGGCGCAGACCGTCTTTGGCATCTGCATCAGCGAGAGGATGCCCTCCTGCATCCGGGCGCCGCCGGAGCTCGTCACGGCGACGAGCGGGGCGCTGCGCTCGATCGCGGAGTCGCAGGCGCGCGAAAACTTCTCGCCGACGACGCTCCCCATCGAGCCGCCCATGAACTTGAAGTCCATCACCGCGAGCTCGCAGGGGCGCCGGTCGACGGCGGCCTGGCCGATCACGATCGCGTCGCCGAGGCCGGTCGACATCTCGGCTTCGGCGAGCCGCTCCGCGTACGGACGCAGGTCGAAGAACGAGAGCGGATCCTCGGAGCGAAGGTCCGCCGCCTCCTCGACGAAGCTGCCCTCGTCGGCGAGCGAGGCGATCCGGGCGCGCGCCGTCATCGGGAAGTGGTGGCCGCAGTGGCCGCAGATCCAGAGGCTCGCTTCGAGCTCGTCGTCGCGGTAGTGCGAACTGCAGTCCGGGCACGTGTTCGGGTCCCGCCGCGCGGGCTGCGACGGCGCGTCCCTCGTCTCGATCGAGACGTCGATCCTGCTCTCGGCCATGCGACCGAGTTTAGACCTCCGCCCCCTGCGGGCGGTTACAGCTGCAGCGCCGCGGCGAGCCTGTGGAGCGCGGGCACGTTCGCGGGCTCCGGGGCGAGTCCGCTGAACCCAGCGCCGACGATCGTCGAACGGGAGCTCAGGTCGCGCAGAAGCCCTTCCACCTCCTCCAGGCTCAGGCCGCCCGGCTCCGGCATGAACACGGCCAGCTCGGCTGGATCGAAGACATCACAGTCGAGAGCGACGTAGACGCAGTCGGCGCCCTCGAGCATCCGCTCGATCGCACCCGGGCCGGTGTGGATCCCGGCCGCCGCAATGAACTCCACCTCGGGCAGATCGAGGTTGCGGGCACCGACGAGCGCGACGTCGGCCGGGGCGACCGCGCCGCCGTCGATCAGCATCCGCAGCGGCATCCCCCATTCGTTGCCCGACGGCGAGGTGTCCGGCGTGTTCAGGTCGCCGTGCGCGTCGAGCCAGAGAAGGCAGAGACGGCGATGGCGCGCCGCGATGCCCTCGACCGCACCGACGTGAGAGCAGCAGCAGCCGCCGAGGACGAGCGGCCGGTCGGGCAGGTCGGAGGCGAGCACGAGCGTCTGATCGCGGAGCGAGGCCTCCTCGACGATGCTCGCCTCGGGATAGGCGAGCGGAAGTGACGCCGCCTCGACCATGGCCTCGCCGCCGCTGCCCCAGGCCCGCGGCACGCGAACGAGCCCTGCACCGAACTGGCGGCCGCACGAGTGGCACTCGTACTCCGGGCCGAGCGCGACCGCCGTGTAGGTGTGGCAGTCCGGGCAGCGGCCGCGCAGCCGGCTCATCCGAACCGCTTCTCGTCGCCGGCGTCCGCCCGGAGCGGCCGCGGCTCAGGCAGGGAGGAGCGCATCGAGCGCCTCCGGCAGCGGCGTGAGGTCGTGCAGCTCGCAGGTCGGCTGCGGCTCCGGCTCCTCGCCGAGCCGGTTGATCCAGACGGTCGGGATCCCGAGCGCAGTCGCAGGTGCGATGTCGTGGAAGAGACTCGCGGCGACGTGGACGTGGTGCTCGCGATCAGCGTCCGACCGCGCGAGGAAGACCTCCCAGTGCCACGGCGAGGGCTTGTAGGAGCCGATCTCCCCGGCCACGACGGCGAGCTCGAACTCGACACCGATCTGGCGTATCGACGCCTCGACGAAGTCCCGGTCGGTGTTGGAGAGGATCGCCAGCCTCCAGCCCCGACCGCGGGTCCGGTCGAGCGCCTCGCCCACCTCCGGGAACGCGGGCCAGCCGGGCAGCGAACGCGAGAGCGCGTCGCCCTCGGAGGGCGGGAGCGGCAGTTTCTCGTGCTCGGCGAGCCGCACGAGCGTCAGGTCGAGGATCTCGCGATAGGAGCGGGTCGCATCCTCGTGCTGCACCTCCGGCTCGAGCTCGTGATAGCGGTGCAAGAGCCGGGCGGCCGCATCGGCGCCGAACAGACGCTCGAGCTCACGGCCGATGCCGCCGTTCCAGTCGATCAGGGTGCCGTAGCAGTCGAAGGTCGCCCAGCGGTCGGCCACGGGAAGAGCTTAGACGCCAGGCCGAAAAGACAGCAGCTCCGGGCCGTGGTCGCGGAGCCAGTCGCGCTGTCTCCGGCAGCCGGGGCGCCGCTGCTCGACGAGAGCCCAGAAGCGCCGCGAGTGGTCCGGGATGCGCAGGTGGCAGAGCTCATGGACGACCACGTAGTCCAGCACCTCCGGAGGCGCGAGCACGAGCCGCCAGTTGAAGGAGAGCGTGCCGGTCGGCGAGCACGAGCCCCACAGCGTCCGCTGGCCGCCGATGCGGATGCGCCGGAAGGAAACGTCGAGTGCCTCGGCTTCCTCCTCGGCGAGCGCCGAAACGAGCTCTCGCGCGCCCACCCGCGCCTCCGACTCACTGACCTCGAGCTGCTCGAGCCCGAGCCGCGGCACCTGGCTGCGCAGCTGCCGCTCGAGCCAGGAGCGCTTCTCCTCCAGCACCTGCGCGATCGCGCGCTCGCTCATCCGGCGGGGCACGGTCAGGCGTGGGGGCTCGCCGAAGGGCACCTCGAGCCGCCAGGAGCGGGCGCGCGGCGATCTCCGGATCTCGACCTCCACGGCCGCCGCGGTCAGCCCGAGTAGCGCTTGATCACGACACAGGCGTTGTGCCCGCCGAACCCGAACGAGTTGTTCAGCGCGGCCCGAACCTCCGCCTCACGCGCCACGTTCGGGACGTAGTCGAGATCGCAGTCGGGATCCTCGACCTCGTAGTTGATCGTCGGCGGCAGCTTCCCCTCATGGACCGCGAGGGTCGTGAAGACGGCCTCGATCGCGCCGGCGCCGCCGAGACAGTGTCCCGTGGCGCCCTTCGTGCCGGAGACCGGGATCCGGTGGGCGTTCTCCTCACCCATCGCGAGCTTGATCACACGCGTCTCGCTCGAGTCCCCGACCGGAGTCGAGGTCGCGTGGGCGTTGATGTAGTCGATCCCGTCGGCCGTGACGCCCGCGTCCGTCATCGCCATCTGGATGGCGCGCGCGGGGTTGATCCCCGTCGGATCCGGATCGGTGATGTGGCTCGCGTCCGAGGAGACGCCGTAGCCGCCGATCTCCGCGTAGATCTTCGCGCCTCGCCCCTTCGCGTGCTCGAGCTCCTCGATCACGAGCACCGCGCCGGCCTCGCCCATCACGAAGCCGTCGCGGCCCGCGTCGAAGGGGCGGCTCGCGCGGGCGGGCTCGTCGTTGCGGCGGGAGAGCGCCCGCATCGCGCCAAAGCCGGCGATCCCGACCTTGTTGATCGCCGCCTCGGTGCCGCCGCAGAACATCACGTCGGCACGGCCGAGCCGGATCGAGTCGGTTCCGTCGCCGATCGCCATGTTCGAGGCGGCACACGCCGTGCACTCCGACATCAGCGGGCCCTGCGTGCCGAGCTCCATCGACACCCAGCCCGCCCCCATGTTCGGGATGATCGCCGGAATCGCGAACGGGTTGACCCGGTCGGCTCCACGCGAGATCAGCGTGTCATAGCAGTCCTGGTAGCTCTTCAGGCCGCCGATGCCGGTGGCGATCGAGGCGCCGATGCGATCGGGATCCTTCGTCAGGTCGAGCCCGGAATCGGCTTCCGCCTGGCGCGCCGCGGCGACGATCAGCTGCGCGAACCGGTCCATCCGCCGGATCTGCTTGTGGTCGATCCACATGCTCGGGTCGAAGTCCTTCACCTCGCAGGCGAACCTGACAGGGAACTCGCTCGCATCGAATTGCGTGATCGGCCCGGCCCCCGAGTTGCCCGCGAGCAGGCTGCGCCACGTCGACTGCACGTCGTTGCCGAGCGGTGAGACCGCGCCCAGCCCCGTGATGACGACCCTCCGCCTGCCGTTGAGACTTCCGTTGCTCACTACATCCCCAAGCCGCCGTCGACGAGTATGACCTCGCCCGTGATGAACGAGGCGTCGTCGGAGCAGAGGAAGCGTACAGCGCCCGCGACGTCGTCCGGCTCCCCGAGTCGGTTTAGTGGAGTGTTTCTCAGCATTGCCTCACGCGCGTCCTCGGGCAGCACCTCCGTCAGCTGGGTCTTCACGTAGCCGGGCGCGACGACGTTCGCGCGGACGCCGCGGCTGCCGAGCTCGCGGGCAAGCGACTTCGTGAAGCCGATCACGCCGGCCTTCGAGGCGGCGTAGTTCGTCTGCCCCCAATTGCCGTGGACACCGACGATCGAGGACACGTTGACGATGGAGCCGCCGCGCTTCTTCATCATCGGCCGGCAAACGGCGCGGCAGGTGTAGAAGACGGAGCTGAGGTTTGTCTCGATCACCATCCGCCAGTCGTCGTCTCCCATCCGCGCGAGCAGGCCGTCGCGAGTCAGGCCCGCATTGTTGACGAGGATGTCGAGCTCGCCCGCCTCCTCGACGAGCCGCCGGGCCTCGCCGGGATCCGAGACGTCCGCCGAGACGGCTCGCCCACCCAGCGCCGCTGCCAGCTCTTCGGCCTCGTCCTTGCCGGAGCGATAGCCGACGACGACGGAGGCTCCCGCCCGACTGAGCTCCTCCGCGATCGCCCGGCCGATCCCGCGCGAGGCGCCGGTCACGAGTGCGGTCTTGCCGTCCAGGGACGCGAACGATCGGGCAGCGCTCACAGAGCGCCAACCCTACCGCTCGCAACCCTCACCCACCGCCTGCAGGGCCGGGGGCCGCAGGACCCCGGTCGCCGCGGGCCCGGCTAGGCGAGAGCCTCCTCGAGCTTCTCGAGCGCGGCGAGGTTGTTCACCGAGATCGTCTTGGCGCTCCGGTCGATCCGCTTCACGAGCCCCGAGAGGACGTTGCCGGGGCCGACCTCGACGAAGGTCCGGACGCCGTCGCGGACAAGCGAGCCGGCGGATTGCGTGAAGCGCACCGGCGCCGTCAGCTGATCGATCAGCAGCGGCCCCATCCTGCTTGCCGGCTCGAGCCGGGCGGTCACCGTCGACATGAAGGGCGCCGCGGGATCCTGAAAGCGGATTCGCTCCACCGCCGGTCGCAGCCGGTCGGCCGCGCGGGCGACGAGCGGGCTGTGGAACGCGCCGGAGACCTTCAGCTTGACCGTCCGCCGCGCCCCCTCGGCCTCGGCCGCCGCACAGCACTCGTCCACGGCGATGGTCTCGCCCGAGACGACAACCTGGCCGGGGCAGTTGTAATTTGCCGGCCAGACGCCGAGGATCCGCCGGCACAACGTCTCGACGACCTCGTCCTCGAGGCCGAGGATCGCCGCCATCGAGCCGGGATGCTCGCGGGCCGCCTCCGCCATCGCGAGGCCGCGCTCCCGCACGAGCCCGATCGCCTCGGCGTGCCCGAGCGACCGCGCTGCCGCCAGCGCGGCGAACTCGCCGACCGAGTGGCCGACGACGAAGTCCGGCTCGATCCCGCGCGCCCGGATCGCAGCGAGAACCGCGAGGCTCGTTGCGAGGAGCGCCGGCTGTTGCACCGCGGTGTCGTACAGCTCCGCGGCATCCGCCTCGAAGCAGAGGTGCTCGAGATCCAGCCCGGCAGCCTCGCTGCCCTGCCGGAAGACGTCCATCGCCTCCGGGACTGCCTCTGCGATGTCCCGGCCCATCCCGGCCTCGAACGATCCCTGTCCCGGAAAGCAGAACGCGATCATCACGCGGCCCTCTCCTTCGTCCACTCGATCAGGGCCGAGCCCCAGGTGAGGCCGGCCCCCATCCCCGTCATCAGCACGAGCTCGCCTCGCCGCAGCCGGCCGTCCGCGGCCGCTTCCGCCAGGGCGAGGGGGATCGAGCCCGACGAGGTGTTTCCGTAGCGGTCCACGTTGATCACCACCCGTTCCGACGGGATACCGAGTCTCTTGGTTGCGTGGTCGATGATCCGCACGTTGGCCTGGTGGGGGACGTAGACGTCGATGTCGGAGATCGAGACGCCGCATCTCGCCAGCAGCCGCTCGGCCGACTGGACGAGGATTCGGGTCGCGAACTTGAAGACCTCGCGGCCGTTCATCTTCACGAACCTCTCCGGATGCTCGATGAGACGCGACCCCGAGCCGGGCAGCCAGAGGTGAACTCCGCCCGAGCCGTCGGCGCCGAGCTCGAAGCCGAGGAAGCCCCCGGCGCCGACCGGCTCCAGCACGACGGCCCCCGCCCCGTCTCCGAAGAGGACGAGTGTCGAGCGGTCGTCCCAGTCGAGGATCTTCGAGAGCACGTCGCCGCCGACGACGAGCGCCCTGCGCGCAAGGCCACCCGCAAGCATTGCGTAGGCTTGCGTGATCGCATACATGAAGCCGGTGCAGCCGGCCGAGAGGTCGTAGGCCGCGGCCTCGACCGCTCCCAGCCGGTCGGCGAGAATCGCACCGCACGAGGGGAAGGCCATGTCCGGTGTCACGGTCGCGACCACGATCAGGTCGATGTCCTTCGCCTCCAGGCCCGCCTGCTCGAGCGCCTGCCGACAGGCGGGCAGCGCCAGGTCGGTCAACGCCTCCTCCGGGGCCGCGATGCGGCGCTCGCGGATCCCGGTGCGCTCCATGATCCACTCGTCGCTCGTGTCGACGAGGGTCGAGATCTCGTCGTTCGTCAGGATGCGCTCGGGCACGTGGCAGCCGATCCCCGTGATCGAGACCCGCTGGTCGGCGACGCCGATCATTCCGCGACGAAGACGGTCAGGACGCCGTGGGCGGCGATCTCGTCGCCGACTCGTGCGACACCGTTGCCGCGCGCGACGGGGCCGCGTATGCGGACGAACTCGCATTCGAGCGTGAGCGTGTCCCCGGGTTCCACGATCCGCTTGAACTTGCAGCCGTCGATGCCGGCGAAGAACGGCAGCTTGCCGTGGTTCCCCGGGTCAGCGAGGACGGCGACCGCGCCCGCCTGCGCCATCGCCTCGACGGTCAGAACACCGGGCATCACCGGCCTGGCCGGGAAGTGGCCGGTAAACCACCAGTCCTCGGCCCGGAGGTACCGTCGGGCGACCACTCGCTTGCCCGGATCGAGCTCGAGCACCTCGTCGATGAGCAGGAAGGGATCGCGGTGCGGGAGGATCTTCTCGATTTCCTCCCGCCCGAAGGGAGCGGCCGGGGTCACGCGACCTCGCGGTCCCCGAGCCGCTCCCGCAGCCTGCTGCGGCCGCGGTGCGCGTAGCACTTCGCCGTGCCGACCGGCATGCCGGCGGCCGCCGCGATCTCGGCGAACGAGTAGCCGAGCGCGTCCTTCAGGATGACGACCTGGGCCTGGTCCGGATTGATCCCGGCCAGCTCGGCACAGAGCTCACGGCGCAGCTCGGAGATGCCCGCTTCGTGGATCGGGTCACCGTCAGCGGCGGCGCGGGCATCGTCGTCGAGCGACTCGTGGGCCCGCGCCCGCCGGCGCTCGGCGAGGTCGCGGCAGGTGTTGACCACGAGCCGGTGCAGCCAGGTGGAGAACTGCGATTCGCCGCGAAACTGCTTCAGCCGGACGCAGACCTTGGCGAACGCCTCCTGGGCGGCGTCGCACGCGTCCTCGGGGTCGCGGAGCAGGTGGCGCGTCAGCCGCTCGACCTTCGAGGCATGCCGCGCGCAGAGAGCCTCGAGCGCCCTCCGGTCACCGTCCTTCGCGCGCCTGACGAGAATCGGATCGCTCAGCTTCTCGTAGAGCAGAGGCTGCTCGATCGAGCGCTGCGAAACCCGGAGCGGAGGCACGATCGGCTCAGTGTAATCGGCAGAGGGCCGCCGGGCCTAGTCGCGGCGCCGGAGCGTCGTCGCATTGCCGGCGGCGTCCCGGGCGACGACGGTGAACGTGCGAGGACGCCGTTTGAGCCAGAAGTAGAGGGGCCCCGCCGCCTTCAGCGTCTTCCGGTAGCGCCTGCCGGCGGCGGCAAGCGTCACCGTGGCGGCCTCGGCGACGCGGAAGCGGAGCCCGGACCACGAAAGCGGCCGGAGCACCGGCGGTCTCGTGTCGAGGACGAGCGCGAGGCTGCGGACAAGCGTGCCCACCGTCAGCTTCGCGGTGTACGCGCCGTCTGGGAGGAGCGCCCCGGCCGAGGTGCCGTCCCACTCGGCGGCGACGGGCGACCCAGCCGGATACGTCCCAGAGAGGAGCGTCGCGACGGTCGCCCCGTTCTTCTGCGTCACCTCGAGGCGTGCCGGGCCCGTGCGGCCGAGGGTGAACTCGAAGCCGACCGCGTCCTGCACGCCGTCACCGTTCGGGGAGAACGACGCAGGGGTCGCCGCGAACTTCACGACCGTTCGGTCAACCTCGATCGTGGCCGACGCCTTCGCCTGCTGACCGTCGGCGGTCCTGGCGGTCAGCACGATCGTGTAGGCGCCGTCGGGAACGGTGTCGCCCGCGCTGAAGACGAACGACTGCCTGCCGGCGGCCTTCGGCTCGCTGAAGAGCGTCGTCACGGTCGCGCCGGCAGCATCGACGAGGGTCGCCGTGACCGTGGCCCCGGTGCCGAGCGTGTAGGCGACGGTCGAGGTGTCGTCGACGCCGTCGCCGTTCGGGGAGATCGTCGTCGGTGTCGCCGCGACGGCGGTGAGTGCGAGCGGCTGCGGCTTCGCAGCAATCGTGCCTCCGGCCGGACGCACGGTTGGGCCGGCCGCGATCGTCCACGAGTAGGTCCCCGCAGGCGCCGCTGTCGCGTCCCAGGTGTAGTCCACTGCGGAGGCCGAGCCGCTCCCGCTGGCGACGACCTCCCCGGTCAAGTCGATCACGGTGACCGTCCAGGGCAACGCGCTCGAGAGTCGGCCGGTGAAGCGCACCTGCCCGCCGATCTTGCCGGTGACCGTCGGCGCATAGAGCTTCGGTAGCCCGATTGCAGCTACATCCGCGGCGATCGAGGGGAGCTGGGCGTAGAGGGCGTCGCCGGGGCAGTCGGTGAAGTACGTGTCACGGTGGCCGGAGATCGCGCGCAGAAAGGCGGGAATGCCCGCGGGAAACTTCTGGTTGCCGCCCGAGATGAAGCTCAGCGTCGAGAGCGGATCGACGTGCGCGAGATCGAGCCGCCAGGCGAGCAGCTGCTCGACCGCGGTCTTGGCCGCGGTCGAGATCGGCGAGCCCCCGTAACTGCCGATCACCGCGATTCCGACCGAGCCGGTGTTGAATCCGAGCGAGTGTGCGCCCACGACGTTGCGGTCGATGCCGCCGTAGCGGCCCTCGAAGATCCGGCCGTACTTGTCGACGAGGAAGTTGTAGCCGATGTCGTTCCAGCCGTTGCCCTTGACGTGGTAGACCTCGATCCCGCGTACGATCGAGGCCGACTGTGCCGCGCGGTAGTCGTTCGAGTTGGCCGTGTGATGGACGATCGCGAATCGCAGCGTGCGCGCGTACAGCGGGGGGGCGCGGCGGATCGACTCGTCGGCCTGCCAGGAGAAGCGGGAAATGATCGCCGGGCTGCCGGCGATCGAGAGCCGCCGCAACGGCTGCTGCACCGCCGGGCTCCAGAGAAAGTACACGCGGAGCCGGGTCACCCTGCCGCGGAGTCGGTACCGGATCCGATCGGCCGGGCCCGTCCAGTCGGGGCTGCCCTGCATGCGCCAGGGACCCGTGCGGCCCCAGTCGTCGTCGGCCGCCTGCCACGCGGTCCACCGCCCCCCGATCGTGCGCACGCGGAAGAGCGGCGTGCCCGGGCCCTGCCAGTGCAGCGCGACCATGTTGAAGCGGGGCGGAGCTAAGGCGAGCGACCGCGCACCGGCCCGGAGCGGGACGTCACGGCTCACGATCGCCACGTCGGCCGCCCGGGCGGCCGGGGCGAGGGCGAGTACGGCCAGTGTCGCGATCAAGACCCTCATAGGTTTGCGGCCCTGCGCAGCCAGGGTCGCAAGAACTCCCCTTCGGCGGCAAGGGCCGAACCCCCTTCCCAGATAGAATCCTTACGACTGTGGAAAGCCGCCTGCTGCGGGGCCTCGTTCTTCTCCTCGGGATCGCTGGAGCGGCTCTTGCGCTCGCTCAGGCGGGCGGCGCCGCGACGCCGAGGGTGCTCGCGCTCCGCTTCGGCCCGGATCTCGAGGTCAACCCGGTCACCCAGGACTACTTCACGCACGAGCTCGGTCGCGCGGCCAAGGACGGCTATGACGCGGTCGCCGTCCTCCTCGACACCCCCGGCGGGCTGTCGAGCTCCATGAAGACGATGTACCAGCACGAGCTCTCGTCGAAGATCCCCGTGATCGTCTACGTGTCGCCGGAGGGCGCGCGCGCAGCATCGGCCGGCGTCTGGATCGCACAGGCGGCCGATGTGCTGGCGATGGCGCCGACGACGAACATCGGCTCCTCGACGCCCATCGACAGCAGCGGACAGAACCTCGGCTCCGACCTCCGACGCAAGGTGATCAACGATGCGGCCGCGTCGCTGACCGCGCTCGCGCAGACCCACGGGCGCAACACGAGCTGGCCCGCCAAGGCCGTGCGCGGCGCCTCGAACCTGACCGCGGAGCAAGCGCTGAGGATCCACGCGATCGATCTGATCGCGCCGAGTCTGCCGGCGCTTCTCCGACGGCTCGACGGCTACACGACGAAGGACGCCCAGCGTCCGTTCACGCTCCACCTGGCGAGCGCGGCGATCGTGGACGCGAGCCCAGGCTTTCTGACCCGGCTGCTGAACACGCTGATCGACCCGAACATCATCTCGCTGCTCTTCCTCGCCGGGATCGTCGGGATCGGCTTCGAGATCTTCCACCCCGGAATCGTCCTGCCAGGCGCCCTCGGCGCTGTCTCCCTCCTGACCGCGCTCTTTGGCTTCTCGGTGCTCCCGATCTCGTGGGTCGGCCTCGTCCTGATCCTGCTCGGAGTCGCACTGCTCGTGATCGACGCCCACGTCGTCAGCCACGGGGCACTCACCGTCTCCGGGCTGATCAGCCTCGGGGTCGGGATGGTGATGCTGTTCCACAACGCACCAAGCCCCTACCACACCTCGCTGCCGCTCGTGCTGGCGCTCACCCTCGGGCTGGGCGGCTTCTGGGCGTTCGCGCTGACCAAGGCGGTGCAGGTGCGGCGGAGCCCGGTCGCCGTCTCCCAGAGCCGGGTGGTCGGACTCGAAGGCGTCGTCCGCACGCCGCGCCAGGTCTTCGTGGACGGGGAGCTGTGGCGCGCGCACCGACTCGACGGGAGCGAGCTCGTCCCGGGCGACCAAGTGCGAGTGGAGGGCGTCGAGGGCCTCGAGCTGACGGTTCGGTAGGGTCCTTCCCGATGACCGCCGGTCTCATCATCCTCGCCGCCGTCGTTTTTCTGCTCGTCCTCTTCCTGATCTCCGCGATCAAGGTCGCGCGCGAGTACGAGCGCGGCATCGTCTTCCGCCTCGGCCGGCTGCTGCCGGAGCCCAAGGGCCCCGGCCTCTTCGTCCTGATCCCGATCGTCGACCGCATGGTCAAGGTCGACCTGCGGACGATCACGCTGAACATCCCGCCGCAGGAAGTGATCACGAAGGACAACGTCCCGGTGCGGGTGAACGCGGTCGCCTACTTCCGGATCGTGGCGCCGAAGGACGCGATCGTCCAGATCGAGAACTTCATGGTCGCCACCTCCCAGATCGCGCAGACGACGCTGCGCTCGGTGCTCGGCCAGCACCAGCTCGACGAGCTGCTGTCCGAGCGCGAGAAGATCAACGCGATCCTGCAGGAGATCATCGACGAGCAGACCGCGCCGTGGGGGATCAAGGTCTCGATCGTCGAGGTCAAGGACGTCGAGATCCCCACCAGCATGCAGCGTGCGATGGCCCGCCAGGCGGAAGCCGAGCGCGAGCGGCGGGCAAAGGTGATCGCGGCCGAGGGCGAGTTCCAGGCGTCCGAGCGGCTGAAGGACGCTGCACGCGTGATCGAGGAGCACCCGATCGCGCTCCAGCTCCGCTACCTGCAGACGCTGCTCGAGATCGGTGCCACGAACTCCTCGACGATCATCTTCCCCGCCCCGATCGACCTGATCAAGACCTGGGTTGATGGCAAGCGGGAGGGCCCGCCAAGCTGAGCACCGACCTGCGCCGGGATCCCCTCTCCGGCCGCCTCGTCGCCGTCAGCGCCGCCAGGGCCCGCCGTCCGGGCGCGGCCCGCCTCGAGGTCGAGCCGCCGAGCCAGACCGAGCTCGAGTCCTGCCCGTTCTGCGAGGGGCGCGAGGACCGGACCCCGCCGGAGACCTTCGCCGTCGGCGGCGGCCGTGCACCCGACACGCCGGGCTGGCAGGTTCGCGTCGTCCCGAACCTCTACCCCGCCTTCGAGCGGCAGGAGGTGGTGATCTCCTGTCCGCGCCACGCCCGGTCGCTCGCCGAGCTCGGCGCCGCCGAGCTCGCCGCGATCGCGGCCGCCTGGCGCGGCCGGGCCGAGGCCGCGCGCGCAGACGCCTTCGCGTACCTGCACGCCTTCCTGAACGAGGGAAGGCCAGCCGGTGCGAGCCTCGCCCATTCGCACACGCAGCTCGTCTTTCTGCGCGAGGTCCCGGAAGCGGTCGGCGTCGAGCGAACCTACCGGGGAGACTGCGGCGTCTGCGAGCTCCTGGCAGACGACGACTACACCGTGGCCGAGCAAGACGGGCTCCTCTGCGTTGCGCATCCGGCTGGGCGGCTCCCCTACGAGCTCCTGGTCGCGCCGCGCGACCACGAGAGCGGCGGCTTCGCCAGCGAGCGGCTCCCGAGCGCCCTCGACCTGCTCGCCGGGGCGATCCGCCGGCTGCACGCGCTCGAGGGCCCGCTGCCTCTGAATGCCTGGCTGCACGACAACGGACACTGGCACCTGGAGCTCGTGCCACGGCTCTCGATCCTGGCCGGCGTCGAGCTCGGCGCCGGAATCTCCGTCAACGCGCTGCCGCCCGAGACGGCGGCAGCGGCGCTCAGGGATCAGTCGGCGAGCTGAGCGGGCCGGTCGGGCCAGCCGGAGGCGGCGACGAGGTCGGCGGTGTGCGACTCGCGGAAGCGGCGAGCAGCCTCGATCGCGGCGCCGAGGTTGAGACCCTTGTCCTTCGCCTGCTTGATCAGCATGACCGTCTCGAGCGCGCCGATGTCGTAGATGCGCTGCTTTTTCCCCTTCGTCGGAATCTGGGCCTTGTTCGTCCAGTAGTCGAGCTGCATCTTCGGGATCCCGGCGATCTGGCAGACCTGGCCGAGATAGAGCTCGACCTTGTCCAGATGCTCGGCCAGGTTTATCGGTTCAAGAACATTCAAATGCCCGCTGATCGCCATACACACCTTTTCCTGAAGCGGATCGAACCCCTCGCCGGCATTTTAAGCACTTGCAACGCATCTTGTGAAGAGGAACGTGACAAAACCTCCGGCAGAACGGGGTTTTGTTGCTCAAGCTCACGCGGCGTTAGCCGCCGGGTGGGGGGACGAAACCGACGGCAAGCTCCTCGTCCACCTCGGGCGTCTCCGATTCGACGACCGGAGCGAGGCTGGAGACGATCTCGGCCTCGCGGAGCCGCATCACAATCACGCCCTGAGTCGAGCGGCCCATCCTGCGGATGTCGTCGACCGGCATCTTGATCACGGTGCCGCCGGTCGAGATCAGCATCACCTGATAGCCCTCCCGCACGACCCGCGCCCCGGCGAGCTTCCCCTTCGCCTCGGTGAGCTGGACGGTCTTGACCCCGAGGCCCCCGCGACCCTTGGCCGGATACTCGTCGATCCTGGTGCGCTTGCCGTAGCCGTTCTCGGTCACGACGAGCAGGTCGGCATCGTGCTGGGCGATCCCAATCGAGATCACCTCGTCCTCGTCGCGCAGGCGCATGCCCTGGACACCCGACGAGTCGCGTCCCATGGGACGCACGTCAGTCTCGTGGAAGCGAATCGCCTGGCCGGCTCGGGAGACCATCAGCACGTCGTCCTTGCCGGTCGAATGACGAACGCCGATCAGCTCGTCCCCCTCGCGCATCTTGATCGCGATGATTCCGTCCGCCTTCAGGTTCGTGTTGTAGGCCTCGAGCCTCGTCTTCTTGACGACGCCCCTCTTCGTCGCGAAGACGAGGAACTGCGCCTCCTTGAACTCGCGCGTCTGGATCACGGTTCGCACCTGCTCGTCCTGGCGGAAAGGCAGCAGGTTGACGATCGCCCGACCCTTGGACTGGCGCGAGCCGAGCGGCAACTCGTGGACTTTGAGCCGGTAGACCTTGCCGACGCTCGTGAAGAAGAGGATGTAGTCGTGGGTCGACGCGACGAAGAGGTGCTCGATGTAGTCCTCATCTTTGAGATCCATGCCCATCACTCCGATACCGCCGCGGCGCTGCTCCCGGTAGGCGGTCACGGGCAGCCGCTTGATGTAGCCCGAGCGCGTGATCGCGATGACCATGTCCTCCTCGGCGATCAGATCCTCGAGCTCGAGTTCGTTCTCGCCGGCGACGATCTCGGTGCGGCGGTAGTCGGTTCGACCGTAGATCTCCTTGACCTCGAGCAGCTCTTCCTTGATCAGTCCGTCGATCCGCGCCCGGTCGCCCAGGATCGCGCGCAGCTCCGCGATCTGCTCCTGCTTGTCGGCGTGCTCATCCTCGATCTCCTTGCGCGCGAGTCCGGTCAACCGCGCGAGCCGGAGGTCGAGGATCGCTTGCGCCTGCAGCTCGCTCAGCGAGAACTGCTCCATCAGCCCGGTGCGCGCCGTGTCGGTGTCCGCCGCCCCGCGGATCAGCCGGATGACCGCGTCGAGGTTGTCGAGCGCGATCAGGTAGCCCTGGAGGATGTGCGCGCGATCCTCCGCTTTGCGCAGCTCGTACTTCGAGCGCCGGATCACGACCTCGCGCTGGTAGTCGAGGTAGTGCCTGACCATCTCGAGGAGGCTCAGCGTGCGTGGAACGCCGTCGACGAGCGCGACGGCGTTGTAGCCGAATGAGCTCTGCAGCGGGGTGTGCTTGAACAGCTTGTTCAGCGCGACCTGCGGGACCGACTCGCGCTTCAGCTCGATGTAGATGCGCATGCCGTCCTTGTCGGAGTGATCGGCAAGCGCGTCGTCGCTCATCGGGATCTCCGTCAGAACCTTGCTCTCGACGAGCTCCGCGATCTTCTCGATCACGCCGCCCTCGCCGCCCTTCTTCACCCCGTAGGGCAGCTCAGTGACGATGATCGCGTTCTTGCCGCCGCGCAGCTCCTCGATGTGCGCGCGCGCGCGCATCACGATCCGGCCCCGGCCCGACCGGTAGGCATCTCGGATCCCCGAGCGGCCGACGACGTAGCCGCCGGTGGGGAAATCGGGGCCCTTGACGTGCTTTGCGAGGCCGTCGACATCGATGTCCGGCTTCTCGATCATCGCCACGACACCGTCGATCACCTCACCGAGATTGTGCGGCGGGATGTTCGTCGCCATGCCAACCGCGATCCCGGAGGAGCCGTTGACGAGCAGGTTCGGGAAGCGGGACGGAAGCACGGTCGGCTCTCGGCGCGACTCGTCGTAGTTCGGCTTGAAGTCGACGGTGTCAGCGTCGATGTCGCGCAGCATCTCGGTGGCGAGGCGCGTGAGCCGGCACTCGGTGTTGTGGCTGACGAAGCCGTTGGTCAAAAACGAGTGGTCGGCGCTCTCAACGCGCAGGGAATACACCGGCTGCACGCCGGCATCCTCGACCGCGGCAACCACCGCGTAGTAGTAGTCGTCCGTTACGCGTGGCTCGGCGAGGTCGCGCACCTCCTCGGGCTCGATCCGTCCGAGCACCGCCGTGCCGTGCCGTTGCAAGCGCCCGCCGCGCGCAGACCCGGCAACCACGGGGATCTGAGCGGTGCTCGGGGTGCGGCCCTCGACAGGAATCGTCGCGAGGTCGCATTCGAGCCTGCCCTGCTTCGCGCCGAGGAAGCCGACTTTTTGCGCAAACAGCCTCGCGTCCCTGAGATCCACGAGCTCAACCGCGGTCTCACCCTCCGGAGAGGGGCACAGCCGCGAGACGATCCCGCGCTCGAGTAGCAGCAGCTGCACGTCCTTCGCGAGCTGATCGCTGCGGCTGGAGTACGACACCTGAATCGCGTCGCGCGGCAGCAACGACGAGAAGCCGCCGCCGGTGAAGAGCGACTGGAGAAAGACCCGCTTGAACGCATTGCTCCCTCGCCATACCGCCTCCGGGACGCCGTGCGCGCGGCTGCTCTCTTCCACGAGAACGCCGAGAGCGCTCGCACGAAGCGCCGAACGGTCCCGGGCGCCGAACTCGTAGAGCGCGGTGCCGGCGATGCGGCGATTCACGACGGATCGGAGGCCGCCGACGAGCGCGTCGTAGGCACCGAGCACGAGCTCGAAATAGTCGCGATCGACACTGCGGAAGTGCACCCCGCGGGCGGAGGTCCGGCCTCCGCCGACGAACGCGCCGAGCAGCAGGGCCGCCAGTCGCGGCTCGGGCTGGGGCTCGGGGTCGGGCTCGGGCTCGGGCCGCTCCATTCGCGCCATCAGCACGCGGTCGCCCGGCTCGACCTCTTCGAGCAGTTTCCAGAGCAGTAGCGGCACACCGGCCATGTCGACGCGGCAGAGCACCGGGTGGTTGTGCGTTCCGGTCAGCTCGTACCCGTCGCGCGTCCGCAACCGCAGCGTCGGGTGGTCGCCGGAATGGAAGAGCCTCGACGCGGTCACCGGTCGACCGAGCCGATCGAGAACCTCGAGGTCGATGGCGTTGTCCGACTCGGGCCGCGCGCCGGGGACGATGTCGGCGATCCGCAGCGCCCCATGCGGCGTCTCAACCCTCGTGTCGCTTGATACACAGTATCTCATCGCCGCCGGCGGGTCGCCGTCGAGCGAGCCGAAGTTGCCTTGACCGTCGACGAGCAGGTAGCGCAGCGAGAACGGCTGCGCCATCCTGACGAGGGTGTCGTAGATGGATGCGTCGCCGTGCGGGTGGTAGTTACCCATGACCGCGCCGACGACGTTGGCCGACTTCTTGTACGGCCGGTTTGGCTGGAGCCCGTTCTCGTGCATCCCGTAGAGGACGCGCCGGTGCACAGGCTTCAGTCCGTCGCGCACATCAGGGAGCGCGCGGCTGACGATGACCGACATCGCGTAGTCGAGGAAGCTGGAGCGCATCTCCTGCTCCAGCTCGCGGCTCTCGATGCGGCCGCCTCCGATCGGATCGTGGGTTAGATCAGACAACCGCGCTTCCTGCTAGACGTCCAGGAACCTCACGTCCTGGGCGTTCTGCTCGATGAAGTCCCTGCGCGGCTCGACTTGGTCGCCCATCAGCCGAGAGAACCAGAGGTCTGCGCGAGAGGCGTCCTCGACGTCGACGCGGATGAGCATCCGCCGGGCGGGGTCCATCGTCGTGTCCCAAAGTTGCTGGTGGTTCATCTCGCCGAGGCCCTTGAAGCGGCTGATCTGGATGCCTTCCTTGGCGAGATCGACGGCGCGATCGCGCAGCGCCTCGAAGGTCGGGGCGTCGGAGTGCTTCTTGCCGAGACTGAGCGAGAACGGCGGTAAGCCGCCGGCGATCTCACGCAGCCGCTCGTACGTGCGGCGAACGTGCGCGTAGATCGGTGACTCGAGGAGCTCACGCGGAACGGCCACCTCGTGGGCGGAGCTCGTCTCGATCTCGACGACCTTGATACGCACCGCCTCGGCATCAGCTGCCAGCACCGAGAAGGCATAGCCGTTCGGCGCCATCACCTTGAGCAGCTCTCCAACTGCCGGTGGCGTGCCGGCGTCCGACTCGACGAGCCTGTGCGTGACGACAAAGTCGGCGGCCACGGCGCCGAAGTCGGAGCGAAGCCGCGCCGACCACCCCTCGAACTCGCTCAGAGCGCGCTGGAAGCGGCCGTAGCGCGCCTCGGTCAGCCTGATCGCCGCGCCCTCACGCGATTCGATCGCGATGTCGGGGAACTTCTCGCGCACGAGCAGCTCCTCGAGCTGAGCGTCCTTGACGAGATACGTCTCCTGCTGGCCGAGCTTGACGAGATAGAGCGGCGGCACGGCGATGTAGACGTGGCCCCGGTCGAAGAGCTCCTCCATGTGCCGGTAGAGGAACGTGAGGATCAACGTCCGGATGTGGGCGCCGTCGACGTCGGCATCGGTCATCACGATGATCCGGTTGTAGCGGAGCTTCGCGATGTCGAACTCCTCGCCGATACCCGTCCCGATCACTTGGACGAGCGACTGGATCTCGGTGTTCGACAGCACCTTGCCGATCCGGTTCTTCTCGCTGTTGATGATCTTCCCACGCAGCGGCAGGATCGCCTGGTTCGACTTGTCTCGCGCCTGCTTCGCGGAGCCACCGGCGGAATCGCCCTCGACGATGAAGATCTCGGTCAGCTCGGGATCCTTGACCTGGCAGTCCGCGAACTTCTTCGCCATGCCGCCGCCGAAGGCGCCCTTGCGCCGGGTCAGCTCGCGCGCCTTGCGGGCCGCCTGACGGGCGCGGGCAGCGGAGATCGCCTTGAGGATGATCTGCTTCGCGTCGGTCGGGTTCTCCTCGAGGAACTCGGCCAAGCGCGCGTTGACGCTCTGCTCGACAAAGCCGCGCACCCAGGGGTTCCCGAGCTTCGTCTTCGTCTGGCCCTCGAACTGCGGGTTCTGAAGCTTGACGGAGATGACGGCAGCGAGCCCCTCGCGGACGTCCTCCCCCTCGAGGTTGTCTTCCTTCTCCTTGAGCAGCGCCTTGTCTCGCGCGTACTTGTTCAGCGTCCGTGTCAAGGCAGCATTGAAGCCGGAGAGGTGGGAGCCGCCCTCGTGGGTGTTGATGTTGTTGGCGAATGCAAAGACCGACTCGACGTACTTCGTATTCCACTGCATCGCGACCTCGAGCTGACCTTCGTCGTTGGCGCCCTCGAAATAGACGATGTGCTTGTGGACGGGGTCCTTCGCCTCGTTGATGTGCGCGACGAAGTCGCGGATGCCGCCCTCGTAGTGGAACTCGAACCGCTCGCCGCCGGCCCGCTCGTCCGTGAGGGTGATCATTAGGCCCCGCGTCAGGAAGGCGGTCTCCCGCAGGCGCTGCGAGAGCGTCTCGGTCGACCAGTCGATCTCCTCGAAGATCTCGGCGTCGGGCATGAACGTGATCGTCGTGCCCGTCGTCGTCGATTCCCCGACGGTCTCCATGTCACCTTTCGGCACGCCGCGGGCGAACTCCTGTCGATAGAGCTTGCCGTCGCGACGCACCTCGGCGATCAGATACTCGGAGAGCGCGTTGACAACCGAGACGCCGACGCCGTGCAGGCCGCCGGAGACCTTGTAGCCGTCGCCGCCGAACTTACCGCCGGCGTGGAGCTTCGTCAGTACCACGGTCAGGGCCGGCAGACCCTGCTCCTTCATGATGTCCACCGGGATCCCGGAGCCCCAGTCGGAGACCGTCACCGAGTTGTCCGGGTGCAGCGTTACATCCACCCGGTCATTGCGCCCGGCAAGAGCCTCGTCGACCGAGTTATCCACCACCTCGTAGACCAGGTGGTGAAGGCCGCGGGCACCGGTCGAGCCGATGTACATGCCCGGCCGCAAGCGGACCGGTTCGAGGCCCTCCAAGACGGTGATGTCTTTTGCCGAATATGTCGTCTCAGCCATGAAAAAAGCCCTGCAAATTATGCTCTTTGCGGGCTTGCGAAGTCTATCAGAAACGGCGGTCGGACAGCGCGCCTGCGAGACTCGCGCGAGCGGCTCTCGCCACAACCGCGCGCAGCTCCGGATCCTCGATCTCGGCTGCCCAGGAAGCGGCTGTCCTGGCCTCCTCGAGCGTAGCCGGCCGGCCCGCGGTTCCGACCTCGGTCGGCGGCTCGACGACGGGCTCCGGCACCGGTCCGGGGACGAACTTCAGGCCTTTCGCAGCGAGCTTCCCGAGGCGGCCTTGGATCTCGTCGGCCCGCTGCGTCAGCTCGAATGCCCAGACCGCGTCGATCGTGTGCACGATCAGGGTTCCGTCACGGATGAAGCGTGCGGGCCAGGCGTTCCGGGCAATCGCCGCGCCGACGGCCGCGGGCCAGGCCGAGACGAGGTCGGCCATCCCTGCGAAGGCGCCGAAGCGGCGCAGCTCGCGCTTGATCTCACCGCCAAGCGGCTCCATCAGGACACCTCTCCGGCGCGCACCCGGAGAAGCTGGGCCGGTTCGGTCGGCAGCGAGGAGGCGTCTGTCGCCGTGACGAGCGCCTGGCCATGTGCGGCGACGCGGCTCGCAAGCAGGCGGCGTCGGTCGGGATCGAGCTCGGAGAGCACGTCGTCCAGCAGCAGAAGCGGCGGGATGCCGCGGCGGTCGGAGATCAGCTCCGCCTCGGCAAGCAGGAGCGAGAGGACCGCCAGCCGCTGCTCGCCCTGGGAGCCGAAGCTGCGCAGCTCGCGCGGGCCCGCAACGATCGCGAACTCGTCGAGGTGCGGGCCGATCCCGGTGACGCCGCGCTCGAGCTCCTGCTCGAGCCGGGCTTCGAGCGCTTCCCGGGTCGGAGGCGTCCCGCTGTAGCGCAGATCGCACTCGGGCAGGCCGAGCTCCTCGGCGCGAGCGGCAAACGGCGCGACCAGCGATGCGATCGCCTCGCGCCGCGCGAGCACGAGCTCCGTGCCGAGCGCGGCAACACGCTCCGTCCACGGAGCGAGCGACTCCCTGGCGGAGTAGCCGGCTGCGATCCGGCGCAAGCCGGCGTTCCGCTGGGCCACGGCGGCTCCGTACTCGGCCGCCAGCTGCGCCCGCGCAGGGCTGAGCCGGCCGAGTGTCCGGTCGAAGTACGCACGTCGCACGGCAGGCCCGCCCTTGACGACCGCGAGGCGGTCGGGCGTGAAAACGAGGGTGGCAGCCTCGCCGCGCAGCTGCTCCGCCGCCCGCAGCGGGGCGCCGTTCACCGTCGCCTTCTTCCCGGCGTCCACCGCGAGATCGACGCGAAGCTGCACCTGGGTCTGGCCCCGGCGACCCCCGAGCGTGACGCGGGCAGCGTTTTCGCCGAAGCGAATCAGCTGCGCGTCGGCGCGCGTTCGGGGCGAGAATCCCTGAGTGCCGACGTGCAGTGACTCGAGCAGATTCGTCTTGCCGGCGCCGTTTGGCCCGACGACGAGCACCAAGCCGGGATCGAGCGACAGCTCCAGCTTGGCATACGAGCGGAAGTTCCGGAGCGAGACCGTCGAGACGATCAGATCGGCCGGCGGAGCGCCGCTAACCGGGGAGCCGGATCGGCATGACGAGGTAGGTGAAGTCGTCGTCTTCACCCTGCAGCACCGCCGGCCGCAGAGGGCTGATCAGCTTGAAGCGGATCGAATCCCCCTCGACCGACTCGAGGCCGTCTCGGAGAAAGTCGGCATTGAAGCCGATCTCGAGGGGTTCGCCCGTGAACGGCGCAGGCAGGGACTCGCGTGACTCGCCCACCTCGTGGGTCCGGGCCACGACCGTCAGCTCGCCCTCGGCGAAGCGCAGCTGCAGCGGCGATGTCCGCTCGATCATCACGGCAGCGCGGCGGACGACGTCCAGCAACTCGGCCCGCGGCAGCGCCAGCACATGCTCGAATGTTTCCGGGAGCAGTTGCTTGTAGTTCGGGAACTGGCCGTCAATGCGGCGCGTCGTCAGCCAGATCCCATCCGTTGCGAACAGCACCTGGTTCTCGTGGATGCCGATCTCGACCTCGTCGCCAACCTGAGCGATCCGGGCGAGCTCCTGCAGTGCCCTGGCCGGAATGATCGCCTCCAGCTCCGGGATCGGTCCTTCGAGCGCGGTCTCCTTGACGGAGAGGCGATAGGAGTCTGTCGCCGCCATGACGATCTTGCCCGCCTCGAAGCGGGCGAGGATCCCGGTCAGCACCGGGCGTGACTCGTCACGCGAGGCTGAGCGGGCAACACGGTTGATCGTCTCGAGCAGAGCCACTCGGGCGACCGTGAACGTGGAGGAGGCCTCGAGCTCGGGCAGTCGCGGAAAATCCTCGACGCTGTAGGTGTGGAGCTGGTAGCTCGCCGTCCCGGAGACGATCCGTACCGCCGATTCCTCCGGCCGGTGCTCGATCTCGACCTCCTCCGAAGGGAGCAGCTTCGCGAGCTCGACGAGCCGGCGGCCGGGGACGACGACCGCTCCGTCGCCCTCGGTCTGGGCCGACATCGTCGCGCGCAAAGAAAGCTCCATATCCGTCGCGGCGATCTCGATCCCCTCGCCGGTGGCGCGCAGCATGATTCCCGAGAGGATCTGGACGGTCGCACGGCTCGAGACCGCGCGCGCCACGACGGCGAGTCGCTGGGCCAGCTCGTTGCGCCGACAGGTAATCCTCAGCCCGGAGCCCACTAGCACGTCAGTTTCAATCATTTAAAGAACCTCGTCGTAGTAATAGAGGGTGTGGACGACGGGGACGCCGGCCCTCAGCCGCATGGATGCAGGCTAGAGCCTGGGGACGACAGACGGGGAAGGATGGCCCAACTCCACAGGCCGACACGCTCACCGAACCTGCTTCACACGTGCGGTCAATTCCTGCACAAGGTTGTAGACAGATCGATCCTCACGGATCAGACGTGCGATCTTGGAGGTCGCGTGGATCACCGTCGTGTGGTCGCGACCGCCGAATTCCTTCCCGATCTTCGGCAGCGACGAATCGGTCAGCTCGCGCGAGAGGTACATCGCGACCTGGCGTGGATAGACGATGTTTTGGGAGCGGCGATCGCCGCAGAGCTCCTCCAGCGAGAGACTGAAGCGCTCGGCGACCAGGTCCTGGATCCGCTTGATCGAGACCGCCGCCGCCTCGCCCTGCGGGAACACGTCCTTGAGCACGTCCTGGGCGAGGTCGACGGTCATCGCTCGCCCGGTCAGGGAGGAGAAGGCAACGACGCGCGTGAGCGCGCCCTCGAGTTCCCTGATGTTCGTCGAGACGCGGCCGGCGATGAAGGTCAGCACCTGCGGGTCGGAGACGTGGATCCCGTCGGTCTTCACCTTCTTGCGCAGGATCGCGATGCGGGTCTCGAGGTCGGGAGGCTGGATGTCGGTGATCAGCCCCCACTCGAAGCGCGAGCGCAGCCGCTCCTCGAGCGTCGCAATTTCCCGTGGCGGGCGGTCGCTCGAGATGCAGATCTGCGAGCCGGCCTCGTACAGCGAGTTGAAGGTGTGGAAGAACTCCTCCTGGATCCGCTCCTTGTGCTCGAAAAACTGCACGTCGTCGATCAGGAGGAGGTCGTAGGTGCGGTAACGCTGCTTGAACCCCTCGATCCGCTTGTCCCGCAGCGAGTTGATGAAGTCGTTCATGAAGGTTTCGCTCGTGACGTACTTGAGGGAGAGGTCGCCGGAGTGCTCGGAGACGTACTGGGCGACGGCCTGGAGCAGATGCGTCTTGCCGAGGCCGGTGCCGCCGTAGACGAAGAGCGGGTTGTACGCCTGTGCCGGCGCTTCCGCGACGGCGAGCGCGGCCGCGTGCGCGAAGCGGTTCGAGGAGCCGATCACGAATGAGTCGAAGGTGTACTTCGGATTCATTCCAGGCGTGTCATGGCGCGCGCTCCGTGGCGGTTCGGCCTGCACGAGCGGAGACTCGGGGCGCGCGCCGGCGGCCGCCGGCGCCGATCCGAACAGTTCCTGGATGCGGAGCCGCACGTCGCGCTGGCTGCCGGTGATGTTCCTGACCTCGGCGGCGACGAGTCCGAGGAAATGGCCCTCGATCCACTCGCGCGTAAAGTCGTTCGGGACCGCGAGCACGAGTTCTTCGTCACTCAACCCCGCGGCGTCGACCTCACCAAACCACGTGCGGTACGTCGTCTCGTTGAGTGCTCCCCTGAGCCGACTTGCCACCTCGCTCCACAGGCCCTCAGCAGTCAGCTCGGTTTGATGCTCCAACGGGTCGGCTCGTTCCTTTCAGCAGGACCTGACGGCGAGCATAGCAACCTCCTCTGGGGAAGTAAACCGCGCCTATTTGCAGGGATTTTCTTCATTCCACACGACTCTCCACAGGTGTGGAAACTCAAGGCCCACCGCACCCCTACCACCCTGTTTGCAGCGGCTTCTCGTGTGGAGAACCCGGTGGACGAAGGCTCATCTATACTGGCCCCCTGGCAGTCCCCTCCGGGAATCTTCTGCCCCACCTCCACTCCAGACCTGATGAAGCGGACCTACCAGCCCAACGTACGCCGCCGGAAGCGCAAGCACGGTTTCCGCGCGCGCATGTCGACTCGCGCCGGCCGAGTGATCCTCAAGCGCCGCCGCGCCAAGGGCCGCGCCAAGCTCTCGGCATAGAGCCTCCGACCGTGAAGCGACAGAATCGACTGTCCCGCTCCCGGGACTTCGATGCCGTCTACCGCCGCGGCCGCTCCGCGTCGACGCGTTTTCTCGTGCTCTACTGGTTCCCCCACGAGGACCCCGCCGAGCCCCGCTTCGGCTTCTCGGTGCCGCGTGCTGTCGGCGATTCCGTCACGCGCAACAAGATCAAGCGGCAGCTCCGCGAGGTGTGGCGCGCACGGCTTGCGCGGATTGCCGCCGGGCACGACTACGTCCTGATCGTCCGCCCGGGCCTGCCGGAGGCCGTGGAGGCGAACGGCTTCGAGTGGCTGGCGGAGCGGGTGGACGAAGTCCTGCAGAAGGGGGCGCCGTGAAGTACCTCGGCATCGCCGTGGTCTACGCCTACCGCTCGACGCTCGGTCTGCTCTTCCCGACGACGTGCAAGTACCACCCGTCGTGCTCTCAGTACGCGCTCGACGCGCTGCGCCGGAAAGGACTCGTACGCGGGTCGGCGCTCGCCGCCTGGCGCCTGCTCCGCTGCAACCCGTGCAGTCGAGGAGGCTTCGACCCAGTCCGATGATCGTCGCCAGCCCACTCACTCCGGTCGAGCACGCGCTGCGCCATGTCCTGAACTGGCTCCACTTCAGCGCGCACCTCCCCTGGGCCTGGGCGATCGTCGCACTGACGGTCGTCGTCCGGATGATCCTCGTGCCGCTGACGGTTCGCCAGATTCACTCGATGCAGGCCCTGCAGCGCCACGCGCCGGAGATGAAGGCGATCCAGCAGAAGTACAAGGGCGACAAGCAGAAGCAGAACGAAGAGCTGATGAAGTTCTACCGGGAGAACAAGATCAACCCGGCCGCCTCGTGCCTGCCGATGCTGGCCCAGTTCCCGGTATTCATCGCCCTCTACTACACGTTGCGCCACTTCTCGAAGGAGCCGGCGTCACTGCATCCGGGCAGCCTCTCCTGGCTGCACTTCGTACCGTCGATCGCCGACCACACGACGTCGCACTGGGGCGGTTACCTGCTGCTTCTCGTCTATGTCGCGAGCCAGATGGCCTCGACCGTCTTCATGGCGGCGACGATCGACAAGACCCAGCGGATTCTCTTCATGTTGATGCCACTCATTTTCGTCTTCGTCGTCGCGCGCTTTCCGGCCGGGCTCGTGCTCTACTGGATGACGACGAACCTGTGGACCGTTGGTCAGGGGCTGATCACGCGACGCCTCGTGCCGAAGACCGCCGCGCCGACCTCGCTGTTCGGGAGCTTCGGCCAGAAGAAGGACGGAGGGGGCGGGGGTGGCAACGGCGCCAAGCCGAAACCGCCTGCGCCGAAACCTGCGCCGCCGACGAAGGCGAAGCAGCCGCAGCAGCCCCGCGTCGTCAAGCGGAAGAAGAAGGCTCGCCGCTAGTGGGCGTGGACGAGCTCATCGTCGAGACGACGGGCGAGACCGTGGGGGAGGCGAAGTGGGCTGCGCTCCGCGACCTCGAGCAGCGCCATCCGGGACTCGACAAGGCGGCCGTGCGCTTCGAGGTGATCTCCGAGGGTGAGCGCGGCATTCTCGGGGTCGGTTACGCGCCGGCTCGTGTGATCGCTGCGGTGCCGCCCGAGGCGCTCGCAGCCGCGGTCCCGTCACGGCTGGCTGACGAGTCCGACCTCGCGGCCGACGCGCGCGGTCTCGTTTTGCAGATCACGGCGGGGG
>JBHEMK010000022.1:0-58426 GCA_046262635.1 Gaiellaceae bacterium
GTTCTGGTTAGGTTGTCGCAAAGTAGACCGCCGACGCGGCGCCGGCAGCGAGGCAGTAGATCGCGAACGGCACCAGAGTGTTCGTCTCGAAGAAGCGCATCAGAAAGCGCACGGCGAGGTACGCAGTGACCGCCGAGCAGAGTGCACCCACGATTGCCGGGCCGCGTACGCCGCGAGCGTCCGCCCCCGCGAAGTCCGGCAGCTTCAGCACGGCCGCAGCGCCGATGATCGGCGTCGCAAGCAAGAAGGCGAAGCGGGCCGCATCCTTGTGCGAGAGGCCGACGGCGAGCCCGCCGCCCATGGTTACGCCCGAGCGTGAGATGCCCGGAATCAGTGCGAGTGCCTGCAGCGAGCCGACGACCGTTGCGTCACGCCAGCTGACCTGCCGAGCAATCCGGATGTCATCGTCGTCGGCCGTCTGCGGGGCTCGCCGGCGGAGAGCTTCGGCACCGAAGAGCAGCAGGCCGTTGAGGAAGAGGAAGATTGCCGCCGACTGCGCAGAGGCGAACACGCTGCGCAGCTTGTGCTCCAGGAGCAATCCGAGAATGCCCGCTGGGATCGTCCCGACCACGAGCAGCCAGCCGAGCTTCGCGTCGGCGTCATCGGGCGCAATGCCGCGGTCGCGCAGCGAGCGTCCGAGGCCTTTAACGATACGCACCCAATCGCGCCGGAAGAAGAACAGCAGCACGAGCGCCGTCGCGAGATGGGTCGCGACGAGGAAGGTGATGAAAAACTTGTCGTTCTGGTGAATGTGCCAGCCCACAAGCTTCGGAAGGATGACGCTGTGCCCGAGGCTGGAGACCGGAAAGAGCTCGGAGACGCCCTGGAGCAAACCGAGCATCGCACCTTGGAAGTACGAGATCGGGTGCGCCACGCGCTAGGCGGGCGTGCGAGACGCTCGGGGGCCGCCCGTGTTGAACCATGCGAACACGAGGCAGGCGAGCCCGACGAGGAACGCCGCGATGCCGTGCTTCGTGTGGTGGTGACTCGATCCAGCCTGGTGCCCGGGGAAAAACGACGGCAGGGACTTCGCCGGTTCGGCCCAGTACACGATCGCGATCGCGATCAAGACTATTCCGACGACGATGGCGAGGATGACCAGGGGACGGCGGTTGTTCATTGCCGAAGTCTACGGCGTCGCGGGCTCTTTTGCTCTCCCTCGTCCGCCATCCCTCGCTACAGGCGTGCGTCGGACGCTCTGCCCTGCATGGTGAAAGTCCGCCTGGCTGGCGTCTCCGCAATAGAGCCGGGCAATCGACCTCATCGTGCAGCGCGAACTCGCCAGCGACCGGACCCATCCGCCAGTAGCGCACACGCTTCGGTCGACCCTTCGAGTCGACGTACACTGTCGAGGGAAGCTCGTCGCCCAGCTCACAGCGCACGCCGGTCTCCTACCTCGACCTCGCGTAGCGCCAATCCTCGTCGCTCTCGGCCGGCAGCGCCGGAGCGGGCGCCGATCGCAAAAAGGACTTGGCGGCGACAGCAAACACAGCATTCACGGCCTCGGATAGCAGCGACCGACGCGCAGGTCGGGCGCCCGTCAGTGCCCGTCTGCGCCAGCGTACTGGTCGAAGCTGGAGCACCAACCCAGGCGAGCGGGACACGCGAGATCCGCCACCGAACTGGGGTCGTCGGCATTGTCCCCGCTGCCCTCAAAGCAGCCTGAACATCCAGGCTTCGACTGAGGTCCGGACACCCCGTCGGACGACGTGAACTACACCTCACCGAGTGTCCGCAGACCTCGAGGCGTTTCGTTCCGTCGAGGATCCTGGTAGTTCCGGTCGAAGACCGCTTCAACTGCTCCGACAGCTGCCCCGCGGTCAGGTTGATCGTGTGGCGTCAGGCCAACGTCAGCGCGATGATCACAGCTGCCAATGCTCCCGCACCGGCCAGCGCCACCTCGGCGCGATGGCTTGCGAGGAGATAGATCAGGCGTCCGTCAGGCACAGCGGCTTTGGGGAACGCCGCGACTGCTAGAAGGATCGTGCCGAGTAACAGTGCCACAACGACGAGTGGGTTCGAGACCTGATTGATCACGTTCATCGGGGAGAGGGCACTTGCAAGCCCGCCATCACGATGGGCTGTGGAAGCGTGGCCGCTTCCCCGCTGCCGGACGATCGAGGCGCCACGCAGGCCACCCCTTTCTCCACCCGCGGATCCGATGTTGAAGGCGAACGCCCCGGTCCGAAGCAGGGCCAGGCCCTGCGTCTCGGCGGAAGTCGTGCACACGTTGCTGCGGCGAGCTTCGGCGAGCCTTGCCGACCACCTCACCCCGGAATTGGCGATGACAAGAACTCGGTTGAATAGGCGGCGTCCGTTGGGAATTCGGGCTCTGATTAAGTACGTCCCGGGAGACAGAGGCTCGCCATGCGCTCGGCCGTCGAAGCGCACTCGATTCAGCCCGGCATGCCCCACGATCGAGACTGATCCCGCAAAGCGGCAGACGGGGGAAAGCTGAACGATGCTGAAGACCACGCGAGAGGTGTGGCCGAGACGAAACGCAAGCGTCGTCGGACGGCGGGATTTCCGGCCGTTGACTCCGGTCCCACGAATCCCGGGCAGCGCTCGACTCGGCTGTCTCACCATGACGCTGTCCGCCGACCCGGGCAGCCCGGGAGAGGGGTGGCGGCTGGCGGGTCCCGACGAGCGCGGTGATCCCGTCGCTGCGCTGCCGGAGATCGGCGCCGTCGACGTGGTCGCTGCCGACCCCGTGTGCTGTTGCGCGGTCGAACCCGACGTCTGGACGAAGGAGGGTGCAGAGGGCACCGAACTGGTCGTGGCGGGGAGTGACGGGACTGCGGCAACCGGCGCCGTCGAGACGGTCGCTGTCGGTGGCGCCGAGACTGTCACCGTCGGCACCGACGAGACGGTCGGCGTCTGCACCGACGAGACGGTCGGCGTCGGCAATGCAGACACAGTCGCCGTTGTCACTGCCGGAACAGTCACAACGGCAGTCACGGCGGGCACTGCCACCGTGGGCACGATCGGGACTGGCAGACCGTCAGCCACGGCATTACCCGCGCAGGTTCCGAGCGCGAGCAGCGAGAACAAGATGGCGCGACGACGCCTCACCATCCCTCAACTGCCTTCGAACCGACTTGGTTACGGGGTCACGTCAGCCTCCGGCCCTTGAGCAGACTTTTGCGATCAGTCCGTCATCCGCGAAAACTGGCCGACCGGCCCAACCACGATAGGACGATGTGCTGCGGCGCACGAAGGCGCCACTGCGCAGTGGCTCGAGTCGACCCGGGATCCGTGGGTGTTTCATGAATTCACGGCGGCGGCCGGGGCGCTCCCCGAGCGCGTGCGACGGGGTCGAGGTCGCGGCCGCTGCGTCGAGAAGCGCACGTCGCAACACCGACCTGCGGGCGAATCAAGCGCGAAAGTACGGCCCGCCGGAGAGCCATGCTCGCAGCGCGCTGCCGTCAATCACCGTGTCGACGCGAAGCTGCTCCGGGCTCCCCGACTCCGTACCGACGCGGAACACCCCGTTCGCCAACGGCATCAGCGGCTGCTGGGTGCTGAATCCGTCGGGTGGAGCAGCGAACACGAGCTACGGCTGGTCGCCGCCCAGCACCACCTGAAAGTTCGTTGTCCACGGGTTGTGGGAGCGGTAATGACCCTCGATCGTCCGCAACTCCGTCGGCGGCTGCGGTATGGCGGAGGTAAGCGTTCAGTCCCCTCCCGGTGATTTGTTGCGAGAGGGATCGGCCATCTGGCGGCGAACCAACGACGTTTAGCCTTTTCAACTAGGAAGGGCCCTGTTGCTGGTCGACGAGGTGGGCGGCGATGGAGCGTGCCGAGGCGGAGGCGATCCTGTCGCAACCGGGGACGGCGCTGACTCTGTTGATGCGTGTCGGTGAGTCTGGTCCTCGGCCGCAGTTCGGGTAACTCGTCGCTGCCGCCGTCGCAGGATCCGCCTTCGGCGCCGCCGCGGCCTGGCAAGAGCGGGTCGGGGCGCGGGCGGGGCGGCCAGCCTGGGCATCAGGGGAAGCACCGCCGGCTGCTTGCTCCTGAGCGGGTCGACCAGGTGGTCGAGCATTGGTCCGAGCGCTGCCAGGCTTGCGCACATCTGTTTGGCGAGGAGCGCCTTGTAGCCGACGTTGGAATAGTGGAAGCGCGCACTCGGCGGAGATCCAGGTACAAGTTGGCGTAATGACCAGACCTGGAACGCCGCCTTCGATGTCCCGTCGATTCCGGCGACGATGCCGGCGGTAGGCGACAGAGATGAGCGATGGTGATCGGCCTCCCCGCCACTCGAGGAACCTCGAACCACGGCAGGTAGCGTGCGACCGGGGCCTCGAGCTCGTGCGGCCTTCATCCCGGAGCTGCAGCACGGCCATCGCGGTGAATGTCTTGCCGATTGAGCCGATCTCGAACTGCGTCGCCGGCGTCACGAGTCGCTGCGAAGCGAGTTCCGCAAACCCGTAGGTCTGGGACCGCAAGAGTTCGGTCGCGATCCGTGATACCGAGCGTCAGCCCCGGCTGCCGCGTCCGCTCAAGCTCCGTACGACCGGATGGTCGATCGTCGCTAGGGCCGCCGGATCTAACACGCAGTGGTCACGGAGGGATCTTCGCGCAGGGCCATGACGGATCCACTCGCGACTACGTGGCAACCAGACCTTCACGCCAGAGAAAATCCTTGCAGATCCGCCCAGCTCAGGCTGGCACAAGTCAATCCGGCGGCCGAAGCGGTCTTGTCCTGAGCGGGCAAGGTCGACTGAGGCCTTGATCGAGGCACGATCCCGGTTTCGCCCGTCAACAACCCCGGTTTCCGGTCGCTTACCGCGCCGTTCGCCAGAGCTCGAAAGGGGCAGATCCACGATCGGGGCTCGCGCGGAGCGGCTTGGACGGTTCCGGTCGTGAACCTGCCCGGAAGGCCGCGGAGCATGACCGCTCAGGTCCAGCACCGAGCTTGCCGACAATGACTCTGCGGTCGTATCGCCTTGAGACCCTGCACAGATACCGGAGGCAACGTGAACGAGCAGCTCGCGCACGCGCAGACGATTCGATATGCGGAGGAGGTTCAGCAGCTCCACCGCGCCGAGCGCACGCAGCGACGTCGCGCCGAGGCAGCTCTCACCGACCTCGAAGGCCTCTACGCGTCGACCGTGCGCGCACTCGCCGCGACCCTCGAGCTCCGTGACGACGTCACCGGCGGACACGCCGTGCGGGTCGCCGCGGTCGCGATGCAGTTGGCCCGCGAGGTGGCGCCTGATTTGACCGACGACCCGGCGCTCGAGTACGGCTTTCTCTTGCACGACCTCGGCAAGGTCGGTGTTCCGGACGCGATCCTCCTGAAGCCCGGACCGCTCAGCGATCTGGAATTCGACCAGATGCGCATCCATCCGATGCTGGGCGCGGAGATCATCAGCCAGATCCCCTACCTCAGCGGTGTAGCTCGCGACGTCGTCCTCGCACATCACGAACGGTGGACCGGCGCCGGCTACCCCCACGGCCTTCGAGGCAAGGAGATTCCGCTGGCGGCGCGGATCTTCTCGCTGGCCGACGCCTTCGACGCGATGACCAACGATCGTCCGTACCGGCGCGCGTGCTCCGCCAGAGAAGCGGCAGAGCAGATCAGGGCCGCGGCGGGGGCGCAATTCGACCCGAATCTCGTCGAGCCATTCGTGGCCGTCGTCACCCCGTGATGAACGCGAGGGACGAGACGCTGGCGGCGATTCCGCCCACCGGCGGTGCAGTCGAGACGCCCCCGAGTCGGGCTCTCACGCAACCCGGGCGTGGGGGCAAGCGCCGCTTGGACGACGAACTTCTCTCGCTCGCCGGTCACGAACTGAGAACGCCACTCGCCGTGATTCGAGGCCACGGTGAGCTGCTCCAGGCCCTCGCCTCCGAGGAGGCGCCTCGCGGCTGTGCCGACCAGATCCTGGCCGCGGCCGGAAAACTCGGCTCGGCCGTCGACCTGCTCCTCGCCCTGCTCGCGCTCGACACGCCCGCCACGGCCCCGACGCCTGCGCTCCTGAGCCTCGACGCCGTCCTCGCAGATGCAACCGCGAGGGTGCCGGCACTCGCCGCGACACACGCACCGGTCGGCGGCCAGTCGCGAAGCGCATGCGGGGATGCCGGGCAGCTCGCGACTGCCGTGGCAGCTTTGCTCGCCGCCGCACTCGCCGGCGCCGCCACCGAGAGCCTGACAGTCGACCTCGTCGACCAGGATGGTCTGGCGGGAATCTCGGTCACCGCTGCGGATGGCTGGACTCGATCCGGACAGTTCCAGCTCGCGGCCTTCATCGGTCGCCGCGTGATGAAGGGGAGCCATGGCTCGCTGCACCTCAGCCACGCGGCAGGGAGCAGCACGGTCAAGCTGCTCCTCCCGGCCGACACTGGGCAACCGGGCCGCCGGGTCTTGATCGTCGACGACGACGATTCCGTCCGCAGCCTTCTTCGCGCGACCCTGCCGGAGGAGGAGGGCTTCGAGATCGTCGAGGCGAGAGACGGCGCAGGTGCGCTCGCAGCGGTCGAGGCGGCTGCACCGGACCTGATCCTGCTCGACTGGTCGATGCCGGGGCTCTCCGGAGCCGACTTCCTCGCGCAGCTTCGCTCGACCGGGAGCTGTGCCCACGTCGTGATGCTGACGGCCGAGATCGAGCCGGCCTACCGCCTGCGCACGCAGGCGCTCGGAGCCGAGGCGTTCCTGACCAAGCCGTTCAGCCCGATCGAATTGCTCGACCTGATCGACCGCCTCCTCGACCGTCCGGCCTAGCGCCCCTCGCCGGCGCCGCAACAAGAGAGACACCGCAAGTAAGAAGAGCCTGCTCGTCGATGGGCTTCGACCGTACGTGCGCGCCGAGTGCACGCGCGCGATTCGGCACTCGCGGCAGGCGAATCGCCCGTCACCACGGGCGGCAGGTCCGTGGTGAGCCGGCACGCGACACTGGCCTGCTCGGCCCCGAGAGACCGGACGATCGAACACCGTGATCGGCGCCTCGGGCGCCGCATGTTCCTCCAGCGCCACCAGCGCTTCCTCCGCACGTCCGACCGCGGCGAGATCGGGGGCGGCGCGCGTCAGCATCTCCCTCACCAGTCTCCGGACCGGGTTGTGATCTTCGCCGAGGAGGAATCGGCTGACCTGAAAAACCCGTTCTTTGGCATCGTCGCGGCGAGCGAACCCCTCCCTCTGAGAGCGTCCGTCAATCATGTGAGCGTGTCCTGCCCACGTCTGAGGCGCTCGTTATCGTGCTGGCCGTGGCGCTCGCCGACGTCCTCCACTGGGTGCTCGGCGCGCTCTTGCTCGGCGCCGCCACGGCCAAGCTCGCAGCCGGGCGGGAGGGCCGTGCCGCGTTGCGCTCGTACGGCCTCGGCAGCCGCGCCGGGCGGGCTGCAGCCTGGGGGCTGCTGATTGCGACCGAAGCCGGGATCGGGGTCGCCGTGCTTGCGGGGAGCGGGAGAGCGGTGGAGGCTGGAGCCCTGCTGCTTGCGCTCTCGGGGCTCGTGCTGCTGGCAGCGCTCGCGGCCGGTCGCGCCGGCGCGCCGTGCGGCTGCTTCGGCAGACGGTCGCGCATCAGCCGATTCGCTGCGGTACGGACACTTGTGCTCGCAGCCGGCTTCGCTGCCCTCTCGTTCGCCCCCACTATCAGGCCTTCGACGCAAACGTGGCTCGGAGCGGGGCTCGTCGTCGCGCTGCTCGGGGTCGGCGCGTTGACGGTGGCCCTGCTCGCGCTCGCGCGAGAGCTCGGGGAGGTGCGCCTGGCGCTTGGGCCGCAAGCCGCCCTGTCACTCGCGCACGAGGGTCCGCCGCTCGGGAGCCGGGTTCGCGTGATTGAGCGCTTCGAGCCTGGCGCGAGGCTCGCAGTCGCGGTCTTCTCCTCGCCAGCCTGCCCGCTCTGCCGGGCGCTCGAGCCTGCGCTCCGCCTCGTCGCGACCGATCCTGACGTCGAACTGAAGGTTTTCGACGAGGTGGATGACGCGGGCGAGTGGCAGTCGCTCCGGGTGCCGGGGAGCCCCTACAGCGTCGTGCTCGACGACATAGGGACCGTGCTTTCGAAGGGCACGTTCAACACCCTGCCGCAGCTCGAAGGGCTCCTCGCAGCGGCTGAGCGCCGGGAACGCGTGCCCGCGCATGCGTGAACCCGGCCTCAGCGACGCGATCGTCGCGGGGAGCTCGCGCCGCGGATTCCTCGCCCGCGCGGGACGGCTGCTCCTTGCAGTAGCGGGAGGTGGCTTCCTTGCAGCGGCCGTGAAGGCAGAAGCGGCCGATGCCTACCATTTTTGCGGCCACGTCTACACGACGGGATCGTGCCCGCATCCGACCGGGCTGCCGCGGGTCGACGCACACGGCTTCCCGCTGCGCGCCTCCGACGGAAAGCCGGTCGACGACCTCGGCCGGCCGGTCGATCTCGCTGGCAGGCCGTTGGACGAGCAAGGGCAGCTCCTGCGCGACCCGGACGGACGGTCGCTGCCGCCGGCGCCGCGAACACCCGTCTGCGACGCGGCCGGCGAGCGCTTCGGCTTTCGCCCCTACATCGACGGGGCGTGGTACCGCTGCTGCAACGGGCACATCCGCAAGCTCGTCGACTGCTGCGCCTTCACGCGAACCCGCATCAACGGCGACGCCGCTCTGACCGGCTACTGCTCCGCCGGCCGCAAGGTCTTCTGCGTTCAGTACTACGACAGCAACGTGCCGTGCTGACCTCGGCGCTTGCAGGGACCGCCTTCCTCGTCGGGCTCGCGAGCGCCTGGTCTCCCTGAAGCTTCTCGATGGTCGGCACCGTGGGTGCCGCGCGCAGGCTTGGCGGCAGAGGCGCGCTCGCCGGGGCGGGAACGGCGTTCGCCGCCGGCCTGATCGGCGGCAGCGCACTCGTCTTCGGTGGACTCGGCCTGATCGGGACGGCACTCCGCCCCGGCCGCACCTGGGTCGGGGCCGTCGCGGCGCTCTCGCTCGCCGCAGTCGCGAGCGATGCGCTCGGCCTTCGAGTGCGTCCGCAGATCCCGTTCCAGGTGCCGGAGCGCTGGCGGCAGGCGCTGCCCCTGCCGCTCGCACTCTTCCTCTACGGCCTCTTGCTCGGGACCGGCTTGACGACCTACGTTCCCGCCACCGCTGCTTGGGCTCTTCTCGCCCTCAGCCCGACGCTCGGGAGCCTCGCCTCACCGCTCGAGATCGGTCTGGCTCTCGCCGCCGGCCGCGCCCTCCCGGTCCTCGCGCTCGCGCCGCTCGAGGGTCGCGCCCTCGGTGCGCGGGCGCTCCTGCTGATGGCCGAGCGGCCGCGGGCACTTCGGATCGTGCGACTGCTCGCTGCCGCCACGCTGACGTTCGGCGTCGGCACGGCGCTCGCCGGGCGGGCGGTGGCCGCGACCGTTGTCGCCACCACCGCGACGGACGCGACCGTCGCAGGCGCGGATCTTGCCTGGGAGCAGCCCGGCGCCGGTGGCTTCCTCCGCCGAGGCGCGGTGACCACGCCGCTTGAGGGCAGAGATCCGGTGATCGGCGGCTCACTCGTCGCGTGGCACATCGGGGCGGCGGTAACGGTCGCCGCCCGGGACACGCTGGCGCCGGTCCTTCAGGAAACCGTTCCGCGCGTGCAGAAGCTCGCTGTATCCGACCGGTGGCTCGTGCTCCGCCAGGCGACCCCTGAAGGCAACCTCCAACTCGTCGCCCAATCGCTGACGGATCCGGCGAGAACCACGACCCTCGCCGCGACCCGGTCGCCCGCACAGCTCGGCCGCCCGTACCTCGAGGGCAGCCGCGTCGTCTTCCACGTCGCGACCGCTCATGCGAGCTGGATCTCCATCGTCGACCTCTCGACGGGAACGCGCCGGCGGGTCCGCAGCTCGGCGGACGCTCAGCTGCTGAACCCCTCGCTGCTCGGCACCAAGCTGCTCTATGTGAGAGTGTCGCGCTGCGCACAGCAGCTTCGAGTCGGGCCGCTGAGCGGGGGCCCGGAACAGGTTCTCTACTCGCTGCCGCCGCTCGCCGGGCAGGACGCCGGCCACGAGCGCGGCTATACGCGCCAGGGTTCGCTTGTACCGTGCACCGACCGGGTGCATCCGACGACGAGGGCGCTCTGGACGACCGCGCTCACGAGTAACATCGCGTACGTCACGACGCTCCGGCGCCGGAGCGGGGGCCCGGCGACGCCGACGCTTCTCAAGATCCTGCGCTGACACGGCTTGCTCACCCTCCGCCCAGCGCGAGCACGGCGCGGACGTACCGGTCGAGGGCGACCGTCCCGGCCGCGCCGGCGGGCAGCTCGGCTGCGAACGCGGTCGTGTCGGGCAGCCTGTGGTTCTGCCAGTCGATCGCACTCCCCGCCAGAGCAGGAAGCGCCCGATACGGCAGGCCCGCGACCCGGGCAAACCGCCGCTCGAGGTTCCGGTCGCCGCCCGACGCCCACACGAGGTTCAGATGCTGGTGGAACCAGATCGAGACACTCGGGCGCAGTTCGAGGATCAGGCGGTAGGCGATCCGGGCCTCCCGCTCCGAGAGCGGCCGCGGCCCGGATTCGAAGACTCCGCCGAGCGGCCGCCAGCGGTACGGGAAGTTCCGGTTCAGGTCGACGCCGTGCGCGTTCCCGCGCGTGTTCGCCGCTCGGCCGTCAGGGTTGAGGTCCGGGACGACCCAGAGGTCGAGGCCGCGCGGCGAGAGGCGCACGAGGCGCTGGGCGACGGCGATCCCGGCAGGTTCATTGCCGTGCACACAGCCGACGACGAGCACTCTCCGGCCAGCCGGATCGCCGACCTCGACCGCTTCGATCGCACGACCGTCGAGCGAGCGACCGAGCAGGACCCTCTTTGCCTGCGCGCCGTCGGCGGATGGGGACGCGAGCAGCAGAACGTCGAACGCCGCCAGCAGCCCCACGATCGGATCGAGGCGCAGACGGCCGGGAACACCTCGGCGGCCAGGCGCTCCGCTGCTCATCCGGATCGGGTCCGGTCGAGATGAAGCTGAACACGGAGTGGCCAAGATCGGCGAAGCCCGTGAGGCGCCCGGCCATCTTTGCCACGATCTCGGTACCGGACGCCGAGCACGCGGGTTGCGATCCGGAGGCGCGACGCAGACGACTCGAAACCGAGCTGCTCCGCTCTCCGCGCGGCGGCGGCCGGTCGGCTTCCCGGCCCGGGAATGTCGAGATGCCCAGCCCGACTGCACCGGACCCATCCTAGGAGAGGGCTTCGCGTGCCTCGTAGGACCCAGGCCGGCGAGCGCGCAGCCCGGCGCGGAGACAGCGTGGGGACTCGCGCGCGGGCGCGATAAAAGTTCAGGGTCTTCGGCGTGTTCCGCGAATCGCGACGTCTCGTTGCGGAGGCTGCAGCGCCTGGTGGCAATCCTCGTCCCCAGGGTGGGACCGCCGCTCGCGAGTGCCGGAGCCACCGGCAGGAGCTCGGGCCGGCTCGCCCGCCGCCAGCGTCGGCGTCGGTAAACCACGTGCTGACGCGAGGAAGAGGATGCCGGGGAGCCTCCGGGCCCGGAGCTCGAGCAGCTCGAGCTCTGAGTCCGCGCCTGCCTGAACGGGGGTCAGCCGGCGCTGAGCTGACCGAGCGGTCAGCGGCCGCTCCCGTCGCGACGGCGGCCAGCAGGTGCGCAGCCCAACCGAGCCGCTCACGCTGCGATGACGCACGGCAGCATCGGCAGCACGAAGGCCTCGACATCGCGACACGCCGCGGGTGGCGCGCTGCGAAGCGTCGGCGACATCAGAGCGATGGCCGCAGAACCGAGCTGGACGCGCCACCGGCAGCGTGCGTCGTTGAACCGGGTCCTCCTCCACCGCTGCCTGACCGGAGCAAGCGCGAGCAAGTCGCCACCCACCGAACGAAGCAGTAGCAGGGGTCGGCCGAACCGGTGCCGCGCGATCGCTAGCGTTGCAGGAGTGATCCGCGTCACCTTCGAGCTTGAGCCCGCGCACTTCGCCGAGGAGCTCGCCCGCATCGAGTCGACGGGGCTCCCGCTGGGATCGCCGGAGGTCGGCGGCCGTGTCGTCGCCGAGGCGGCCGGGCGAGTCGTGCTCGACTTCCCCGAGCGGAACTGGAACGGCGATGTGACGCTGCTCGTCTCGGCACTGCTCGCAGGCGAGTGGGCTGACAGCGCGACCCCGGCGCGCTGCCGTCTCGTAGGCGTCGACTGGCCGGGAGACTTCCCCGGACCGAGATTCGGCGCGCCGGACACAGTGCTCGTCGGTGCGATCGTGAAACCGTCGCTCGGGCTCGGTCCGGCCGAGGTCGCCTCGACGGCGGCGGCTCTCGGCCGAGGCGGCGCCGACCTCGTGAAGGACGACGAGCTACTCGGGGACGTCCCTTGGTGCCCGCTCGAGGAGCGGGTGCGGGCCGTCGTTGACGGGCTTCCCGAAGGTGTCATCTACGCGCCGAACCTCACCGGACCCACCGACTCCCTCCTGTACCGGGCCGAGCGGGCGGTCACGCTCGGGGCTTCGGCCCTGATGCTCAACGCGTTCGCACAGGGTCTCGACTCGCTGCGCCTCCTACGCGCGCAGGACTTCGGCGTACCGGTCTTCGCACACCGCGTCGGCGCCGCCTTCTGGACGAGGGGCGCCGTGATGGCTGTCGACGCAGCCGTGATCGCGGAGCTGACGCGGCTGCTCGGGGCCGATTTCGTCCAGGTAGGCTCGTTCAGCGGGACGGTGTACGACGGCGAGCAGGCGGTGCGGGCCCAGGTCGCCGCGTGCCACCGGCCGCTAGGGAGTGTCCGCTCCGCGGTGGCCGTGCTCGGCGGCGGCGTCGGACCCGACAACGCCGCGGAACAGGTGCGGCGTTCGGGCATCGACGCCGGCCTGATGGTCCTGCTCGGCTCGGCCGCGTACGCGCATCCCGGCGGCGCCGAGGAGGGCGTGCGCGCCACCGTCGAGGCGATGGCGCGATGAGCGACCCGATCCCGCCGACGATCGAGTGGGCCGGCGGCGCCGTCCGACTGATCGACCAGCGTCGCCTGCCGGGCGAGCTGGTGCGGCTCGAGTGCCGGACCGTGGACGAGCTCTGCGACGCGATCTCCACACTCGCCGTCCGCGGCGCGCCCGCGCTCGGCGCCGCAGGCGCGATGGGAATCGCGCTCGCGGCAGTCGCCGGCGAGCCTCTCGAGGATGCGGCGCAGCGTTTGCGGGCAACCAGGCCGACCGCGGTCAATCTCGCCTGGGGTGTCGACCGTGCGCTCAGGGCCGCCGATCCCGTCGAGGAAGCCGGGCGAATCGCGGTCGACGACGTCGCGCGGAACCGTCGCCTCAGCGCCCATGGCGCGACACTGCTCGCTGATGGAGCACGGGTGCTCACGCACTGCAACGCCGGCTCGCTCGCCTGCGTCGGCTACGGCACCGCGCTCGGAGTCATCCGCGCTGCACACGAGGCGGGCAAGCGTCCGACGGTCTGGGTCGATGAAACCCGGCCCGTCCTCCAGGGCGCCCGCCTTACCACCTGGGAGCTCCAGCGGCTCGGGATCCCGTTCACTCTCGTCGCCGACGTGATGGCCGGATCGCTGATGGCATCCCGCGACGTCGACGCCGTCATCGTCGGCGCCGACCGGATCGCGGCGAACGGCGACGTGGCGAACAAGATCGGCACATACCAGCTGGCCGTGCTCGCCCGCCACCACGGCATCCCGTTCTACGTTGCCGCGCCCGTCTCGACGTTCGACCGAGGCAGCCCCGACGGCTCGGCCATTCCGGTCGAGTTCCGGCACGGCGACGAGGTCGCGCTGCTCGCGGGTCGCCGGATCGCGCCGGAGGGCGTGGTGGTGGAGAACCGCGCGTTCGACGTGACGCCGCGCAACCTCGTCACGGCCTGGATTACCGAGGAGGGGATCGCGCGCCGCGCGGACGAGCTGCCGAGCGCCTGAAGAGCTCTCCCTCGGGCGCCTCGCCGACGAGCCGGAAACCGGTGGGTGGTGCTGGCGTCATCGAGCTCTGCACGCGAGCCTTCTCCACATCCTGCCCGTTCATGAAGGTGCCGTTGCGGCTGCCGCAGTGGAACGAGCTCCTGGCCACCGCCGAATATCCGCCTCGCTCCGCACCGTTCGCGCGAAGACGAACAGGTCGGGGACGATGGTGTTCTTGGCGCCCGCCCGATGCAGACGAGCCGGGCCGCCCTGCGGCCCGCGCGGAGGCACCAACAGGCGCACCTCCGGTGGGATGCCTGGCGCTCCGGCTTGGGTGCGCGCGGCCGCTGGCCTCGGATCCGGGCGACCTGGAGAAGGACGCGCAGCCGACAGCCGAGCACCGCTCCTGACCGGCTCGAAGCAGGAGGCCGCGACCCGAGCGAGCCGAAGCTGCGTGCAGTCCCTGATCGCCGGCGCTCGATTCGCGTCCCGTCGAAAACGGCGCCCAACCGACGCTCCTGTCGCGGACACGAGACGCGCCGGGGGATCGCAACCGACACCCGCAGCTCCGGCACCGTCCGGTCGATTCTCACCGCCGTCCAAGGCGGGGTGGAGCGGCCTCAGCGTCCGCAGAAGCTGTGACACCTGCTGGTTGGAAACGCGTTGCCCGCGGTGACCAGCGAAGCGGGAGGATCGAGAGCGGTGATTTTGTCCGGAGGCCGGTCCGGCCTACAATCGTGCCGACGACGACCGACCGCGCAGTCCCCACCCGGTTCTAAAGAGAGGAGCTCGAATGAGCAGTTCGAGGGGCTCGCTTGCCTCGCGCAGCGGCCCGCGGCGTGCTCCGACCACGGGGGCCACGCATGGATCCCGGCAGCGATCGCCCGAGTGGCAGGGGCGCGCCGCAAGCGAGCCGGGGTATGGCAGCGCCCGGGCCGCCGGCCCGTCCGGGGTGCGGCGCGTACTCGTGGCGGACGACGAGGCGGGAATCCGCCTGCTCTGCCGAGTCAACCTGCAGGTGGCCGGGGTTGAGGTGCTCGAAGCCGGCGACGGCACTGCGGCGCTGGCAATCGCACGCCGCGAGCGGCCCGACCTAATCCTCCTCGACGTGATGATGCCGGAGCTCGACGGCATCGAGGTCGCCCGCAGACTCCAGGCCGAGGAGGAAACGCGGGACATCCCGATCGTGTTCCTCACCGCGCGTGCGGGTGCTGACGACCGCCGCCGCGGGTACGCGGCGGGCGGCATCGCCTACATCGTCAAGCCGTTCGATCCGATCGTCCTTGCGGATTACATCGAGGGACTGCTCGAGGCGATCGGGCGCGGTGAGCGGGAAGCGCTGCGCAAGCGGATCGTCGAGGAACGCTGACTGCGGCTAGCGACTCCTAGCGTCGGCGCCGGCGGATCCGCCCGAAGCGCTGGACGAGTTCGGGCTCGGGCTCCTGGCGTGGGCTTCCGCTGTCGAAGCCCTGCTCCCAGGGGTCTGCGCCCGGATCACCGACCGGGAGGTCATCGACCGCGCTCACCTCGGCGGCCTCCGGCGGAGTGGGCTCCGGCTCGTGCTCGTGCGCGGGCTCCGGGGGTTGCTCCGGCTCGGAGGCTCGCTCGGGCTCGGGCTCCTGGGCCTCCGGCCGCTCAGGTACCTCGTCCTGCGCCGCGGGCTCCGGCTCGGCCTGTTCCTCCGGCGTCGGCGCTTCCTGCTCCGCCACCGCCTCCTCTTCGGCGGCCTCGGGCGGCTGCTCCTCCACCATCGTCAGGAGCCCGGGTTCCTCGGCCTGCTCCTGCCTGCCCGACCAGCCGACGGAGGCGACAGGTGCCAGCTTCTCGACGGACGGCGGGGATTCGAGCTCGCGCTCTGCGGCGAGGTCATAGACGGGCACGGGAATGCGGACACGCGCGCGGGCTGCGAGCCACTCCGAGGCAGCGACGATGGCCCACGCGCCCGCCATCAGGGCGACGATCAACCAGGTCTTGAAGTGGGCAACGCCGGCGACCACGGCCACCGCGATCACGAGCGCGGCCTCGGCTGCCAGGCGAAGCACCGCCGGCGGAAGCTCGGGACGGGCACGCTCGTACGCGTACGAGGGCGTCCACGAAGGCCGGTCGCCGAAGCCGAGCGAGCGCAGCGAGCGCAGGTCGCTGCGCAGCTCCATCGCATCCCGGCGGAACGCCTCGACGCCCTCGAGCGTCTTCAGCGACGCGTCGAGCTGGGCCGCATGGCGGTAGAAGGAATCGAACGCCTCGCGGACAGCCTCCTGGTCGTACCCCTGCTCGACGATCGGCATGTCCTCGATGCGCGGCAGCGGCCCGCGGGGCGAGTCGGGAGAAGGCCAGGCCGCGTAACTCATCGAGAACAGTATGCGGACTTCAAGCGATGAGGGTTAGTTCGTGCGTTCCTCCGCCGGGACGGAGCGGTACCACGACCTTGACGCGCCCGCCCCGCACGAAGCCGCAGACGTCGGGACCGAGGTCGAGCGGGTCGTAGGCGCCCGCGAACGCATCCGGGACCCTCGCGCGCATCGAGAGCGCGCCGCGGATCAGGTCGGACTTCTCCGAGTCGCGGCGCCTCCAATCGACCGGGCGGCGGTTGTCGGGGTCGACGAGCGAGAGCGTCTCGTGCTCGTCGCCCTGGTAGACGTCGGGAACGCCCGGCGAGGTGAGGCGCAGAAGCGTCGCGCCGAGCGAGGCGTGCCGGCCGGCGGCGGCCACCCGGGTGGCGAATTCCTCGAAGCCGCCGGGCAGCCGTTCGTAGACGCGGCCGATCGCCTCGCGCACGCGGCGCTCGTGGGCGTCGTTCGGCTCGAGCCAGTTCGAGTTTCGCTTGCTCTCGCGCAGTGCCTTCTCCATATAGGTCTCGATCCGTCCCCGGGAGATCGGCCACACGCCGACGAGCGTCTGCCAGAGCAGGTAATCCTCGTTCGGGTCGTCGAGCGCGCGCCAGGCGCGGACGTGCTCGGCCCACTCCTCGACCATCCCCGCAAGCGCGCCGATGCGGGCGCGGACGTCACCGCTCCGCTTCGTGTCGTGCGTCTGTGACGTGAGCAGGTGCAGCGGGAAGCGCGCGGCCCGCTCCAGGTTGGCGCGGTGGAATTCATCGACGGGCAGCGAGAAGCGCCCCGGGTCGCCGCCGACCTCGTTCAGGGCGGTCAGGCGGAGGTAGCGGTAGAAGGCCGTGTCCTCAACGCCTTTCGCCATCAGGGGCCCGGTCGTCTGCTGCCAGCGCGTGACGAACTCCCCGTGGCCGGGTTCCTCGAGCACGAGGACCCGCCGGAGGTCCTCCGGAAGGGCTGCGGCGGCCTCGCGATCCTGCTCCGCGACCCTGCCGCTCCAGGGCTCGACGTACGTGCGATAGACGTGGAGCGAGGCGGCGGCCTCGTCGAGCTGTGGATGGTCGTAGAGCGTGCGGAGGCGGTCGAGCTCCTGCCGGAACGTCGTCCGGGCCTGCTCCAGCTTGGCCTCCCGGGCCAGCTCCTCGAAGGCGCGCCGCTCACCGGTGAGCTCCGCATAGAGCTCGGTCATCGGCCCCTCGCCGGCCGGGTCGACGAAGAGGGCCGTGACGTCGTTCGCGAATTCGTAGCCGGTCGTCCCCTCGACAGGCCAGTCGCGCAGGCGCTCGCCGGGCTCGACGATCTTCTCGACCCAGACGTGGGGAACGCCGCGATCGCGGAGCCGCTTGAGATACCCGGCCGGGTCGGCCAATCCGTCCGGGTGGTCGATCCGCAGCCCGTGGACGAGGCCTTCTTCGACGAGCTGCAGGACTTTGCGGTGCGTCTCCTCGAAGACCTCGGGCTCCTCGACACGAACGCCGGCCAGCTCGCCGATGTCGAAGAAGCGCCGATACCACCCGGTGGCGGGGTCGAAGTCGAAGAACCTGGCACGAAGCTCCCCGTCGCGCCAGTAGCGGTTCTCCTCCTCCGAGGCCGCCATGTGGTTCGGGACGATGTCAAGCACGACCCCGAGCCCGGCCTGGCAGAGCCGGCGGAACTCGACCTCGCCGCCGAGCTCGTCCGAGATCTCGGTCGGGTCGACGACGTCGTAGCCGTGCGTCGAGCCGCGGCGCGCCCGCAGCGACGGCGAGAGGTAGAGGTGCGAGACCCCAAGCTCCCGCAGGTACGGCACCACCTCGCGCGCGCGCCGGAAGCCGAAGTCCGGCGTTAGCTGCAGGCGGTAGGTCGCGCGGAGCTCAGGCACGGCGCAGGAGCAACATCCCGCGGTCGGCCACCGTCACCTGGGCCCGGGGCTCATACGCCGCGCCCTCGGTCGACAGCTCGGCAGTCGAGAGCTCAACCTGCCATTCCGCGCCGAAGCGGCGGGTCGGCAGCGTGAAGACGACGCCCTCGTAGTGGCCGTTGAAGAGCACGAGGAACGAGTCGTCGGTGACCTCCGTCCCGTCGGCCGCGCGGGTCGAGATCTCGCGCCCGTTCAGGAAGACGCCCAGCGTATAGGCGTCGCCGCGCTGCCAGTCGCGCTGCGTCATCCGCCGTCCGTCCGGCCGGAACCACCAGACGTCCGGCAGCCCCGAGCCCCGCTGTTCGCGTCCCGTCAGGAAGCTCGAGCGGCGGAACACCGGGTGCGCCCTCCGCAGCTCGATCAGCCGCTTCGTGAACGCGAGCAGCTCGTCGTCGGATTCGTCCCAGCGAAACCAGGAGATCTCGCTGTCATGGCACCACGCGTTGTTGTTGCCGCCCTGCGAGCGGCCGAACTCGTCGCCGCCGAGCAGCATCGGCACGCCCTGAGAGAGGAAGAGCGTCGAGAGGAAGTTCCGCTGCTGACGGCTTCGCAGCGCCAGCACGTGCGGATCGTCGGTCGGGCCCTCGACACCGCAGTTCCACGAGCGGTTGTCGTCCGCGCCGTCCTCGTTGCCTTCCTGGTTCGCCTCGTTGTGCTTCTCGTTGTAGGAGACGAGGTCGCGGAGCGTGAAGCCGTCGTGGGCGGTGACGAAGTTGATCGAGGCAAACGGGGAGCGCCCGTCCTCCTGGTAGAGGTCGCTCGAGCCGGTGAAGCGGGATGCGAACTCCGCCACCGGAGCCTGCCCGCGCCAGAAATCACGCACGGTGTCGCGGTAGAGCCCGTTCCACTCGGCCCAGAGGACGGGGAAGTTCCCGACCTGGTAGCCGCCCGGACCGACGTCCCAAGGCTCGGCGATCAGCTTCACCTGCGAGAGCACCGGATCCTGGTGGATCGTGTCGAAGAACGCTGAGAGACGGTCGACCTCGTAGAACTCGCGAGCGAGAGCGGAGGCGAGGTCGAAGCGGAAACCGTCGACGTGGCAGTCGATGACGAAGTAGCGGAGCGAATCCATGATCAGCCGCAGCACCGAGGGGTGCACGGGGTTGAGCGAGTTGCCGGTGCCGGTGAAGTCCATGTAGTACTGCGGCTCATCCGGCATCAGCCGGTAGTAACTCGCGTTGTCGACGCCCTTGAACGAGAGCATCGGGCCGAGGTGGTTGCCCTCGGCCGTGTGGTTGTAGACGACGTCGAGGATCACCTCGATGCCCGCCCGGTGCAGCGCCTTGACCATCCCCTTGAACTCGAGCACCTGCTCGCCGCGCCTGCCCGTCGCCGCATAGAGCGCGTGCGGCGCGAGAAAGCCAATCGAGCTGTAGCCCCAGTAGTTCGTCAGACCGCGGTCGACGAGAAAGTTCTCGTCCACGATGTGGTGGATCGGCAGCAACTCGACGGCGGTAACGCCGAGCGACTGGAAGTACTCGACCGCCTCGGCCGAGGCGAGCCCCGCATACGTCCCGCGCAGGTCCTCCCGCACCCGCTCCTTCAGCTTCGTGAACCCCTTGACGTGCACCTCGTAGATCACGGTGTCGTGCCAGGGCGTCTGCGGCCAGCTGTCCCCCTCCCAGTTGAACGCGGGATTGACCACGACCGACTTCGGGATCGCGGCCGCGCTGTTGCTCGAGTCCACTTGGAGGTCGGCGGCCTCGCTGCCGTCGGCGACGTACGGGAGCACGTTCGCCCGGTCCCAGAGCACCGGCCCCTCGATCGCCTTGGCATACGGGTCGATCAGCAGCTTCGCCGAGTTGTAGCGATGCCCGTGCTCCGGGTCGTAGGGCCCGTGGACACGGTAGCCGTAGCGTTGGCCGGGCCCGATCTCCGGCACGTAGCAGTGCCAGTTGAAAGCTGTCCGCTCCGCCATCTCGACGCAGCTCTCGCCGTCGGCTCCGTCGAAGAGGCACAACTCGACCCGTTCCGCATGCTCGGAGAAGAGCGAGAAATTCGTGCCTCGCCCGTCCCAGGTCGGTCCGAGCGGGAACGGCCTGCCCGGCCAGATCTCACGCATAGTCGAACGCCACGGTCTTCGCGTCGAAGTCGACGACGAGCTCGAGGCGGCCGCGCCGCAAATGCAGAGTCCTGCCCTTCACACGCGTCTCGAACTCCCGCGGCAGTTCCCGCCGCAGCCGCAGCAGCCTCGCGTAGAGCGCACGCGTCTCCTCGTCGGCGATCCACGAGAGCTTCGAGCGCTCGAACGTCTCCACGGCCTGCGGGTCGGGCACGTCCGCGCCGGCGAACGCGGCGAACGTCTCGAACTCCTTCTTGCGCCCCTCACGCGTGGCGTCGGCGACGAACGGGTCGATGTGGTCTGTGAAGAACTGAAACGGGTGCGGCTCCGCGTGCTCCTCGCCCATGAAGAGCAGCGGTGTGCAGGGGGAGAAGAGCGTCACTGCAGCCGCGACGCGCAGGGCCTCCCGCGGCAGCCGGTCGCCCCGGGCGCGGTTGCCGACCTGGTCGTGGTTCTGCGAGCAGACGATGAGCCTCTCCGGCGGCTTGCCGCGGCCCTGCAGGTCGCGGGCAAGCGCCTCGACCGAGCCGTGGCCTGCGTAGTAGCCCTCGCGCTCGCCGGTCAGCAGGACGTGAAGCTCGTGATGGGCCGCGTCGAACCACTGGGCATCGTGGCCCCACTCCTCGATCGGACGCCAGTCGCCCAGCTCCATCTCGGACGTGACGAGCGCATCGCCGACCCGCTGCTTCAGCTCCCGGAGCACGTGCGGCTGCGAATCGTCGAAGATCGCGTGCACCGCGTCGAGCCGCAGCCCGTCGACCTTGTACTCGCACGTCCACAGCAGGGCATTCTGGATCGCCCATTCCCGGACCCCCCGCTGCGAGTAGTCGATCGCGTCGCCCCAGAAGGTGTCGTGGCCGTCGGTGAAGTACGGACCGAAGGCCTCGAGGGCCTCGCCGCCGGGACCGACATGGTTGTAGACGACGTCGAGGAAGACCCCGAGCCCCTCCCGGTGCGCGGCGTCGACGAAGCGCGCGAACCCATCCGGGCCGCCGTAGGCCGGGTGCGGCGCGAACGTATAGACACCGTCGTAGCCCCAGTTGCGGTTGCCCGGGAACGTGGCGATCGGCATTACCTCGACGGCCGTGATGCCGAGCTCGCGGAGACCGCGCAGACGCGGGACCGCGCCATCGAAGGTCCCCTCCTGCGAGCACGTCCCGATGTGGAGCTCGTAGAGCACGAGCTCCTCGAGGCGCACGCCGGGCCCGTCGGCAATCTCGAACCGACGGGTGTCGACGACCCGGGAGCAACCGCGAACGCCGTCCGGCTGGAGCCGGGAGCAGGGATCCGGATGCGGTTCACGGTCGAGCACGAACACGTAGTCGTCCCCGTGCTCGGCGCGCACCGTGCCCTCGAACACACCCTCGCCCGCAGCCGCGAGCTCGTGGTCGCCGTCGTGCAGCCGTACGGCGACGGAGGACACCTTCGGCGCCCACACGCGGAACTCGACCAGCCCCTCTCCGAGAGGAACCGCCCCCAGCGTCCGCCGCCACGGATGCTTCGCCTCGCCCGGCAACGGACGCGACTCTACCCGCGGCCCCCCGAGTTAGTCCGCGGACGCGAAGGCGAGAGCGGTCGCGGTCTCGCCCGCGACACAGACGCGGTTCCGACCGAGCGATTTCGCCCGCCGCGTCGGCGGCCTCGATCAGGTTCTCCTCGCTGGTCGCGTCGGCGGGGAAGGCCGCGACCCCGATCGAGATCGTCACGTGCACAGGAGGCAGCCCCCCGACCGACGTCGAATGCCCGCTCCTCGACGGCGCGCCCGATCCGCTCGGCCAGCTGGTGGGCGCGTCTGCCGGGCGTCTCTGGCAGGACGACACAGAACTCCTCACCGCCGAAGCGAGCGGGGATGTCGGTCGAGCGAACCTGCGCCCGCAGGATCTCGCCGATCCCCTCGAGGACCGCGTCGCCCGCGAGGTGGCCGTAGGTGTTGTTGATCTCGCGCAGGAAGCCGAGGTCGGCGAGAAGCAGCGACAGCGGCCGCTTGTACCGACCGGCGCGCTCCAGCTCCGACGCGAGCGAGTCGCGCAGGTGGCGGGCGTTGTAGAGACCTGTCTTGACGTCGACCCTGGCCTCCTCCCGAAGTGCGGTGAGCTGCAGCGCGCTCCAGATCAGTACGAGCGGGAGGATCGCGAAGGGAACGAGCACGGGGTCGCTGACCCAGAGGGCGGCGATGACGATCCCGAGCGCGCCCAGCCCACCCTCGGCAACAAGGAGGGCAGGCAGCTGCTGCTTCATCTTCCCGAGCGCGAGGTCACGGGCGAAGTGAAGGATCGCCACGAGGAGCACCCAGCGGGAGACGGCGTAGATGAACGTGGCGGCGATGCCGGCGCCGGCGAGCGCGATGCCGCTGCCGTCGTGTCCGGGTAACGCGTTGGCCACCCCCCAGGCGGCGAGGCCGGTCAGGGCATGGCTACAGCCGTTGAAGAGACGCTGCCGCCACTGGAGCGTGGCGTTGAGCCGATGGAGAGCGAAGCCAGCGCCGCAGAGCATCACGAGCGGGGCTGGCAGGAGAAGGACGGCGGTCACCATCGGCACCGTCGCCACTCGCATGTCGTAGAAGCGGCCGGCATAGAGCTCGGGCCGATCGGCGGCGAGCACGAGACCGAACAGGATGGCGAACGTCCCCCAGCCCTCGTCCCCCGGACGGGAGCACCGCAACCAGGGTGAGCAGCCCGCAGGCGAGCAGCGTCAGCCCCGCGAGGAGAGCCTGAGCGGAGGCGGGAAGCGGTCTGCCGTCACCCGCGGCGGCAGCTGGCGGTGGAGGGAGCGTGTGCTCCACGGGTCCCTTTATCGGCTCGCGCCCCCGAGTTCTTGAACAGCGTCTATCGGCCAGCCGCGTAGCCCTGCGTCCCGCGAGGATTCGCGGCCGCCTTGAGCGTGCCGTCGAGGTCGCGTCCTGCGGCGCTGACGCGGCCGAGCGACCAGGCCGGGCTTACCTCCACGTCGTGCCCACGTGCGCGCAGGCCGGCGATCGCCGTCCCACCCGCGCGGTCCTCCACGGCAACGTGTCGGGGACGCGTCTCGCGCGGGTAGAAGGAGCTCGGAAACGCCTCCGTGTGGAAGTTTGGAGCGTCGATTGCCGCCTGGAGGTCGAGCCCGAAATGGAGGTGGGCGAGGAAGACGTGCAGCGCCCACTGGTCCTGCTGGTCGCCGCCGGGGGTGCCGAAGGCGAGGTAGGGCTCGCCCTCGCGGAGGGCAAGCGTCGGCGAGAGCGTCGTCCTGGGCCGCTTGCCGGGCGCGAGCGAGTTCGGAAGCCCCTCTTCGAGCCAGAACATCTGAGCCCGGGTCGGCAGGCAGAAGCCGAGCTTCGGCACGACGGGCGAGCCGTGCAGCCAGCCACCGCTCGGTGTCGCGGCGACGAAGTTCCCCCAGCGGTCGACGACGTCGAGGTGGCAGGTGTCACCGCGCGTCGGGTCGCCGACGCCCTCGGCCAGGGCCGGACGGCCTTGGCCGGCCGAGGGGAGGCGCGGTTCGCGTCCGCCGGGTGCACCCGGGCGCAGCCGGGCCGCCGACTCCGCACCGACGAGCTTGCGCCGCTCGTCCGCGTAGGCCACCGAGAGCAGCGGCTCGATCGGCACGTCGACGAAGGCCGGATCGCCGTACCACGCTTCGCGGTCGGCGAAGGCCAGCTTCGCGCACTCGACGACGGTGTGGATCGACTCAGCGCTCCAGCTGCCGCCGAGATCGAAACCCTGGAGCAGGCGCAGCTGCTGCAGGAAGACGGGCGCCTGGCTCCACGCTCCGGCCTTGAGGACGGTCAGGCCGCCGTAGTCGACCGCGAGCGGTTCCTCGTAGCTCGCAGACCAGTCGGCCAGGTCCCCGGCGGCGAGCAGGCCGGCGTGCCGCTCGCCGGAGCTGTCGAGCCACTCGGTCTCCTGCGAGAAGCGAACGAGTTCCTCGGCGACAAAGCCTCGGTAGAAAGCCGCGCGCGCCGCCTCGATCTGCTCCTCCCGGCCGCTCGGGCCGGCCTCGGCCTCGGCGACGATCCGGCGGTAGGTCGCCGCGAGCGCGCGGTTGCGGAAGAGCGCGCCGGGCTCGGGCACCGGCAGATAGAGCTCGGCGGAGGTCGTCCAGTCCTCGCGGAAGAGCCGCTCGACACCGCGGATCGTCCGCGTGATCGCCGGGATGAGCGGATAGCCGTCGTCCGCGTAGCCGATCGCGAAGCGCAGGACGTCTGCAAGCGGCAGCGTGCCGAAGTCGCGCAGCATCGCCAGCCAGCCGTCGAAGGCGCCCGGGACGACCGCGGCGAGAAGGCCGGTTCCCGGTATGAGCTCGAGGCCGAGCTCGTCTCGATAGCGCCCGATCGTCGCGGCCGCCGGCGCAGGCCCCTGCGCGCAGAGGACGAGCGGCTCGCCGCGCGCCGCCGGCCAGAGGATCGCGGGCAGGTCGCCGCCGGGCCCGTTCAGGTGCGGCTCGACCACCTGGAGCGTGAGTCCGGCGGCCACGGCGGCGTCGAAGGCGTTGCCGCCCTGCTCCAGGATCGCCATGCCGGCCGCCGACGCGAGCCAGTGCGTGGAGGCGACCATCCCGAAGGTACCGCGCAGCTCCGGCCGGGTCGTGAACACGCGGCGGACACTACTCGGCCGAGCGGCGTCACGGAATCGAGGATTCCCCCGTCCGGTTGCCAGCGTCGGGCCGAGGCCAAAGATCGTTCCGAGCGCCCCGCTGGCGGCCGAGCGCGGACCCGGAACGCCGGCGAGTCTCGCACGGACGCCGTCTACCGATCTGCGCGCGATCTCGGAAGGACGGATGGCCGACGAAGCGGACGGTGACGGCGACCGCAGCGGTTCGCGAGCCATGCGCGCAGGCGGTCGCCACCGGGCCGATTCCCGGGAGAACTCCGGCGGAGCGCTTCCCCCCGGCGGCGCCGGCTTGGACCGAGCCGCGCGGCCCGTTGGCGGCGAGGTGTCGGCTACTCGGGGACGAGCCAGACGGCGCCGAGCGGCGGCAGCGTCAGCGCGGCTGAGAACGGCTGGTCGTGCCACGGCAGCGCCTCGGCCTCGACAGCGCCCAGGTTGCCGACGCCCGTGCCGCCGTAGGTGGCCGCATCGCTGTTCAGCACCTCGCGCCAGGTGCAGCCCCGGGGCATACCGACGCGGTAGCCGTAGCGGGGGACCGGGGAGAGGTTGAGGGCGCAGACGAGCTGCTCCTCCTCGTTCCTCGCGAGACGCGCGAAGGCGACCACGTTGTTGGCGGCGTCGTTCGGCTCCAGCCAACGGAAGCCGGCCGGCTCGGAGTCGAGTTCATGGAGCGCCGGCTCGGAACGGTACAGCTGGTTGAGGTCGCGGACGAGCGACTGGACGCCCTGGTGCTCGGCGTACTCGAGCAGGTTCCAGTGCAGCGAGCCCTCCTCGTTCCACTCTTCCCACTCAGCGAGCTCGCAGCCCATGAAGAGCAGCTTCTTGCCGGGGTGCGCCCACATGTACGCGTAGAGCGAGCGGAGGTTCGCGAACTTCTGCCAGCGGTCGCCCGGCATCTTCGCGAGCAGCGACTTCTTGCCGTGGACGACTTCATCGTGTGAGAGCGGCAGGATGAAATTCTCGCTGAAGGCGTACATCAGCGAGAACGTCAGGGTGTGGTGGTGGAAGCGTCGGTAGAGGGGATCGCGCTGGAAGTAATCAAGCGTGTCGTGCATCCAGCCCATGTTCCACTTGAAGCCGAAGCCAAGGCCGCCGAGGTAGGTCGGCCGCGAGACACCGGGCCACGCCGTCGACTCCTCGGCCGCGGAGATCACGCCCGGCTCGCGTGCATAGACCGTCTCGTTCAGTTCCTTGAGGAACGCGACGGCATCGAGATCCTCACGGCCGCCGAAGGCGTTTGGGATCCACTCGCCCTCCTCGCGCGAGTAGTCCAGGTAGAGCATCGAGGCGACGGCGTCGACGCGCAGACCGTCGGCATGGTGCTCGCGTAGCCAGTAGAGGGCGTTCGAGAGCAGGAAGTTCCGCACCTCGTTGCGTCCGAGATTGAAGACGAGCGTGCCCCAGTCGGGATGGGCGCCGCGGCGCGGATCTTCGTGCTCGTAGAGAGCGGTGCCGTCGAAGCGGGCGAGCGCCCAGTCGTCGCGCGGGAAGTGAGCGGGGACCCAGTCGAGGATCACGCCGAGGCCGTTGCGGTGGAGCCGGTCGACGAAGCAGCGGAACTCGTCCGGCGAGCCGAACCGCGACGTCGGAGCGTAGTAGCCGGTCACCTGGTAGCCCCAGGAGCCCGAGAACGGGTGCTCCATCACGGGCAGTAGCTCGATGTGGGTGAAGCCGAGATCGTCCACGTAGGCGGAGAGCTCGTCCGCGAGCTCCAGGTAGGTCAGCGAGCGGTTGTCCTCGAGCGGGTTCCGCCGCCAGGAGGCGAGATGCACCTCGTAGACCGAGACCGGCGCGTGCAGCGGGTCGCCTGCACGGCGGCGCTCGAGCCACTCGCCGTCCGACCACTCGTGGCGGGAGCGGTGGACGACCGACGCGTTCGCCGGCGGCATCTCCGTCGCGAAGGCGACCGGGTCGGATTTGAGCCGCAGCTCGCCCGCCTGGGTGCGGATCTCGTAGCGGTACTTCGCGCCCTCGTCGACGCCCGGGACGAACAGCTCCCAGATGCCAGAGGGGCCGAGCGAGCGCATCGGGTTCAGCCGCCCGTCCCAGGAGTTGAACTCGCCGACGACGGCGACCGCGCGGGCGTTCGGTGCCCAGACGGCGAAGGCCGTCCCGCTGATCCCCTCGATCTCGCGGACGTGGGCGCCGAGCTGCTCGTAGAGCTGCTCGTGATGGCCCTCCATCACGAGGTTCTGGTCGAGGTCGCCGAGCGTCGGCAGGAACGCGTACGGGTCGTGGAGGGTGTAGGTGCTGCCGTCCGGGTAGGTGATCTCCAGCTCGTACTCGAGCGGCAGCTTCGCCGTCGGCAGCAGCGCTTCCCAGAGGCCGCGCGGATCCTTCAATTCGGCCTCGACGCCGGCGGGCTGGACGCGCACTGCCTCCGCCTCGGGGCGGTAGGCGCGGACGACGACGCCGCCGTCGGCAGCGTGTGCTCCAAGAACGGCGTGCGGGTCCGATCCGAGCTCGATCACACCCGCCCCCGCTCACGCAGCGGGCTCATGCGGAAGCCCTGTTTGCTCCGGGCGGGGTCATGCCCGGGTTCCTTCCTCGATCAGCCGTTGGATGCCCGCGACGGGAATCCGGACCCATTGCGGACGGTTGTCGAGCTCGTAGCGCAGTTCGTAGACGGCCTTCTCGAGCTCAAAGACCGCGAGGAGCCGGTTGATCGCCTCAATGCTCGAGGGGAGAAGACCCAAATCGACAGTCTCGCGGTAGCCGGCGAGAAACTGCTCGCGCGCGCGGTCCTCCCAGCCCTGGGGCGCCTCGATCCCGCGCAGGAGCTCGGCCGCCGAGATCGCGTAGGCGAAGGAGCGAAGCATCCCGGCGACGTCGCGGAGCGGCGAACGCTTGCGGCGGCGCTCGGACAGCGGCCGCGCCGGTTCGCCTTCGAAGTCGAGGATGACCCAGTCGCCGGCATGCCACAGCGTCTGACCCAGGTGGAAGTCGCCGTGGGTGCGGATCAGCTTGCCGACCGAGCCGGCGTGGGTGAGCATCCGCAGCTGCTCGCGCACCTCCTCACCCCGGCCGGCGATGGGCGCGACCGCATCGTCGCCCTGGGGGAGGGTCAGGAAGATCTGCTCGATCTGCTCGTCGACGGTCGCCGTCAGCAGCCCGAGCGACTCGGCGCTCGGGGTCTCCGGGGAGAAGTTCGCGTCGTTCGAGTCCGAGCCGAGCGTCGTGTGCATCAGGCCCGTCACCTCGCCCAGCCGCCGCAGGCGCACGAGGAACCGCTCCGGCGCCTCGCCGAGCTCGCCGAGCGCGAGCTCCCAGCCGTCCTCGCCCTCGTCGACGTACCGCTGGAGAATCCCGAGCGTCGCGTTCGTCGGGCCGCCGGCGTAGGCGTACCAGCCGCAGAGGGCGGCGATGTTCGGAAAGCCGCGGTCAGTGAGAAAGCGCAGCAGCTCGAGCTCGGGGTTGATCCCCGGCTCGAGCCGCCGGAAGACCTTCAGAATCAGCTCCTCGTCGAAGACGATCGAGCTGTTCGACTGCTCGGTGCCGATCGGACGCGCGTGGGTCAGGTCGGTGCCGAGCCCGGCACAGCCCTCGACCGGGCGAAACTCGACCGTGCCCTCGCCCGCCGTGATCGTCATCCCACCCCGGATCATGTGCACGAGCTCGCGCACACGCCTCGGGTCCTCGAGTGCGTCGAGCTCGTCGCCTCCGACCATGAGCTGGTAGGTCTCGTGGGTCCCGCTGTCGAAGCCGATCTCGACGAGCGCGACCGCCAGCTCGGGCTCGGCAGCCCGCAGCGCCGCCCGATCGAGGACGCGTGCATGGGTCACCTCCCGCGTCTTCGAGCCGAACCAGCGCTGGGCGGTGACGAAGTCGATCAGCCTGCGCTCGTCCATCACTCTTCACCCTCCCGTAACTGGAACCAGAAAAATCCCCGTGGCGCCAGCGTCAGCAGGTACGGCAGCTCCCCGACGGCTGGGAAGCGCGTCCGCCCGAACATCTCCTCGGGCACCATACCCGCGAACTCCCGCAGGTCGAGCTCAACGGCCTGCGCCGAGCGTGCGAGGTTGTGGACACAGAGGATGACGTCCTCCTCCCAGCGGCGGACGTGGGCGAAGATGCGCTTGTTCTCGGGCGTGAGCGCCTCGTAGGTGCCGAGCCCGAAAACCGGGTGTTCCTTCCGCAGCGCGATGAAGCGGTGAATCCAGCGCAGCAGCGAATGGGGCGTGCGCAACTGGGCCTCGACGTTGACGGCGTTGAAGCCGTACACCGGATCCATCAACGGCTGCAGGTAGAGCTGCGCCCAGTCAGCGCGCGAGAAGCCGGAGTTGCGGTCGCCGGTCCACTGCATCGGCGTCCGGACGCCGTCGCGGTCGCCGAGATAGACATTGTCGCCCATGCCGATCTCGTCCCCGTAGTAGAGAACGGGCGCGCCGGGCAGGGAGAAGAGGATCGCGTGCAGCAGCTCAATCTCGTCACGGCCGTTGTCGAGCAAGGGTGCGAGTCGGCGGCGGATGCCGAGGTTGATCTTCATCCGGGGGTCCTTCGCGTACTCGCTGTACATGTAGTCGCGCTCCTCGTCCGTGACCATCTCGAGCGTCAGCTCGTCGTGGTTGCGCAGGAACAGGCCCCACTGGCAGTTGACGGGGATGTGCGGCGTGTTGCGCAGGATCTCGAGGATCGGCTTCGCCTCCTCCCGGCGCAACGACATGAACATGCGCGGCATCACTGGGAAGTGGAAGGCCATGTGGCACTCGTCGCCGTCGCCGAAATAGGCCACGACGTCCTCGGGCCACTGGTTGGCCTCGGCGAGGAGCACCCGGTCGGGATAGCGCGCATCGATCTCCGCGCGGACACGCTTCAGATACTCGTGCGTCTCGGGGAGGTTCTCGCCGTTCGTCCCGTCCTCCTCGTAGAGGTACGGCACCGCGTCGAGCCGGAAGCCGTCGATGCCGAGGTCGAGCCAGAAGCGCAGCACGTTCAGCATCGCCTCCTGGACCTCGACGTTGCAGAAGTTGAGATCGGGCTGGTGGTAGAAGAAGCGGTGCCAGTAGTACTGGCCGCGCACCGGGTCCCACGTCCAGTTGGACGGCTCGGAGTCGACGAAGATGATCCGGGCCTCGGTCCAGCGATCGTCGGTGTCCGACCAGACGTACCAGTCGCCCTTCGGCCCGTCAGGGTCGCCGCGCGACTCCTGGAACCACGGGTGGTCCGAGGAGGTGTGGTTCATCACCAGGTCGGCGATGACACGCAGCCCACGCTGGTGCGCCTGCTCGACGAACTCCTTGAAGTCCTCGACCGTGCCGAAATCCGGATGGATCGAGAAGAAGTCGGCGATATCGTAGCCCCCATCGCGCAGCGGCGACTGGTACATCGGGAGCAGCCAGATGCAGTCGACGCCGAGCCACTGCAGGTAATCGAGCTTGTCGAGCAGCCCTCGAAAGTCGCCGGAGCCGTCGTCGTTTCCGTCGAAGAACCCGCGGATGTGGATCTCGTAGAAGATCGCGGTCTTGAACCAGTTCGGGTCCCGCTCGAACCAGTTGCCGGGCTCAGACACGTCCGCTCCTCGCATGGCGCGCTTCCTGGCACGGGGACACGGCTCCGCCGGTCATCCGCCCACCCGCAGCAGGTGCGACTTGCCCGCCTCGAGGCGGACGTAGTTGCGGCCGATGTGCCAGGTGTGTGACTCGTCCGCCAGCAGGTCACGCACCGGGAACGCCGGCGGGAGGCCGCCGCCGGCGGGAACGATCGCCACTCCCTCCTGGGACGAGAATGGGTCGAGGTTGACGACGGCGAGCACGACGTTGTCGCCGGTGCGCTTGACATATCCGAACAGCCATTCGTTCTCCGTCTCGAGGAAGCTCACGTTCTCCAGCCGCTGCAGGGCTGGATTCCCGCGCCTGACGTCGTTGAGTCGCGCGATCAGCGGCAACAGCGGGCCATCGAGCCTCCGCCGCCTCGCCTCGTACTTCTCGGAGTCCAGGTACTCCTCGCTGCCTGCCGCCGCGGGCACGTTCTCGTAGTGCTCGAAGCCGGAATAGATCCCGTAGGCGGGCGACAGCGTCGCGGCGAGCACGAGCCGCGCCTCGAACGCCGGCGGCCCCCCGACCTGCAGGTACTCGTGCAGGATGTCCGGGGTGTTCGCGAAGAAGTTCGGACGGTAATACGGTGCCCATTCGAGCAGCTGCCCCATCAGCTCGAGCAGCTCCCAGCGCGTGTTCTTCCAGGTGAAGTACGTGTAGCTCTGGGAGAATCCGCTCTTGGCCAGCGTCGTCATCATCGACGGCCGCGTGAACGCCTCCGCGAGGAAGACGACCTCGGGGTGGCCGCGCCGCACCTCGTCGATCAGCCACTCCCAGAACGGCACCGGCTTTGTGTGCGGGTTGTCGACGCGGAAGACGGTGACGCCGTGGCCGACCCAGAAGAGGACGACGTCGCGCAGCGCGCTCCAGAGCCCCTGCCAGTCCTCGCAGTCGAAGTTGACGTTGTAGATGTCCTGGTACTTCTTGGGCGGGTTTTCGGCGTACTTGAGCGTCCCGTCCGGCCGCCGGTGGAACCAGTCCGGATGCTCCTTCAGCCAGGGATGGTCGGGCGAGCACTGGATCGCGAAGTCGAGCGCGATCTCGAGCCCGAGCCGCTTCGCCTCCCCAGCCAGCCGGTCGAACTCCGCCAGCGTGCCGAGGTCGGGATGGACCTCGGTGTGGCCGCCCTCCACCGCTCCGATCGCCCACGGGCTGCCCACGTCGCCCGCGGCCGCCTCGAGCGCGTTGTTGCGGCCCTTGCGGTTGCTGCGTCCGATCGGGTGGACCGGCGGGAGGTACACCACGTCGAAGCCGAGTTCAGCCAGCTCCGGCAAAACTGCGCGCAGGCCCTCGAAGCCGCCCCAGGAGCGCGGGAACAGCTCGTACCACGCACCGAAACGGGCGACCTCACGGTCGACGTCCACCTCGTAGACCTGCGACGAGACCTTCCCGGAGCGCTCGCCCGCCACGGCCGCGAGTGCCTCCTCGACCGTCAGCCCGTCGCGGCCGAGCAGTACGGCGCCCTCGGAGAGCTCCCCGGCCAGATCCTGCTGGCCCGCCTCGACCTTCCGGCGCAGCTCCTGCTGGAAAGAGGCGACCCGGTCGACCCAGGCCTCGATGCGGTAGCACCAGCGCCCGCAAGCGTCAAGCGCCATCCAGCCGGAGAACCGGTCGTTGCCGAGGGGCTCGAGCGGCGCCTCCTTCCAGCGCGACGCGGCGGCGGGCCGGTAGCGGATCGCTCCGCCGAGGATGTCGTGGCCGTCGCGGAAGATCGTCGCGGAGACCTCGAGCCGGTCGCCGACCGTTCGCTTGACCGGGTAGCGGCCGCAGTCGATCTGCGGGTCGACCCCGCTGATTAGGGTCCGTGGAGGTGGTTGGCTCGACTTGGGAAGGGGCACCGGGAGGAGACTCTCTCAGACGAGATGGAACTCGATCGCTCGAGCGGCATCCTGCTTCATCCCACCTCGCTCCCCGGAGGGAATCTCGGCGAGGAGGCATACCGGTTCGTCGACTGGCTCGCCGCCGCCGGGCAGTCGTGGTGGCAGGTGCTGCCGCTCGGGCCGCCCGACGAGCACCGCTCGCCGTATCGCGCCGCATCGGCATTCGCGACCTGGCGTGGATTGCTGGCCGACCCGAGCGCGGCGGTGTGCGCGGCGGAGCTCGAGGACTTCGTCGCGCGCCATGCCTACTGGATCGGCCCGTGGGCCGCCTTCGCCGGCCTGGGCGCGATCGCCGACCAGGTCCGGTTCGAGCGCGAGTGGAGCGCGCTCCGTGCCTATGCGAGGGCTTGGGGGATCCGTCTGATCGGAGACGTCCCGATGTACGTAGCGGACAACGGCGCAGACCGGCAGGCGTGGCCTGAGCTCTTCACGGCCGGCGAGGTCGCCGGTGCGCCCCCCGACGCGCTCGGCCCGAACGGCCAGCACTGGGGCAACCCGCTCTACGACTGGGCGACGATGCGCCGTGAAGGCTACCGCTGGTGGATCGAGCGGTTCCGGCGGACTCTCGAGCTCGTCGACGTCACCCGCGTCGACCACTTCCGGGGCTTCGTCGCCTACTGGTCGATCCCGGCCGGGCACCGGACCGCCCGGCGCGGGCGCTGGAGGCGCGGCCCGGGCGTGGAACTCTTTCGAACCGTCCAGGCGGAGCTCGGCGAGCTACCCGTGATCGCCGAGGACCTCGGCGTGATCACACCGCGGGTGGAGCGCCTCCGCGACGAGCTCGGCTTCCCCGGGATGGTCGTGCTGCACTGGGCCTTCGGCGGCCCGACGGCCAACCCGCACGCACTGCGAAACCACCGCGAGCGGCAGGTCGTCTACACCTCGACCCACGACACCGACACGGCCGTCGGTTGGTTCGCCGCGCTCTCGGCGCGGCAGCGCCTCGCAACCGGGCTCGATTCGGCCGAGCCGCACTGGGGCCTGATCGAGCGGGCGCTGGCGTCGCGGGCAGGACTCGCAATCGCCCCGGTGCAGGACGTCCTCGGGCTCGGGAGCGAGGGGAGGATGAACCGACCCGGCCGGAGTGAGGGCAACTGGTCGTGGCAGCTCGAACCCGGACAGCTGACGCCGGCGCTCGCTGCGCGCCTTCGGGCAGCAACCGAGGCGGCCCGCCGACTCCAACCCACCGGAGCGTCTCCTTCCGGGGCCCCGGCTTGAATGTGGGCGTGGAGCCGTTCGACGAGACTCGGGACACGACGCGACCACCAGGCTCGCGAACGAGCGGACCTCCCTCGCCTGGTGGCAGACCGAGCTGACGGCGCTCGCGGTGAGCTTCGGCCTCGGGCAGCTCCTCGCGGGAATCGGCAACGGCACGGGCTGGCCGTGCGAGGCGATCGGGTCGGGCTTCGGGGTGCTCGGCGTCGTGCTCGTCGCATACGCCTACGTCCGCCGGCGCGTGGTGCAGGCCGCCCTGCGATCCGGGCACGTCGCCGCCTTCGACCCGCGCGTCGCACTCGCCTTCGCCGTCGCCGGGGTCGTTCTGAGAGCGCGACGATGGTGCTCCTCGGCGCCGGCTGAGCCGGGCGCGTCGCTGCTCCCGCAGAGGAGATCACTGGATCAGCTCTTCTCGATGCACCCCCATCCGTGGCAGCGACCTTCTCGCTGATCGCCGGCCGCACGCCGACCCGACCCGACGCTATCCGACCGGGACGCGGCCGATCTCGAACGCGCCTTCAAGGGTCTCGCCGACCGGCACCGCGTCAAGATCCTCAACATCCTCGTGCGGGCCGGCGAGGGCGAGATCTGCGTCTGCGACTTCCAGGCGCCGCTCCGACCGCCTTTCCGACCTCGACCCGGACAGCCGCCTCAGCGCTGCTGGGCTCGCGGCCAGCAGGATGCGCTCGCGTCGAGCACGAGCAGGACCTCCGGCGTCGACACGGCGACGCCCGCACGCGCGCTGCGAGCTCGTCCTTCACCACGCTTCACCAGTTCGCCACGCCGCGCAGACCCGTGCAGCCTGCCGCCGGGTCGATAATGCCTGTGATGGCCAAGGTGCTCATACTCGAAGACGACGAGGTTATGGCGCAGGGAATGAGCCGCCACCTCACTGCCGCGGGGTTCAACCCGGTCTGGGTGGCAACCGGCGACCAGGGACTGGCGCGCCTGCGTTACGAGCAGCCGGTCGTCTGCGTCCTCGACCTGATGCTCCCCGGCGTCGACGCCTGGAGGTTGATCGAGACCGCCCGGGGCGAGGGAATCGGCACGCCGATCCTCGTCGTCAGCGCCCGCGGCACCGAGTTCGACCGCGTCCACGCGCTCGAGATCGGGGCGGACGACTATCTCGTCAAGCCGTTCTCGATGAAGGAGCTCGTCGCGCGTGTGCAGGCGGCCGCGCGCCGGGGCGTCAGCCCACAGCAGCCGCAGCGCGGCGAGGCAATCGAGATCGAGGAGCTGCGGATCGACCCGCGAGAGGTGCAGGCCTACGTGGACGGGACGAGCGCCGCGCTGACCCCGACGGAGTTTCGGTTGCTCTACCAGCTCGCGCTCGACCGCGGCCGCGTCGCCACGAGAGACGAACTGCTCCAGAAGCTCTGGGGCCGCCGCGAGTTGCACCGCGACCGCACCGTCGACGTCTTCGTTCGCCGCCTGCGCGAGAAGATCGACCGGCCAGCGAGCAGCCACACATTCATCCAGACGCGCTACGGCGTCGGCTACAAGCTCGAGGCCGTCCCGAAGGACGCCGGCTAGCTACCGGTCGTTCACCGGATCGACGCCCACGGAGCCGAACCCGGAGACACAGTGGCGGTGTGAGCTTCGGGTCGTCGCCAGAGCAGCAGCCAGACGAACACCACGATCGCCGCGACGGGCGAGGACGGATTCTGAGGCCGCGCGAGGCGCTGCTGACGCTCTGTCCCGGGACGTCGCGCTCGCGCGCATCGACGTGCTCGACACGCTCGACGGGCCGGAGCCGGGCCTGCCTGAACTCGAGCGGCTCGCGGCGGGGGACGGCGTCGTCGTCCTCAACCCGCCCTCGGCCCTGCTCGCCTGCCACGACAAAGTCTTGACCGCCCCCGGGCTTCGGCTGGCCGCCTGCCGCACCCGCGCACGGCGCTGCTGCAGCCCGACCCCGCCGCGCCGCCGCTCGAATTCCCGCTCGTCGTCAAGCCTCGCTTCGGCAGTCGGGCCGGGGCGTGGCCCTCTGCCGCGACGAGCCGGAGCTGCGGCGAGCCGCCGGGCGTGACGGCCCTCACCAGCTCGTTCAGGAGCTGGTGCCGCCGCTCGGACACGACCTTCGTCTCGTCGTCCCCGGGGGGCGCGTCGTCGGGGCGCGCCGGACGCCGCGGCCCCACGAGTGGCGGACGAACGTCGCGCTCGGGGGGACGACCCTCCGGTCGAGCCGCCGCCGGAGGCCTGCTCGCTCGCCGAGCGGGCGGCCGCAGTGCTCGGGGCCGATCTCGTCGGCGTCGACCTCCTGCCGACCGGGCCGGGTCCCTGGACGGCCCTCGAGCTGAACGGCGCGGTCGACTTCAACCCGAGCTACGGCCAGGATGTCTTCGCTGCGGTGGTTTCGCGTCTGCTCGGGAGCGCGCAGCGCTTGGCCGCCCGCGTCGCCTCCCGGATCAGGGGTCGATGGGCTCGAGGCGGAGCCCGGTCTCGACTGCGCGCCGGCCGCCGGACTCGTAGACAACGTCGACGACGTCGTTCTTGCGATATGTGCCGGCGACCCCGAGCAGCATCGACGTCCAGCGCCAGAAGCCGAGGCGGCCCTCGGCGGCGAGCTCGCGCGGAAAGAGCAGCGTCTGGCCGAGACGTTCGAAGTCCGCGCCCGGACGCTGGCGGACGCCGTTCACGTAGACCTCGAACGGGTCTGTCACGTGCGTCGGCACCTCAACGCGCGAGTGGACGTCCATGCTTCGTAGAATGCCAGCGCCCGTGCGCCGGACCTTGCTCCTTGCCGCTCCGTTCGCCCTGCTGGTGCTCGTGCTCGCGAGTGTCGCCCTCGCCGGGAACGCCGGCCTCGCACCCGAGCCGGCGCACTCGCCGAACGCCAGCCGGATCAGCGACGCCTACTGGCTGATCTTCGGCTTCACGGCCGCGATCTTCGTGATCGTGGAGGGGGCGCTGGTCGTCTTCATCGTCAGGTACCGCAGCCGGGGCCGTGGCCGAACCGTCGACGGCCCGCAGGTGCACGGCCACACGCGCCTCGAGCTGATCTGGACGGTGATACCCGTCCTGATCCTCGCCGCGATCGCGAGCTTCATCTTCTACAAGCTGCCCGGCATCAGCGACGTCCCCGCCGCGTCGGCCGGCGATCGCCTCAACGTCCGCGTCGACGCACGTCAGTTCTACTGGCAGTTCACGTATCCCGACGGACAGATCTCGATCAACACGCTGCACGTGCCCGCCCACGAGGTTGTCTCGGTCGATCTGCATGCGGAGGACGTGATCCACAGCTTCTGGGTGCCGCAGCTCGGCGGCAAGACCGATGCGATTCCGGGGCGGACGAACCACACCTGGTTCAGCGCCGACAAGGTCGGAACCTTCTACGGCAACTGCGCCGAGCTCTGCGGGCTCTACCACGCAAGGATGCCCATCACGGTCGTCTCCGAGCCGCGGGCGACCTTCCGGCAGTTCCTGCAAGGCGCGCCGGCGCAACTCGGCAAGGCCGAGTTCAACGGCGTCTGCGTCACCTGCCACGGGATCGGCGGCAAGGGCGGCTACGGGCCGGCGCTGGCTGGCAACCCCCTCGTCCAGCAGCGCTCCGGCATCGAGACGATCGTCCGCAACGGCCGTAACGGCCCCATCGGACAGATGCCCGCCGTGGGCCGTGGCTGGAGCGACGCGCAGATGAAGGCGCTGACGGACTACCTCGCGCGGGCCTCGAAGGCGGGCACGCTTGGCCGCTAGATCCGAGGCGGTCTATCCGGTCTCGTGGAACCGCGGCGGCGTGACGAGCTGGCTCGTGACGGTCGACCACAAGCGCATCGGGATCCTCTACATCGCCACGAGCCTCATCTTCTTCGCGGCCGCGGGGATCATGGCGCTGCTGATGCGGGCGCAGCTCGCGACGCCGAACGAGACGTTCATTACGAAGAACTCCTACAACGAGCTCTTCACGATGCACGGGACGACGATGGTCTTCCTCGTCGTCGTGCCGATCATGGCCGGGTTCGGAAACTTCCTCGTGCCGCTGATGCTCGGCGCCAAGGACATGGCCTTCCCCCGGCTGAACGCCTTCTCCTACTGGACGTTCCTGATTGGCGGAATCGTTCTGATGCTGAGCTTCTTCGCCGGGAACGGCGCCGCCCACTCGGGCTGGACGGCCTACCCGCCGCTTTCGGACACGTACACGCCCGGGCACGGCCAGGACTACTGGATCCTCGGCCTGCACATCCTCTCGATCTCCTCGCTGGCCGGAGCGATCAACTTCCTCGTCACGATCCACAATCTGCGCGCCCCGGGGATGACCTGGATGCGCATCCCCCTCTTTGTCTGGGCGATCTACACGTACGCACTGCTGCTCGTCGTGGTGCTGCCGGCGCTGTCGGCCGGGCTGACCCTGCTGCTGCTCGACCGCACCGTCGGCACCCACTTCTTCGATCCTCAGGCCGGCGGCAACGCGGTGCTCTGGCAACACGTGTTCTGGTTCTTCGGGCATCCGGAGGTCTACATCATGGTCCTGCCCGCCTTCGGCATGATCTCGGAGGTCCTGCCGGTCTTCTCCCGCAAGCCCATCTTCGGCTACAAGGCCGTCGCCTTCTCGACGATCGGCATCGCGTTCTTCTCGATGCTGGTCTGGGCGCACCACATGTTCGCGGTCGGGATGCCGATCGGGCTCGACGCGTTCTTCATGGTTTCCTCGATGTTGATTGCAGTGCCGACCGGGGTGAAGATCTTCAACTGGCTGGCGACAACCTGGCGCGGCAACCTGATCTTCGACACACCGATGCTGTTCGCGCTCGGGTTTGTCGCCCTCTTCACGCTCGGCGGGCTCTCGGGCATCTTCCTCGCGGCGTTCCCGGTCGACTGGCAGGTGACCGACACGTACTACGTCGTCGCGCACCTGCACTACGTCCTCTTCGGCGGCTCGATCTTCGCCGTCTTCGCCGGTCTGTACTACTGGTGGCCGAAGATGTTCGGCCGTTTGCTCGACGAGCGGCTCGGCAAGTGGCACTTCTGGCTGATGTTCGTCGGCTTCAACGTCACCTTCCTGCCGCAGCACATGCTGGGGCTCCTCGGGATGCCGCGCCGGTACTACACGTACTCGCACGGCGGGCTCTGTGAGACCTACAACCTGATCTCGACGATCGGGTCGGGGATCATGACGGTTGGGCTGCTGTTCTTCGTCGCCAACGTGATGCGGACAGCGCGCCTCGGCAGGCGCACCGGGAACGATCCGTGGCTCGCCGACACGCTCGAGTGGTACACCTCCTCACCTCCGCCGCCGCACAACTTCGACAGCGTGCCCTACGTGACGAGCGCGCGCCCCCTGCGGGATCTTCGTCGCCGTCTCGCCGAGGCCGATTGACCGGCACCTCCCCGGGGCCCTGGCTTCGCCTGACGGTGCTCGCCGCCGCAGGCGGCACGCTGCTCGCGGTCGTCAGCGGCACGGCGCACCTCGGCACGGCGCATCGTGTCCTCGCGGCGTTCGCGGCCCCGCCGCTCGTGGCGCTGCTCGTCGCCGCCTGGATCGCACACCGGCGGCTGCTCCGGCCGACCGTCGTTGCGGGCATCTCCTTCGCCGCCGCGGCACTTTTGACGCAGCGTGACATACACGTCGCGTGCGCGTCGCTCGCGTTCGCAGCGACCCTCGTCGCCGCCAGCCGGCTTTTTCGCGGCGACCCGGTGCCGCGCGGCGCCTGGCGCGACTACGTGACGCTGACCAAACCCCGGATCATGTCGCTGCTTCTGATCACCGGCTTCGGCGGGATGATCCTCGGCGCGCGCGGCTGGCCCGGGGCCGGGCTCGCGGCCGGGGCGATGGGCGGTCTCGCCCTGGCCTGTGGCGGCGCCAGCGCCCTCAACCACGTGCTCGACCGCGACATCGATCCGCTGATGGGCGAGCGCACGGCACGTCGTCCCGTCGCGTCGGGACGGGTTCCGGCCTCGCGCGCGCTCGAGTTCGGGCTGGCGCTGTCGGCGGCCTCGTTCATCCTGCTCGCGAGCGCGGCCAACGTGTTGACGGCCGCGCTCGCGCTCGTCGGCAACCTCTTCTACGTGCTCGTCTACACCGGCTGGCTGAAGCGCTCGACGCCGCAGAACATCGTCATCGGCGGCGCCGCCGGAGCCGTCCCTCCGCTCGTCGGCTGGGCGGCGGCGACGGGCAACCTCACGCTGCCGGCCCTCTTCCTCTTCCTGATCGTCTTCTTCTGGACGCCGCCGCATTTCTGGGCGCTCGCCCTGCTGATCAAGGAGAACTATGCGGCGGCGCGCGTCCCGATGCTGCCGGTCGTGCGCGGCGACCGCGAGACGACGCGCCAGATCGTTCGGTACTCGGTCGTGCTCGTCGCGATCAGCGTGCTGCCGTTCCTGTGGCACAGCGTCGGTGTGGCGTACCTCGCGGCGGCGCTCGCGCTCGGCGCGGTCTTCCTCGGACTCGCGCTGCGGCTGCGCGCCGAGCGGACGGCGCGCCGGGCCGGTCTCCTCTTCCACTACTCGCTGCTCTACCTGGCGCTGCTCTTCGCCGCGATGGCGATCGACCCGCTGATCTGATGGAACCGGAGCTCCAGCGCAGAAACGTCCGCCTCGGCCTGATGCTCCTGGGCGTCTTCATCGTGCTCTTCGCCGGGACGGTCGCGGTCGCATTCTTGTATCTGCACTTCGACTAGCGTCGAAGCTACCCGGCGGGATCCCGCTAAAGCTTTCCGCCCCGGCCGCCGATTCGTGACCGGATGGCCCGTCTACGCCGACTTGCGCTGGGACTCGGAGTCCTCGTGAGCGCGACGCTCGCGATCGCCGCGCCCGGAGCCGTCGCCGACCCGCTGCCGATCCAGTCTCCGGCCACGCTCTCAAGCGCCCACTTTCGAATCACGTTCGACGGGGACTACAACAGGCTCGACTTCCTCTCCTCGGCGCGAGCCAATGACCTGCTCGGCTTCGCCGAGCGCGCGTACACGACCTACACGGCCATGGGCTACGCCCCGCCGGTCGACGACGGCGACGGGAACGGCCTGATCGAGCTCCGGGTCGAGCTCCTCCTCGGCGAGCCGTACAGCCACTTCGCCGGCTACGTCGAGGCGGTCAGCCCGGCTGCCGCGACCACCGCAGGGATCATCCATCTGGACGTCAATGGCGGGATCGCCGACCCGACCGACCCGACGAAGATCGACGCCCACGTCGTCGCACACGAGGTCTTCACCCTCTTTCAGTGGAAGATCTTCCACGCGACGAACGCCGACGACCAGTGGCTCGAGGAGTCGACTGCGGAGTGGGCTGCCTTCCAGGTCGCCAATACCGTGGCGCCGTGGCCGACCGCCCTCGGCGAGGCCGATCGCGCGCTCGACTGCATCGGCTCGGAGTGCGGCTACTCCCAGCCCGGAATCCCCGGCTACAACGAGTTCTACGACCGGACGGCCAAGAGCGGCTGGTCGTTCGTCCAGTACCTGAGCGGGACGTATGGGGCCGACGTGGTCAAGCAGATCTGGGCCCGGCGCGCCGCGGACGGCAACGGCGCGGCCGGCACCGAGCCCGTCGACGAGGTGCTCGCGTCGAAAGGCAGCTCGCTTACCGCCGCGTTCAACGGCTGGGTGACGGCGCGGCTGAACAACGGCTTCGGGGTCGTCGATCCCGTGACGGGACTCTCCGACCCGGCCGACTTCAGGCCGCTGACCTTCGCCACGATCAGGACCGGAATCCTGCCGGGGAAGGCCAAGACCCAGGTCGCCGCTGTCGGCCACCTGTCCGCCCGCTATCTGGAGCTGAAGCCAGGCGACGGTTCGACGAACGACGGCTCATGCTTCGCCGCGGCCATGACGCTCACCGTGGGTATTCCCCCCGGCGTGACCTCGGCACCGGCGGTATACATGGCCTCTGACGCCGCGCCTCAGGCGCTCTTGGTCTCCGGCTCCACGGCCTCGGTGACGCTGCCGTGGAGCACGTGCTCCAGCAGCCGGTCGGCCTACGTGTCGCTGCCGAACGCCACGAACGATCCGGCCGTGAACGGGAACGAGTTCGACGTCACCAGCACGTTCACGATCGATCCCAACGCGCTGCCCACGGTCGGCGGCAACATCGACCCGCCGCCGCCCGTGAACATGCGCGGGATCCTCATTCCGGCTCCGACCTCCGATTCTGCGCCGGCGATCGCCGTCTTCGGGCCCGAAGTGATCACACTCTCGACGGCCGATCGCAAGCTCCGGCTGATCGTGAACGCGAGCGCCGTCGGCCAGCTCCGCGCCTCGATCGGCAGCACCGCGCTCGGCACCATCAGCCTTCGCCCGGGCAACAACGACGTGCGCTTCGGACTTCCGCCCGCACTGTTCGGCGAGCTGCGGGTGTTCGCCGCGAGCAACGTCCTGATGCTGACGAGCCTCGATCCTCGGGGCGGGGTGGGGCAGACCGTCACGCGGCGTCTGGCACTCGAAGCCTCGACTCGAAGCGCAAAGGCAAAGCACAAGCCGAAGCCCAAGCACAAGGCGAGGCAGCTCCACCACTAGCGGTACAGTCGCCGCCATGGAGGCGGCGACCGACGGCATCTTCCTCGCGACGGTGGACGCACGGCCCGGACGCCGGCTGGCCGTCAAGGACCTGTTCGACACCGCCGGCCTCGTGACGACCTACGGGTCCTCCCTCTTCGCCGGGCACGTACCGGAGCAGAGCGCCGAGGCAGTCCGGCGGCTCGAGGCGGCCGGCTGGACCGTCGCGGGCAAGACGAACCTCCACGAATTCGCCTACGGCGTCACGTCGCAGAACCCTCACTTCGGCACCGTCCCCAATCCAGCCGCGGCGGGCCGGCTCGCCGGCGGCTCGAGCGGCGGCTCGGCGGCTGCGCTGGCCGCGGGCCTCGCGGAGCTCGCACTCGGCAGCGATTCGGGCGGCTCGATCCGGATCCCTGCCGCCTGGTGCGGGGTCGCCGGCTTCAAGCCGACCTACGCGCTCGTGCCCGCCGACGGCTGCTTCCCGCTCGCGCCGGGCTTCGACCACGTCGGCCCGATGGCACGGACGGTGGGTGCCTGCGCCGAGGCGATGGCCGCGCTCGCACCCGGCTTCGAGCAGGTGCAGCTGTCGTCCCTCACCGAGCTGCGGGTCGGGGTCGCCTGGCTCGAGGAGTGCGATCCGCTCGTCCGAGCCGAGGTCGAGGCCGCCGCCGCGCACTTCCCCGGTGCTGAGCCGCTTGAGTTTCCCGAGCCCGGCCACCGTGAGTACGCGGTCTTCATGCGGGAGGTCGCAGACGTCCACCGCGGGCTCTTCCCCGAGCACGCCGACGAGTACGGCGAGAACGTCCGCACCAAGCTCGAGCGGTGCATGGCCGTGACCGACGGGGAGGTCGAGGTCGGGATCCGGCAGCGGGCCGAGTACCGCCAGCGGTGCGACGAGGCGTTCGACGGGTTCGACCTGCTGGTGACGCCGACGATCGGATTCGTCGCCCCGCCCGCAGACACGGACGAGCTCGAGATCCGCGAGCGGGCGATCCGGTTCACCTATCCCTTCGACTCGCTCGGGTGGCCGGCGCTCGCGCTTCCGTGCGGCGTCGCCGAGGACCGGCTGCCAGCGTCGGTGCAGATCGCCGCGAGCCGGGGGGACGATGCTCTCGTCCTCGCGGCGGGCGACCTGCTCGCATCCCTCGTTCGAGGGAGGGCTTCGGCCTGAGCTATGCCGAAAACGAGAGATGACGATGGTCATCTCTCGACTCGCCGCAATTCTGCTCGCCCTTCTCGCATTCGTCCCCGCCGCGGGCGCGACGCGGGTCGCGCACCCCAGGTCCGGCGCGGCCCCGGCCGACCTGCACGGCTTCGTTCTCCGTGCCGACGAGCCCCGCGCCGACGACTTCGCGCGGACCCCTTCGTTTGCGTGGAAGCCCGTGAGCGGCTCGGTCAAGTACGAGTTCCAGCTCTCGACGAGCGCCGCGTTCCGCGACAGCGGCCTCCTCTACACCGCGAACAAGCTCCTCGCCCCCGTCGTCTCGGTGGACATGACGCTGCCCTGGATCACCGGCGAGCCACACGCCCTCTACGCGCGTGTCCGCGCCGTGCGCCAGAGCTCGGTCACACCGTGGAGTCAACCCTTCGGCTTCAACATGACGCCTCCGGCGGCGCCCGAGCCCTTGCCGAGCTACCCCGGCCTCCTGCGCTGGTCGCCGGTCGAGGGTGCCGACGGCTACGAGATCTGGCTGATCGACGCGAACCGCAAGGTCAAGGTCAACACAAACGTCCTCGACGAACGCGAGTTCTACACCTTCCACCAGTTGAGTGCGTGGACCGCCACGGTGCGCTGGCGTATCCGCGTGCTGCGGGACGGCAACGCGAAGCCCGCGGCCGGGGCAACCCCTCCGTCCAGCGGGCGGATCGACGATCGCAGCGCCGTGATGTACGGTGACTGGACCGCGATCTACGTCTCGTCCAACCCGCCTCCACCAACCGGGTTGAGCAAGATCAGGCTGATTGGCACCGTCTCGGACGTCTTCTCGGACGGCAGCCCGGACTCGCCGGCGCAGCGCTTGATGCCGGCCTTCCTGTTCTCCGGCAACCAAGCGGAAGACGGCACGCCGGTCGAGCTCTATCGGATCTACGTCTTTACCGACAAGCAGTGCCTGAACCGCGTCTATACGAGCGCCGTGATCGGCAGTCCCGCCTACTCGCCACGGCCGTATGGTCCGCTCTCGCTGCCGACCTCCCCCGCCGCGGTTGCCGCGGCGCGCACGTCCTATCTGCCGATCGGGACCGAGCCGATCGGGCTCACCTACGACGGCGACTCCGTCTCCACCACCGAGTCTGCGACGCCGGCAACTCCCACGACGACGCTTCCGCTCGCCGACGGCTCCGGCGGCGCAAGCTCTCCGTTCATCACCTGGTCGGCGAGCTCGAGCTTCGGGGCGCCCACCGACCTGTGGGACACCGACTGGCCGCAGGGCGGCTACTACTGGACCGTCGTTCCCGTCGTCGCGCTCGCCCCGGGCTCGCTGCAGGGAAACCTGGCGCTCCCGACGAGCCCTGCCGACACGAAGCTCACCGTCACGAGCGCCGACGGCTTCGCCGTTGGCGACGGGGTCCTGATCGGCGTGGGCGGCAGCCAGGAGGGCAGCTCGATCACCCAGATCACCGGCACGACGATCACGATCGGCACCAAGCTGACGTTTGCGCACTCCTCCGGTGATCCGATCGTCCGTGCCAGCGGCGGCCTCCAGTACCGTGACCTCGAGCTCGCACAGGACGCCTGCAGCTCGGGCCGCGTCTCTCGCTTCGGGAAAAGCAGCGAGCCGTCCCTGACCTCGGCCGGCCGGCTCTTTGCCTCGGGCCTCGCGCCGACCAGCCCGCCGCACCTCACCTCAGCCCTGCATGCGGCCTCCTTCTATGGCACGCCGCTCGTCTCGTGGACGCCGGCCCTCGGCGCGACGGCCTACCAGGTGCAGTGGAGCAAGAAGCTTTACCCGTTCACGGCCGAGCCCGACCCGGCGACGAAAGCGGCCGGCCTGCTCACGACCTCGACGTCCACAGTGCTCCCGCTCGGGGCCGGGAAGTGGTGGTACCGCGTGCGCGGCTACAACTACTCGCTCCAGACGAGCTCCCAAGCGATGGGCTGGTCCGACCCGGTGCAGATCGTCGTCGCGAGGCCCAGGTTCACGATCGTCCCGCGGCTTCGAAAGCGGTAGGGCCTAGCCGGCGGCCCGCACAGCGGCCTCGTAGACCGGGTCGCGTGAGAACTGGTCGAGCTCGTCCGAGAGCAGCTCGCTCGACTGCGGCGGCTCGCCTGGCGGAAATCGCGTCGGCTGACCGTCGAGGTCGACCCCTTCGAGGCGATCGGCCTCGACGTGGTCCAGTGCGATCTCCTGTTGTAGGCGCGACCGGAGCCAGCCCGCGAGCAGGTGAGCCTGCGCGAGCGTTCCGGTCACGCGAACCGTCCTGACGTCGGCAATCTCGGGCCAGAGCGTGGCCAGCAGCGAGCGCCAGCGGGCGGTGCGCGACCACGCGATGTCCGAGACGGCGGTGCGGTCGAAGAGGGCAGGGAGCTTCGTGTATGCGAAGGGCAGGTCGTCCCATTCCGTCGAGTCGAGGATCAGGCGGTCGGCGAGGCCGACGAGCCCGTCCAGCTCCGGTGTGCCGAACGGCGGCTGGCCTCGCCAGCGGCAGAAGACGGGCAGGTCGGAGATGAGCAGCGGCGCCGCCACCGATGCGGGTGCCTTGGCCCGGCGGCCGTGCAGGGTCAGCTCGACGACCTCCGAGCAGACCGAACGCTCGACGCCGGGGATCGCGTAGCACTGGACGGAGACGATGGCGTCGAGCCGGTCTTCCCCCGAGTCGGCGTCGGGAGTCAGCAGGAGCGTCCGCGAGGGGTGCGCCTCGGCCATGCCGGCGAGCGTCGAGCGCGCCTGCTCGAGCCAGCGCTCCGGCACCCAGGCGATGTGCGTCATCACGCTCGTCCGGATGTTTGGCGCAGACCCCTCGGCGGCGGAGGCCTGCCGCAGCCGCACGAGCTGGGTCTCGACATCGGCGAGCGTGACGTCCTCACCCGTCCAGTCCTCGCCGATCGCGGCCCCGGCCGTCAGTTCCTCCTCCAGGAGCGACCGTCGCGGTGGAGCAGGTCGTCTGAGCTCGGCGGGCCCCAGCTGCCGGCCGCGTAGTTCGGAAAGCCCGGGCGGTCGCGCAGCCAGGTCGCGACGATCGCGTCGACGAGGAGCCACTGCTCCTCGATCTCGTCGGCGCGGGTGAAGAGGGTCGCGTCGCCCAGCAGGCAGTCGAGGATCAACCGCTCGTAGGCCTCCGGCATCGCCGTTCGAAAGGCACCGCCGTAGAGGAAGTCCATGTGCACGGTCCGGATCTGCATCCCCTGGCCCGGCACCTTGGCGCCGATCGCGAGCGAGACGCCCTCGTCCGGCTGCACGTGGACGAGCAGGACGTTCGGCCGCAGCGCCTCGGCAGAGAGCTCCTCGAACGGCGGGTGGGGGGCGCGCTTGAATTGGATCGCGATCGTCGTCTCGCGCTTTGGCATCCGCTTGCCCATGCGCACGTAGAAGGGCGTGTCGGCCCAGCGCCAGTTGTCGACGTAGAGCTTGGCCGCGACGAACGTCTCGGTCATCGAGTCGCTTGCGACGCCCTCCTCCTCGCGGTAGCCCACCACCTCCTGGCCCTCGATGAAGCCGCGACCGTACTGGCCGCGGACGACCGACTTCGGGCCGGGCGTGTGCAGCGCCTTCAGCACCTTGACCTTCTCGTTGCGCACGGAGTCGGCGGTGAAGTCGATCGGCGGCTCCATCGCCGTCAGCGCGAGCAGCTGCAGCAGGTGGTTCTGGAAGATGTCCCGGATCGCGCCGGCGCGCTCGTAGAAGGCCGCCCGGCCCTCGATCCCGATCGACTCGGCGACGCTGATCTGCACGTGATCGACGAACTGGCGGTTCCAGATCGGCTCGAAGATGCCGTTCGCAAACCGCAGCGCCAGCATGTTCTGGACCGTCTCCTTGCCGAGGTAGTGGTCGATCCGGAAGATCTCGCTCTCCTCGAAGTTCTCGGTCAGGAGCTCGTTCAACTCCCGGGCGGAGTCGAGATCGTGGCCGAACGGCTTCTCGACGATCAGGCGCGTCCAGCCCTTCGTCGTGCGCCGCTTGCCCATCTCCCCGACGATCGTCTCGAAGGCCCCGGGCGGGACGGCGAGGTAGTAGACGCGGTTCCCCTGCGTCCCGCGCACCTCGTCGAGCTCGTTGAGCGTCTCGATCAGCCGGTCCTCACCCTGCTCGTCCGCGAAATCGGTCGCGATGTAGCGCATCCCCTCGGCCAGCCTCTCCCAGACGTCCTCGCGGAACTCGTCGCGGGCGTGCTTGGAGACGGCCTCCTTCATGTCGTCCCGGAACTGGTCGTCTGCGCCCTCGGTGCGAGAGACGCCGACGATCGCGAAGCGCTCCGAGAGCAGCCGACGCGCGGCCAGCGCGTAGATGGCGGGCATCAGCTTCCGGTGTGTGAGGTCGCCCGACGCGCCGAAGATCACGAGCACGCACGGTTCCGGCGTGCGCCGCAGCCGCAGGCCCTCAAGCAGCGGGTTCTGCTCGACGGTCGCCATCAGTGCGACCTTGGGTCCGCGCTGCTCGCCTCCGCCTTCTCCATCGCCCGCACCGCATGACCGCCGAACTGGTTACGCAGAGCGGCGGCGACCTTGGCCGAGAAGTTGATGTCGTCGCGGGAGGCGAAGCGTGCGAAGAGGGAGGCCGCGATCACCGGCGCGGGCACGTTCTCGGCGATCGCCTCGTGGATCGTCCAGCGGCCCTCGCCGGAGTCCTCGACCCAGGGCGCGATGTCGTCGAGCTTCGAGCCGTGCTGCTCGAAGGCGGTGTGCAGCAGCTCGAGCAGCCACGAGCGGACGACGGAGCCGTAACGCCAGATCCCCGCGATCTGCTCGAGGTCGAGGTCGTACTCCGAGTGGTCCATGATCTCGAACCCCTCGGCGTAGGACTGCATCAGACCGTACTCGATCCCGTTGTGGACCATCTTGATGAAGTGGCCGGATCCCGGGGCGCCCACGTGCGCGTAGCCGTCCTCCGGCGCGAGCGCCGTGAAGATCGGCTCCAGTCGCTTCACCGGCTCGTCCTCGCCGCCGACCATCAGGCAGAAGCCGACCTCGAGGCCCCAGATCCCGCCCGAGACGCCGGCGTCCACGAAGTGGAGGCCCTTGTGCTCCGCCTCGACGTGCCGCCGCTTGGAATCGCGGAAGTTCGAGTTGCCGCCGTCGATGATCGTGTCGCCCTCGGCGGCGAGCTCGAGCAAATCGCGGAAGACATCCTCGGTCACCTTCCCGGCCGGCACCATCATCCAGAAGGCCCGCGGCGCCTCGAGCTGGCCCTTCAGCTCCTCGAGCGAGGTCGCTGTCCGGGACTCGACGGCGGGGTCGTAGGTCTTGACGTCATGGCCGGCGTCGCTGAGGCGCTCCGTCATCCCGTTTCCCATGCGACCGAGGCCGATCATTCCGAGCTGCATCAGAGATCCTCCAATCGGACTCGCGCGACACGCCGGCCGCGCTCCTTCAGGGACGCGTAGTCTGCCGCGGCCTGCGCCCGGATCAGGCGCCCGAATCCGAACGGCTGATCCGGAATCGGCAGCTCCTCGCCAGTGTCGTCGACGACCTGGAGGAAGAGCCCGGTATTCGGGCCCCCCTTGTGCAGCTGGCCGGTCGAATGCAGGTAGCGCGGGCCGTAGCCGTGCGTGACCACGTGGCCGCTGCGGCGGAGCTTGCCGACGAGGTCGCCGATCCGGCGGTCGTTCGCGGCGCTCGGCTCGATGAACGCCTGGACACAGAGGTAATCGCCCTCCTGCGCCTGGGCGACCAGGCCCTCGACCGAGCCCTCGGGCTCGAGGCTCGGCTCCTCGCCGGTCGCGAGCACGTCGTTCGTCTTGTCTTTCGCCGCCTGAACGTCCGGCTGGTCGAAGGGGTTGATCCCGAGGTAGGTGCCGGCAACGGCGACGGCGAATTCCCAGCGAAAGAACTCGCCGGAGACGGCGTAGGGGTCGACGAGCAACACCTCGCCGGATTGCCGGTCCGACCCGTCGGGGCTCTCGCCGGGAGCCGGGATCAGGCCCTTGCCCTGCTTGCCCGTCGACTCCGCGATCAGCTGCTCGGCCCAGAGCCCGAAACCGCTTTCGGTGTCGGTGATGCAGATTTTGTCCCGCCCTTCCTGCCAGCCCATGCCGAACTGCCGGCCGAGCTCGTAGCCGGGATTGCCGTCTTCGCCGCGGCAAACCTCCAGCATCCGCTCGGCATTCGCAAGCAGGCGGTCGAGGTCGATCCCCATCAGCGCCGCGGGCACGACTCCGAACGGGGACAGCGCCGAGTAACGCCCGCCGATCGTCGGGTCGCCGGAGAAGACGCCGCGGAACCCGCGCTGCTGCGCCAGCCGCTCGAGCTGGGAGCCGGGGTCGGTGATCGCGACGAAGCAGGCGCCGCGCCCCTCGGTCTGCTTCCAGAAGTAGTCCGCATGGGAGCGCGTCTCGAGCGTCGAGCCGGACTTCGACGAGACGACGAAGAGGGTTCGCTCCAGGTCGATCTTCAGCTCGAGCGCTCGGATCGCCCGGGGATGGGTCGTGTCGAGGACGTGAAAGGTCTCGACCCGGAACGTCCGCCGGAGCACCTCGGGGGCGAGGCTCGAGCCGCCCATGCCGAGCAGGACGACGGTGTCGAGCCCCGCCTCGGCAACCTCGTCGGCGAAGCGTGCGAGCTCCGGGATCCGCTCCCGCATCCGGCGCGGCTCGTCGAGCCAGCCGAGCCATTTCGCCTCGTCGGCCCCGGTCCACGCCGTCGCATCGCGCTCCCAGATGCGGTTGACCAGCTCGCCGCGCTCGGTCACGCCGGTGCCAGCTCTCCACGCTTGGCCCTGACCCCGTCAAGCAGCTCCTCGAACGAGTCGGCGAACTTCTGGACGCCCTCGTCCTCGAGGGCCAGCACCACGTCCTCGTAGTCGACGCCCGCCGCTGTGAGGTCGGCAAGGAGCTGCTGCGCCTCGGCGACCCCCTTGGTCAGCGTATCGGCGACCTTGCCGTGATCCTGAAAGGCGCGCATCGTCTCCTCGGGCATGGTGTTCACCGTCTCCGGGCCGATCAGCTCCTCGACGTAGATGACGTCGCGGTAATCGGGGTTCTTCGTCGAGGTCGAGGCCCAGAGGCAGCGCTGCTTCGTCGCGCCCTTGCCCTCCAGAAACTCCCAGCGCGGGCCGGCGAACGCCTCCCGATAGTGCTGGTAGGCGAGCTTCGCGTTCGCGATTGCGAGCTTGCCGCGCAGCTTCTTGGCCGCGTCGGTACCGATCTCCTCCAGCCGCCTGTCCGCCTCGGTGTCGACGCGGGAGACGAAGAAGCTCGCAACCGAGTGCGCCCTGGAGGCATCGCCGCCGCCGGCAACGAGCCGCTCCAGCCCGCGGATGTACGCCTCGACGACCTCCCGGTAGCGCTCGAGCGAGAAGATCAGGGTGACGTTGATGTTCGTGCCGTCCGCGATCATGTCCTCGATCGCGGCGACCCCCGGCTTCGTGGCGGGGATCTTCACGTAGAGGTTCGGCTTGTCGATCCAGGCGTGCAGCCGGTGAGCCTCCTCGTAGGTGCCCTCGGTGTCGTAGGCGAGCGTCGGGTCGACCTCCCACGAGACATAACCGTCTAGGCCCTCGCCCTGGTCCCAGACCTTGCGCATCAGGTCGCAGGCGTTCCCGATGTCGCGGGCGGCCAGCGCGTAGAAGATCTCCTTCGGGTCGCTCTCGGCCGCCACGACCTCCTTCAGCTGCTCGTCGTATGCGTCGCCCTGCGAGATCGCCTTCTGGAAGATCGTCGGGTTCGACGTGATCCCGACGACGGCTTCCTCCTTCATCATCCGGGCCAGTCCGCCGGAGTCGAGCAGCTCGCGCGAGAGGTAGTCGATCCAGACGCTGACGCCGTGCTCGCTGAGCTTGTGGAGATTTGAGTCAGGCATTGCTCATCCCTCTTTCCATGGCTTCGATCTTTTCCAGTCTCCTGACATAGCGCTCGCCGCCGTCGAAGAGCGTGCCGAGGAAGGCCCGGAGCAGCTCGGCGGCCAGGGACGGCCCGATCACCTCGGACCCGAGGCACAGCACGTTCATGTTGTCGTGCTCGACCCCTTGGTGGGCGGAGTAGGTGTCGTGGCAGATCGCCGCGCGGATCCCGGCGATCTTGCACGCGGCGACCGAGGCGCCGACGCCCGACCCGCAGACGAGCACCCCGCGCTCGGCGGCGCCCGCGCGGAGCGAGTCGCCGATCTCCCGCGCCTTGTCCGGATAGTCGATCCGCACGGCGTCGCTGTCGGTGCCGAGGTCGACCACCTCGTGGCGGAGCTCCCCGACGGTCGCGAGCACCGCCTCACGCAAGTGGACGCCTCGATGGTCGAACGCGACCGCGACCTTCACTCCGAGCTCATCTCCATCCGCACGATCTTCCCTTCCCGGAACGAGTAGCGCGTCTCGAGACTGCGAACGTACGCCACCTCGGCATGCTCCTTCCAGCGAAAGACCTGCTTGCCGCGCATGACGACCTCATCACCGTCAGCCTCGAAGTCGCGCTGTTCGAGCGCAACCTCGAGGTGGTCGAAGCCCGGGCCGGCCCAGGCGGATCTGAGCTCCGCGAGCCCGTACGGCCGGCCGCTCGGGGGCACGACCTCGAGCTCGGGGTCGAGCAGCGACTCCGCGGTCCCGTAGTCCCGGGCCTGCACGGCGTCCGAGTAGCGGCGCGCGAGGTCGACACTCAAGAAACCCGCTCGCGCAGGGCGACCGCGCGGTTGACGACGTTGTCGACGTTGTAGCCGAGCCGCTCGAGCACCGTCGTGCCGGACGCCGAGGCGCCGAATCGGTCAAGGGCGACCGTGTCGCCCTCGCCGCCGACCCAGCGCTCCCAGCCCTGCGCGACGCCGGCCTCGACCGACAGGCGGGCTTTGACGTCGGGGGACAGAACCTCGTCGCGGTAGTCGGCCGGCTGCAGCTCGAAGAGCTCCCAGCAGGGCATCGAGACGACGCGCGCGTGCACGCCCTGCTCATCGAGCCGCTTGGCGGCCTCGAGGGTGAGCCAGACCTCCGAGCCGGTCGCGAGCAGCAGCAGGTCGGGCAGCCCATTCGCCTCCTCCGATTCCCAGAGCACGTACGCGCCGCGCTCGAGGCCCTCGGCGCCGCCGAGCTCGCCCCGGTCGAGCGTCGGCACCTTCTGCCGGGTCAGCGACAGGGCGACCGGGCCGTCCTGACGCTCCAGCGCGACCTTCCAGGCGTACGTCGTCTCGTTGGCGTCGGCCGGCCGGACGAACCAGAGATTCGGGATCGCGCGCAGGGCCGCGTAGTGCTCGACCGGCTGGTGAGTCGGCCCGTCCTCGCCGAGGCCGATCGAGTCGTGCGTCCAGACCCACACCACCGGCAGGTTCGTGAGCGCGGAGAGGCGGACTGCCGGGCGCATGTAGTCGGAGAAGACGAGGAACGTCGAACCGTACGGCTTGACCATCCCGCCGTGGATCCCGATGCCGTTGACGATCGAGCCCATCGCGTGCTCACGGATGCCGAAGGCGATGTTGCGCCCCGCGTGCGTCGACGAGAAAAGGCCCCCGCCCTCGAACTCCGTCTTCGTCGACTCGACCAGGTCGGCCGCCCCGCCGACCATCGTCGGCGTGAACCGCTTGAACGCCTGCATCACCTTCTTCCCCGCGTCCCGCGTCGCCATGTCCTCCCCGGCCGGGAACTCCGGCAGCGCCTCGATCCAGCCCGGCCGCGGCCGGGCTGTGTGCACCTGGTCCCAGTCCTCGCGCAGGCCGGGGAAGAGGGCGCTCCACGCCTCGAAGCGATCCTTCCACTCCTGCTCGAGGTCGATCCCCCGGTCGATCGCGTTCATGTGCTCTGCCACCTCTGGCGGCACCACGAACTGCCGATCGGGATCCCAGCCGAGCGCCTCCTTCGCGGCGCGCACCTCGTCCTCGCCGAGAGGGGCGCCGTGGGCCTTGGCCGTGTCGACAGCGTGCGGGGCGCCGAAGGCGATGTGGCTCCGGAGGACGATCAGCGAGGGTCGCTCGAGCTCGCCCTGCGCCGCCTCGATCGCGAGGCGAAGCGCGGCCAGGTCGTTGGCGTCATCGACGTGCTGGACGTGCCAGCCCTGAGCCGCGAGTCTGGCGCCCCGGTCCTCGGTGGTGAACGAGATCGCGGTCGTCCCGTCGATCGTGATGTGGTTGTCGTCGTAGAAGTAGACGAGCTTGCCGAGTCCAAGCTGGCCCGCGATCGACGCGGCCTCGTTCGAGACGCCCTCCATCAGGTCGCCGTCCGAGCAGATGCAGTAGACCCGGTGGTCGACGATGTCGTGATGGGGCCGGTTGTAGCGGTCTGCGAGGAAGGCCTCCGCAACCGCGAAGCCGACCCCGTTGGCGAAACCCTGGCCCAGTGGGCCGGTCGTGGTCTCGACCCCGGCCGTGTGGCCGCGCTCGGGATGGCCGGGCGTCGCCGACCCCCACTTGCGGAAGCGCTTCAACTCCTCGAGCGCGAGGTTGTAGCCGCTCAGGTGCAGGGCGCTGTACTGAAGGATGCAGGCGTGGCCGGCAGAGAGGACGAACCGGTCGCGGTTCTGCCAGTCCGGGTCAGCCGGGTTGTGGTTCATCACCTCCGTGTAGAGGAGGTACGCCAGCGGCGCGAGGGCCATGGCGGTGCCCGGGTGGCCGGCGTTGGCCTCCTGGACTGCGTCCATCGACAGCGTGCGAATCGTGTCGATCGAGAGTTGTTCGATGTCTTTCGCGGTCACGGCGACTCCTGCTCCCGGCGGGTGGCTTCGTACAGCTCGCGCTGCCTGTCTCGGGCTGAACGATATGCCTCTGCCCGCTCCATGCGCGTGTGGAACACCCGGTCCACCGGCGCGTCCGGGGCGGTTTCGCCCAGTCGCTCCAGCGCCAGCACCGCCGCCCCGCGGAGGGAGGCCTCCTTGACACCGGAAACGGTCACGGGCCGCGCGAGACAGTCGGCCATGATCTGGAGCCAGTCGGGATCGGCAAGGAGCGCCCCGCCGGTGGCGACGACGTGCTCGACCGACGGCAGCAGGTCGACGATCTCGGCGAAGCGAAAGGCGATGCCCTCGAGGGCCGCTTGGCGCAGGTCGAGCGGCGTCGTCTCGAAGGTGAGCCCGGCAATCACGCCCGTTGCCGACGGGTTCCAGCCCGGGCTGCGCTCACCCCCGAGCAGGGTCAGGAACGTGAGCCCGTGCGAGTCGGGGTCGCGCTCGACCAGCGAGCCGGAGGAGTCCTTCAGCGTGTCGTTCAGCCAGGCATAGAGATTGCCGCCGTCCGAGAGCGAGCCGCCCTCGACGACCCGGCGCTCGTCGAGCCGGTAGAGGAAGAGGCCGCGGCGGGGCTGCGGCCTCTCGGTCTCGTAGAGGATCCGCAGCGCGGCGGAGGTGCCGACGGTGAGCGCGGCCCGCCCGCGGCCGACGCACCCCGCGCCGATGTTCGCGCAGGCGCCGTCGAGCCAGGCAGGGAACCAGCCGGCGACCGGCTCCTCGGAGATCTCGGGGAGGCGTTCGGCGTCCAGCTCGAGCACCGCGAGCAGCTCCTCGTCCCAGGCGCCGTGCGCGAGGTCGAGCAGACCGGTGCCCGAGGCCAGAGAGAGGGTCGAGGTCGGCCTGCAACCGTGGAGCTCCGCGTACAGATAGTCGGCGAACGAGACGAAGTGGCGCGTGCGGCGGAACATCTCCGGCTCGGCCTCGGCGAGCCATGCGAGCTTCGCCGGCCAGAAGCTCGTGTGGATGTGGCAGCCGGTCCGGGCCTGGACCGCATCGCCGTCGAGACGGCGGAGGAGCCAGTCGGCCGCGTCGGCCGAGCGCGTCTCGCGCCAGCCGAGCACCCGGGTCAGCGGCTTCCCGTCCTCATCGAGCGCCAGCAGGCTGTGGCCGAAACAGGAGGCGCCGACGGCATCGACGACGGCGTCCATGCCGCCGATCGCCTCGCGGACGAGGCGGACGATCTGATCCGGATCGCTGCCGCCGTACCTCAGCTGACGGGCCTCGCCGACAGGCTCCGCGCGCTCGTCCACGATCTGCGCCCGCACGGACGAGCTTCCGACGTCGAGAGCGAGTACCCGCGTCATTCGCCGAAGTACCCTAAGCGCATGGCAGTCGTCATCGCCTCGAACCTGCGCAAGGAGCTCGGCGGCAACGTCCTGTTCGAGGGGGTCTCGTTCAAGGTCGAGCGCCGCGACCGGGTGGCACTGTCCGGTCCGAACGGAGCCGGCAAGACCACGCTGCTCAGGATCCTGGCCGGGCAGACGGAGCTCCACGGAGGCGAGCTCGTGTTCCAGAAGGCCGCGCGGGTGGCCCTGCACGACCAGCGCCCGCCGCTCGAACGGGAGCTGACGCTACGGGAATACGTGCTCGCCGGCGCGGCCGACCTCGTCGCCGCCGAGGAGGAGCTGCGCCGGCTCGAGCAGGCGATGGCCGAGGGCGTTCACGACAGCGCCACCCTCAACGCCTACGGGGCGGCGCAGGCGCGGCTCGAGCACGCGGGCGGCTACACATGGCGTGAGCACGCGAACTCGGTCGTCCGCGGGCTGGGCTTCGCGGACCGCGATCTCGACCGGCCGCTCCGCACCTTCTCCGGCGGAGAGCTGACCCGCGCCTCGCTCGCGCGCGCGCTCGGCGGCGCGCCCGACCTCCTGCTCCTGGACGAGCCGACGAACCATCTCGACGTCGAGAGCCTCGAATGGCTGGAGAAGGAGATCGAGGCGATCGACGCCGGCGTGATCCTCGTCGCACACGACCGCTGGTTCCTCGAGTCGGTCACGACCGCGGTGCTCGAGCTGAGCGGCGGCCGCTCGATCTACTTCCCCGGCACCTGGCACACGTGGCGGCTCGAGAAGGCGGCGCGCGCTCTCGACGCGGCCAAGAACGTCGACCGCGTCCAGGCTGACATCGAGCGCCTGAACCGCTTCGTCGAGCGGTTTCGCGCGAAGAAGTCCAAGGCCAAGCAGGCGCAGGCGAAGCTGACCCAGATCGGCCGCCTGCAGCGGGAGAAGGCAGGCGCCGCGGGCGAGCTGGAGCGGCTCTCGATCAAGCGCCGCACGCTCGGCTTCGAGTTCCTCAAGCCTCCCCGCAGCGGCCGAACCGTCGTCGAGGCGAGGGCCGTGGAGCTCCGCGTGGCCGAGCGCGTGCTCGTCTCCGGCGCGGCGTTCGCGCTCGAGCGCGGCGAGCACGTCGCTCTGGTCGGCCCCAACGGCTCCGGCAAGACGACGATGCTCGAGGCGATGCTCGGGCACCGCGACGCGGCGGCGGGGACGATCCGGCTCGGTCACGGCGTCGAGGCCGCGTACTTCTCGCAGCACGAGGTCGAGCTGGACGAGCGCGGCTCGGTTCTGCACTGCGCCCAGGGCGCAACGGGGCTCTCGCGGCCCGAGGCACAGGCGCTGCTCGGCCGCTTCCTCTTCTCGGGCTGGGGCGAGCACGAGAAGCAGGTTTCGGTGCTCTCGGGCGGCGAGCGGCGCCGGCTGGCACTGGCCCTGACCGTCGCCTCGGGTGCGAACTTCCTCGTCCTCGACGAGCCGACGAACCACCTCGACCTCGAGAGCCGGGAGGCGCTGGAGGCCGCGCTGGAGGCATTCCCAGGCACGATCCTGCTCGTCTCCCACGACCGGGCGCTGCTCGACGCAGTCGCAGAGCGCACGCTCGCGATCGAGGACGGGGAGCTGCGACCGTACGACGGGGGCTGGGCCGACTACGTGCGCAAGCGCGACGAGCGCGAGGCGCCGCCGCCTCACGAGCCGAGGGAGCGCCGCGAGAAGGCGAAACCGCGCCCCGCGAACGACGCCCCGAGTGAACTCGCGCAGGTCGAGGCCCAGATCGCCGCCCGGGAGCGGGAGGTCGCGCAACTCGAGGCGCGCCTCGCCGCTGACTGGGGGGACACCGGGGTGCTCGCCGCCCACCGGCGCGCCCGCGACGACCTCCAGACACTCCTCGGCCGGTGGGAGGCGCTCTTCGAGCAGGCGCAGGCGTGACCGCGAGCGGCCGACCTAGCCAGGGCTAGGCCCAGAATGCATCGAAAGCGGCCTGGTCGAGCGGGAGCGCCGTGACGTCCGCCCAACGTCCATCGACGCAGCGGATCACGAGCAGCTGGTCGATGTCGATCGTGCGGCCTCGGCGGCGCCCGCGGGCCCGGTAGAGGGCGACTGCTCGCTGATCGTCGGCGAGCACCCACCGCAGCTCGCTCGAGTAGTCGTCGCTGTCGTGCGTGGTGCGGCCGAGGAAGCCCGTAACCTCCCGCCGGCCCCGGTACTCGCCGGCGAGGCTGCTCGTTCCGCCCACGCGCCAGACCGAGTCTCGGGCCAACGCGGCGGCGACGACGGCGCCGTTTCGCTGGCGGAAGGCGTCGAAGACCCGCCGAGTCAAGGCCGCATTCGGATGCTCACCCACCGTCAGCGCCAGAACTCCGCGAGAGCCGCCGGGGCCCTAGCGGGTTACTCACGGCCCACCGGACGCATGCCTCGACCCGGCCTCCGGAGAGACCGCTCGAGCTCCTGCGCGCCCGATGAGTCCTCCTCGGTCAGCCCGGTCGGCTCCGCCGCCGGATCCCTTCCGAACGCGGCGGAATGGCGGCAGGTCTGCCGGAGCTCGGGATGCTCCACGCAGAAACGCTACAACGCCGGGCGATCGTTGCCCTGGACAAGGTGCCGTGCCAATCCTCGACCTCGCGTCAGCTCTCGCCCGGTGATGCGGGCGCCGGGCCGGCTGCGATCCGAACGAAGGTCGACTTCCCGCGGTGCGCCGGTCAACGCCGAACGCGTTCACCCGGGCGCTCGGTGCTGCCCGCCTTCAAGCGACACGGCAGAGCCGGGGGAGAGCGGCTGAGACGGGCCGGAGTTCGAGCTCGCCGAGCTGAGCGGCTGCCCGATCAGGATCGAGAGCCGGCCCGGCCGCGGGAGGACGAGCGGGTGTAGCTGCCGCAGGTCGAACTCGCCGCCTTCGCACTGGTCGCCTAACCGGAGTCGACTCCGAGGGTCGCGACGACCGCCTCTGCGATCACCTTGAGCGGTCGGCCCGAGGCCTGGCTGGCCTTGCGCAGGCGCGCGAACGCGTCCCGCTCCGACAGCCCCTCCTTCTCCATCAGCAAGCCCTTGGCCCGCTCGATCGACTTGCGCGCCGCGAGCGCCTCCGTGAGCGACTCCGCCTCGTCCCGCAATGCCGCCAGCTCCTCGTGCCGAGCCCGGGCGGTGTGGATCGCCGGCAGGAGGTCCTGCTCGCGGAAAGGCTTGACCAGGTAGCCAAACACGCCCGTCTCGACAGCGCGCGCGACGAGGTCCTCCTGGCCGTACGCAGTCAGCATCACGATCGGGATCGGCCGCTCGCCGAGGATGCGCCGTGCCGCCTCGATCCCGTCCAGCCGCGGCATCTTCACGTCCATGATCGCGAGATCGGGCTCCTCGGAGCGGGCGAGGGCCACCGCCTCCTCGCCGTCCTTCGCCTCGGCGCAGACCTCGAACCCGGCCCGCTCGAGCAGCTCGCGCAGATCGAGACGGATGATCGTCTCGTCCTCGGCGACGAGGATCCTCAGCCGGATACTGATCACGTTCACTCTCCTCGCTTGATCGCCGGACCAAGAAAAAAGGCACCGAGGTGGAACTGGTCCTCCTCCGGCGCCGTCGCCTGCCGCGGTGCCTCCGGGGCGACCGCGAGCTGACAGGCTAGCCGCTGCCGGGCATCCGGGCAACCGCCCCCCGACAGTGCGGAGCG
>JBHEMK010000023.1:0-5799 GCA_046262635.1 Gaiellaceae bacterium
TTTGCCAACATGCTCACCCGCCTCTGGGAGAGCGAGCGGCCCGACGTGGTGCTCGTCGCCTGGGACACCCTCTTTGTGCCGACCTACCGGCACGAGGCGTTCGAGGCGTACCAGTCGGGACGCGAGTTCGACGACGCGATCCTAGAGCAGCTGGAGCTCCTGCCCGGGCTCGTCGCCTCGATGGGTTTCGCCTGCGCCAAGGCCGACGGCTACGAGGCCGACGACTTCCTCGCCGCGGCGGCGGCCGCCTGGCCGGGACCGGTGCTCGTCGCAACGTCCGACCGTGACGCGTTCCAGCTCGCAAGCGACCGCGTCACGATCCTCCAGCCGACGAAGGGAGTCACTGAGATCGCGCGCCTCGGTCCCGCCGAGGTCCGGGAGCGCTACGCGGTCGACCCGGAGCAGGTGCCCGACTTCATCGCGTTGCGCGGTGACCCGTCGGACCGGCTTCCCGGCGCCCGCGGCATCGGGCCGAAGAAGGCGGCGGAGATCCTGCGCGAGCACGGCACACTCGAGGCCGCGCTCGACGCGGGCCGCTTCGCCGCCGAGGCCGAAGACCTGCGCCTGTTTCGGCGGATGGCGACGTTGGACTCCTCCGCCCCGCTTCCTGGTCTCGGCAGCCAGATCCCTACCTGGGCGAAGGCGTCCGCTCACGCAAAAGACCTCGGGATGAACCAACTCGCCGAGCGGCTAGCCTCTCTGGCGTGAACGACTGGCTCTCGCAGCAGGCCGACGCCCTCGCGCTCGCGACTGACTTGCCAGTCAACGTGCTCGAGCTCACCGACGCGGACATGGCGACGATCCTCGACATCGCGCGCATCGCGGCGCACGAGGGCGGCGAGCGGACGAACGCGCCGCTGCTCTGCTACCTGCTCGGCCTCTGCCGCGCGACGGGGAAGAGCCTCGACGAGCTTGCGGAGCTCGTTCGATCGACGTCCTGAGCCATCCGGCGCTCGCGCGCCTCCATCCCACCGGAGACCACCCCGAGCGGCCGGAGCGTGTGCGGGCGCTGCAGGAATCCTTCGCCGACTGGGCCGAGGGAGCGGCGGCAGCGGAGGAGGACGTCCTCCGCTGCCACTCGACCGAGCACGTCGCGCTCCTGCGCGGGATCACCGACCCGGTCTGGCTCGACGGCGACACGCCCGCCTCGGTGACGAGCTACGAGGCGGCGCTGCTTGCCGCCGGAACTGCGATCGAGGCGGCGCTCCGCGGGGGCTTCGCGCTGGTGCGGCCGCCCGGGCACCACGCCCTACCGGCGCGCGCGATGGGTTTCTGCCTCCTGAACAACGTGGCGATCGCCGCGCGAGCGGCGCAGGCGCGGCTCGGGGTCGAGCGGGTGGCGGTGGTCGACTTCGACGTCCATCACGGCAACGGCACCGAGGCGATCTTCCGCGACGACCACAGCGTCCTCTTCGTGTCGCTCCACCAATGGCCGCTCTATCCGGGCACGGGCGGCCGCGAGGATCAGCAGGAGACGACGGTGAACGTGCCTCTGCCCGCGGGCTCGGGCGACGAGGACTATTTCCGGGCCTTCGACCACACCGTCGCCCCCGCGGTCAGACGGTTCGAGCCGGAGCTCGTGCTCGTCTCCGCAGGCTTCGACGCCCACGACGACGACCCCCTCGCCGGAATGCACGTGACCGAGTGCGGTTTCCGCGAGCTGGCCCGGCGCTGCGCCGCGCTCGGCCCTCGTGTCGCAGCCGTACTGGAGGGCGGCTACAACCTCGAAACGCTCCCCGGCCTCGTCCACGCAGCGGTGGAAGGCTTCAACACTCGTTGACGATCGGGCACGGTCGGCCTTGACCGGCCCTCCGCACCACGGACCTGGGGTCCGCTCGGCGCTTTGCCGCCCTGACGGCCGGGACCGGCGGTCGGATCGCTGAAGCCGGCGAGGCTCGATCGGTGCAGTCAGCGTTGGGCAGCGCGCGATCGAGGACAGCGAGCCTGCAATGCCCCAGTAGCCCATTCGAGCCCACTGGCGGGACCGCTCGCCCGGATCCCGAACAGGCGCAGGTTGCGCCGCCGGTTTGAAAGCGGTTCCACTGCATCCAACGCGGCTGCCGGCCACCTTTCGACCGGCCGCCAGCGCCGAAATCCGCCGCCATCTACAGACATGGCGCAGCAGCTGCTTGGCAGCGTCCCGCCGAGCGCCCCGCGCGATAAGCCGTCCTGCTGGGAGGCGCTCGAAGCAGGCAGCCGGCTTTGGTCAGGGCCAGCTCCTCGACGGTGAGGCATAACCCAAGCCCCTGTGATGCCGGACGTACAACGACGGCGGCCGGCTCCGGGGAGCCGGCCGCCAGAGGTCATTCGCCATCGCCTCCACCACGTGGAGAGCTGATGACGTCGGTATCGGAAGGCATCCCCATCTCCTCGTGGCTCCGGCCGGGGAATCGGCTCACCCAGAACGGGTGAGTCAGCGCCGGGCGACCGAGAGACGCACGAGCGCGTCGCGGCGGGAGGACACGTTGAGCTTGCGGAGCAGGCTCTTCACGTGCGAGCGCACCGTGTGCTCGGAGATGAACAGGCGCTTCGCGATCTCGTCGGTGCCGAGGTGCTCGTCGAGCAGCAGCAGCACCTCGAGCTCCCTGGCCGAGAGGGCTGAGGCGATCTCGTCCGGCACGCCGGAGCCGCGGCCGCTGCCGTTGCGCACGCGGTCGAGCAGGCGGCGGGCGACGACGCCCGAGAGGGCGGCCTCTCCCTGCGCAGCGCCGCGCAGGAAGCCCGCGATCCGCTCGGGGGGCTCGCTTTTCAGCAGGTAGCCGGCCGCCCCACCCTGAATCGCCGTGAGGAGGTTCTCCTCGGTGCCCGAGGCGGTGAGGACGACGACCTCGCAGTCCGGCGCGGCACTCCGGATCCGCGGCAGCGCGTTCAGGCCGTCGAGGCCGGGCATGGAGAGATCGAGCAGCACGAGGTCCGGCTGCAGCCGCTCGGCGGCGACGATCGCGGCCTGGCCGTCGGACGCCTCGCCGACAACGTCGAAGCCGTGCTGGTTGAGGAGCGACGACAGGGCCTCGCGTGTGAGCGGGTGATCGTCAACGATCAGGATACGCACGTCCATCACTGCCCCTTATCGGCAGGAAGTTTCCTGCCGAATAGAGGGAGGTGCAAAAGAACAACCGCAACGAGTTCCAGGCTTGGCTCTGGGGCCAGATCCTGCTCGTGGGGCTGCTCGGTGCCACCCTGGCCCTGATCCTGGTCTATCCGACCTTGCACACGACGTACGACCTGCCCCGCCTCCGGCTCGTCCTCCAGACGACGATGGCGCTCGCCGGCGGCCTCGTTGCGCTGCTCGCCGGGGTCCGCTTCTCGGTCGAGGGCCGGCGGCTCGACCTGCTGCTCTGCATGGGCTTTCTCGTCCAGAGTGCTTCGGCGATGGCGTTCCAGATCGGTCCGACGCTCGGCCGGACACCGCTCGCCGCGCCCGAGGCATGGAGCGCGATCATCGGCGGCCTGCTCGGCCTGGCACTGATCGCGGCCGCCCCGTTCACGAGGGGCCGCAGCAAGTCGCGCGGGCGGGCGCTGGGAAACTCGATCGTCGGCGCCCTGGTGGCGCTCTTCATCACCTGGTTCTTCCTCAACTCGATCGACCGCTCGCTGCCGCTGCTCACGCCGTCGCACGATCTCGGCCAGCCGTATCAGCTGACCGCGGTCCTGTCCCTGTGGGCCCTGCTCAACTTGCTGGCGCTCGTCGGATTCGGCGAGCGCTTCCGCAAGCACGGCGAGGACATGGATCGCTGGCTCGCGCTCGGCTCGACCCTAATGCTGTTCGCGGCGCTCCACCAGGTCTTCCTGCCGCTGCTCGCGAGCACCTATGTCACGCAGGGAGACTTCCTGCGCATGCTCGCCTACGCCCTCCTGCTCGTCGGGGCCTGGCGCGCGATTCGCTTCGCGGAGTTCGGGCGTGCCGTCGCGGAGGAGCGCGCCCGGGTCGCGCGCGAGATCCACGACGGTCTCGCGCAGTACCTCTTCGCGGTCTCGGCGCACGCGAGCATGCTGGAGGCCGGCGCACCACTGGCAGAGACCCTGCCGCGCCTCAAGGCGGCGGCCGTCGCTGCGCAGCAGGAAGCTCGGTTCGCGATCCTCGCTCTCTCGTCGGCCTCCGGCCACGCACCCTTCGACGCGGCGCTTCGGCGCTATGTCGAGTTCGTCACGGCGGACGGGAAGCTCGAGGTGGACGTTGAGGTGGACACCTCGGTCCGCCTCGCGCCCGACGAGCAGATCGAGATCTTCCGGATCGTCCAGGAGGGACTCGGGAACGTCCACAGGCACGCGAACGCTCGGAGGGCCGAGGTGATCATCGGCGAACGCCCTCATGGGGAGCGGTTCGTCACAATCCGCGACGACGGCGACGGATTCGAGGGCGAGACCGACGACAGCGGCCAGGGCCTGAAGAACATGCGCTCGCGCGCCGAGTCAATCGAGGGCGGCTTCACCCTGAGCTCGGATCCCGGCCGGGGAACCGCCCTCGAGGTGGTGCTCCGCACCGGTTAGACGGGAGGACCCGTGGCGCCCGCCCGGGCGGACATCCGGTCGCTCGGGCGGAGAGCGGCCGGCGTCCGCGCATCTGTCATCGGTGCCGAAGACGTCCGGTGCAGCGACAGGCGGAGACGCCGCCCGTTGCTGGACGACGGTGCCGGAGTGGCTCGAGATCGGCGTCCGCTCGGTACGCCTCGCCCAGCCTGGGCCCGGACGCTGTTCGAGCGGCAGACGCCCCCGACGACGCGACGCGGTTCGAGAGTCGCGGGCGGTGGCCGACGGCGGCAGCAGCCGAAGCGTGCCCGCAGACGGTAGGTTCGGTCGATGCTCCTCTTCGACAGTCCGGTCTCGGGCAACTGTTACAAGGTGCGCCTGCTGTTCGCGCAGCTCGGGATCTCCTACGAGCGGCGCACAGTCGACGTCGTCGACCGCTCGAACCGCGCCGAGCTGCTCGGCGACCTGAACCCATCGCTACGAGTTCCCACGCTCGTCCTCGACGACGGACGGTCGATCGGTGAGTCCGGTGCGATCCTCTGGTACTTCGGCGAGGGGACGCCCTTCGTTCCGAGCGATCCGTACGAGCGCGCGCAGGTGCTGCAATGGATGTTCTTCGAGCAGTACGACCTCGAGCCCTCGATCGCCGTCGTGCGCTTCTGGCGCGCCTACTCGGGTCAGCCGGAGGCGTTCGAGGATCGTCTGGAAGAACGTACCGCTGCGGGCGATCGAGCGCTTGCCGCCCTGGAGAAGCATTTCGGGTCTCGTCAGTGGGCGGTCGGCCCGGCGATGACGCTCGCGGACATCGCGCTCTACGCCTACACCCACGTGGCCGGCGAAGGCGGATTCGAACTCGAGAGGTACCCCGCCGTCACGAAGTGGCTCGGCCGCGTCGCGTCGCACCCGGGGCACGTTCCGATCGACGCCTGACGCGACTCACGGGCGGCCCGCAAGCCCGAGGCCGCAGATGCGGCCGGCCGGTCAACGCCTGCTCGGCCGACTACAGCGATCTTCGAGGACACCGGACAACGCCCCTCGGAGCCCCGCTCCGTGGGGCTCCGAGTAGGCCTGGTTGTCCGGCGCCCTGCAGCAGTGTCGGCCGCATCGGGGCCGGGCGGCGGCAGGTCCTAACGACCGCGCCGGCTATAGCCGAAGCCACCGAAGAGGAGCACGATGACCAGGATGATGATGATGAGCAGGAGAATGGAGAAGACAGCCTCCCTTGTCGTGGGAGGCGCTATCTGCCCCAGGACTGCCGGGAACAAACGATCTCGAGGGTCTGAAAGGGAGGCGCTGTGACGCCGAACCGCTCAGCCTGCATGGCATGGC
>JBHEMK010000024.1:0-14522 GCA_046262635.1 Gaiellaceae bacterium
CCGGTGCGGCGCCCGTGAAGCCGGAGGCGGCGCGGGATAGGATCAACCCGTGGCAGCGACCGGCTCCGAGCTCGTCACGCTGGACGACGTCTACGCCGCCCGCGAGCGCATCGCCGGTCGCCTGCACCGGACGCCGCTCCTCGGGTCTCGCACGCTGTCCGCTCAGGTCGGCGCCGAGGTTCGCTTCAAGGCCGAGCTGTTCCAGCGCACGGGGGCCTTCAAGCCACGGGGCGTCCTGAACAAGCTCGCGACCCTGACCGAGAGCGAGAAGGCCCGCGGGGTCATCTCGATCTCGGCAGGCAACCATGCCCAGGCCCTCGCCTACGCATCGGCGCTCGAGGGGATCGATGCCCTTGTCGTCATGTGGCAGACCGCGAGCCCGATGAAGATCGCGGCCGCGCGGGGCTACGGCGCGACCGTCGACGACAGCCCGGCCGACATTCCGGCCGCCTTCGAGTATCTCGACCGCCTCGTCGAGCAGACCGGCCGCACGCTCGTCCATCCCTACGACGACCCGCACGTGATCGCGGGACAGGGCACCGTCGGGCTCGAGCTGCTCGAGGACGCTCCCGAGACGGACGTCGTGCTCGTCCCGGTCGGCGGCGGCGGGCTCGTCTCCGGCATCTCCGCGGCCGTGCGGGGAATGAAGCCGGGATCGCGCCTCGTCGCGGTCGAACCCGAGCTCTCGGCCGCACTGTCCGAGAGTCTTAAAATCGGTCGCCCGGTGACCGTCGAGCCGCGCTCGCTCGCCGACGGTCTCAACGGGCCCTACGCCGGCGCGCGTTGTCTCGAGATCTGCCGGGCGCTCGGAGTCGAATCGGTGCTCGTCACCGAGGACGAAATCAAGGATGCCTTCCGCTTCCTCTACGGGCGGATGAAGCTTGCCTGCGAGCCGGCCGGGGCGGCCACGGCGGCTGCTCTGCTGGCCGGCAAGATCGAGCTCGAGCCAGGCCAGACGGTGGTGGCGGTGGTCTCGGGCGGGAACGTCGCAGCCCAGACGGCCGCTGCTATTCTGGCCGGGCAATGAAGGCCGACATCCATCCCGAGTACGTCCTCACGACCGTGACGTGCTCATGCGGGAACACCTTCCAGACGCGCTCGACGAAGCCCGAGCTGCACGTCGAGATCTGCTCGGAATGCCATCCCTTCTACACCGGCAAGCAGAAGCTCGTCGACACGGGTGGCCGGGTGGAGCGCTTCCAGCGCCGCCTCGAGAAGGCCGGCGGCTCTCGCTCGCGCGAAGCCTAAGCCGACAGGCATGACGAACGTTGGGGGCCAGGCCGTCCTCGAAGGCGTGATGATGCGCGGCCCGTCGAACTGGTCTGTTGCGATCCGAAAGCCGGACGGGGACATCGCCCAGGTCTGCCGGCCGATCGAATCGGCGATGGCGCGGCACCCTGCCTTCCGGTTGCCGGTGATTCGAGGCGTGATCGCGCTGGGGGAGTCGCTGGCGATCGGATTCCGTGCGCTCGCCATCTCGGCCAACTACGCCGCGAACGAGGGGAACGAGAAGGCCGAGGCGGAGCTTTCGCGCGGTGCCCTGATCTTCGCGTTCGCGATCGCGATCGGCTTCGCCGTCTCGGTCTTCAAGGTCGGGCCGGCGCTGCTCGCCGGTCTGCTGCCGATCAAGTCCGGGGGCTGGTTCGTGATCGTCGAGGGCGCGATCCGCGTCACTGTCTTCGTCGTCTATCTGAGCGTGATCTCGCTCCTGCCCGACTTGAGGCGCGTCTTCCAGTATCACGGCGCCGAGCACAAGGCGATCAACGCCTACGAGGCCGGGGAGACGCTCGACCCGCAGACCGTTCAGCGCTTCAGCCTGATTCACCCGCGCTGCGGAACTGCCTTTCTGCTCTGGGTGATGGTGATCGCGATCTTCGTCTTCGCGTTCTTCGGCCGGCCGCACTGGTACTGGCTGATCGCGACCCGGATCCTGCTGCTCCCGGTGATCGCCGGGCTTGCGTACGAGCTGATCCGCTTCGCGGGAAGACACAGCGACAACCGGGTGGTGATGACGCTGCTCGCTCCCGGCCTCTGGCTCCAGCGTCTGACCACGCGGGAGCCCACGCTCGACCAGCTCGAGGTCTCGATCCGTGCGCTGCGGGAGGTGCTGCGGCTCGAGGAGCGAGATCCGAACAAGGAGCGCATCGAGGTCATGGCCTGATGCCCCGGATCGAGCGGAGCGCGACGATCGGCTGGGAGGGCAACCTCGCCCGGGGTGCAGGGGAGATCTCCGCCGACACCGGCGCCTTCGCGGGCCTGCCCTACTCGAACGCAACCCGGATCGGGAATCCGGAAGGGAAGACGAGCCCCGAGGAGCTGCTCGCAGCCGCGCACGGCGGCTGCTTCGCGACGAGCCTGGCCGGCGAGCTGACGCGCGCCGGCTCGCCCCCCGACCGGCTGGACGTCCGAGTCGTCATCCGGATGGACGAGCTCGACGGGGAAGGCCACCAGATCGTGGCCTCGACTGTCGCTGCGCACGGGCGGGTGCCGGGTCTCGACCGCCGCATCTGGGAGCAGGCCGTCCAGGCCGCCGACGAGGGCTGCCCGTTCTCGAGGCTGCTGAAGAAGGCCGGCGCCGAGGTTGTCGTCAGCGCCGAGCTCGACGAGGGCTAGATGGCCACAGAACGCAGAGCGGAGGTCACGTGGCAGGGGAGCCTGATGGAGGGGAGCGGGACGATCCGCTCTACGACGAGCGGGGCGATCGGCGAGCAACAGGTCACCTGGGCCGCCCGCGCTGAGGAGCCGGAGTCGCTGACGAGCCCCGAGGAGCTGATCGCCGCCGCACATGCAGCCTGCTTCTCGATGGCGCTCGCCCACAACCTTGCCGGCGAGGGCCACACCCCCGAGCAGCTCGACACCTCGGCGACCGTCACCTTCCAGCCCGGCGAGGGGATCACTGAGGTCGCGCTGACCGTCGCGGGCCGCGTGCCGGGTCTCGAGGAGGAGGCGTTTCGCACCGCCGCCCAGGACGCGAAGGACACCTGCCCGGTCTCGAAGGCGCTCGCCGGCGTCCCCGAGATCACGGTGGACGCTCGGCTCGAGCGGGTGTAGCACCGCCCGGGGAGAAGGCCTCGGTCGTTTTCGGGGCCTCGACGCTTGCCAGATCGAGTGCGGCGCTACCCTTCGGCGCGTGGCGCTGAACGAGCTCCTGGACGATCTCGAGCGGAACTACCGCGACGTGCAGGCGCGCCTCTCGGACCCTGCGGTCTACAACGACCATCGCGAGGCGGCTGATGTGGGGCGGCGACTGAAGGAGCTCGAGGGGCCGTACAGGCTCGCGCAGGAATGGCGCCAGGTCAGCGCGGACCTCGACGATGCGCGCGACGACGGCGATCTCAAGGAGCTCGTCCCGGACCTCGAGACCCGAGCCGCCGCGCTCGAGGAGGAGCTCAAGCTCGCGATGGTTCCGGCAGATCCAGCCGATCGCAAGGACGTGATCGTCGAGATCCGCTCCGGCGCAGGGGGCGACGAGGCGGCGCTCTGGGCGGGCGACCTCTACCGGATGCTCACCCGCTACGCCGAGCGGCGCGGCTTCAAGGTCGAGGAGCTCAGCTCGAGCCCCAACGACGGCGGCGGTTTCAAGGAGGTCACCTTCGCGGTGCGCGGCGACGGGGCCTACGCGGTATTCAAGTGGGAGGGGGGCACGCACCGCGTGCAGCGCGTGCCTGAGACCGAGTCGCAGGGACGTATCCACACCTCCACGGCGACGGTCGCGGTCATGCCCGAGGCCGAGGACGTCGAGGTCGACCTGCGCGACGAGGATCTCAAGATCGATGTCTACCGCTCGACAGGGCCGGGCGGACAGAGCGTCAACACGACCGACTCTGCGGTCCGCATCACGCATCTGCCGACGGGTGTCGTTGTGGCCATGCAGGACGAGAAGAGCCAGCTTCAAAACAAGGAGAAGGCGAAACGGGTGCTGCGAGCCCGGATCTACGAGCTCGAGCGCCAGCGGCAGCAGGCCGAGCTCTCCGATGCACGCCGCGCGCAGATCGGCACGGGCGAGCGGGCCGAGAAGATTCGCACCTACAACTTTCCCGAGAGCCGGGTTACGGACCACCGGATCAAGCTGACGGTGCACCAGCTCGAGCGAATGCTCGAGGGCGAGCTCGACGAGTTCACCGAGGCGCTGAACTCCGAGGACCGCCGGCTCGCCCTCGCGTGAGAGCGATCGACGCGGTTCGCGAGGCCGAGCGGCGACTCGCCGCAGCGGGCGTCCCGACGCCTCGCGTCGATGCCGAGCTGCTCGTCGCACACGCGCTCGGCGCCCCGCGGACCTCGCTCTATGCCGTCCCCGGCCGCGAGGTCGACGGCCTCGAGCCGCTCCTGGCGCGCCGCGAAGCCCGCGAGCCGCTGGCCTACATCCTTGGCGAATGGGGGTTTCGGCGGCTGACGCTCAGGACCGACTCGCGGGCGCTCGTGCCGCGACCCGAGACGGAGGTCCTGGTCGAGCGGACGCTTGCTCTGATCCGTGATCTGCCCGAGCCGCGCGTCCTCGACGTCGGCGTCGGCACGGGGGCGATCGCGCTCGCGCTCGCGCTCGAACATCCGGGTGCGCGCGTCACCGGTGTGGACATCTCGCGCTGCGCGCTCGAGCTCGCAGGCGAGAACGCCACACGGCTCGGTCTCGAGGTGGAGCTGCGCGAGGGCGGCGTCGAGACGGCCGCGGAGGGCTGGGACCTCGTCGTCTCGAACCCGCCCTACGTCGAGAACCTCGAGGGGCTCGAGCCCGAGCTTGGCTGGGAGCCGATTGGCGCCCTCCTCGGCAACGGGCTGCACGGCGAGATCGCGCGGACGGCGCACACGCGCTGGCTCGTGTTGGAAGTCGGCGACGGGCAGGCGGGCGCTGTGGCCGCCGACCTCACCGCCGTCGGCTACCGGGGCGTGCGGATCACCACAGACCTGGCTGGGAGGCAGCGGGTGGTGGAGGGCGAGCGATGATCACGCGACCGCAGGGTTTCTCGCGGGTCGACGAGGCCGTCGCTGCGATCCAGGCCGGACAGCCCGTCGTCCTCCCGACCGACACCGTCTACGGTCTCTGCACGTCGCCGTACAGCGAGACCTGCGCACGGCGCCTCTACATGGTGAAGCGGCGCGACGAGGCGAAGCCGACGGCCCTGCTCGCCGCCGACGTCGACTGGCTATTCGAGTGCATACCCGAGCTGCGCGGTCGCGCGGGCGTGATCGCGCGGGTGCTTCTTCCCGGGCCCTACACGCTGGTGTTGCCGAACCCGGCACGGCGCTACCGCTGGCTGACCGGGACGACACCGGAGTCGATCGGCGTCCGGGTCCCGAAGTTGCCGGAGCCGGCGGCACAGGTGCTTGCGCGGGTCGGCTCCGTGATCGCGACGAGCGCCAACCTTCCCGGCGGCCCTGACCCGAGCTACCTCGAGGAGGTGCCGGAGGAGATCCGCCGGAGCGTGGCTGCGATCCTCGACGGCGGCAAACTCCCGGGGACGGCCTCGACGGTGCTCGACTTCACCGGCGCCGAGCCACGGGTGCTGCGCGAGGGGGCGGCTCCCGGGGCGGACGCGCTCCGGCGCGTCGCCGCCGCACTCGAGTAGCTGACAGTTCCCCCTTCACGATGATGTGGGCGATCGCGCCACCGTCGCCGTTCATCGCGATCCGGACGCTCGTGCCCGGGCTTTGCCCGCGCCCCTTCCCGGCGTGCCAGGGGATGACCCCAGCTCGTCGAACGCAGCGACCGCAGAACGAGCGCCAGGAGCTCGCGGAGACCGCGGACCCGTGTGACCCCGGAGACCCCGATCCCGGGCGGCAGTACCATCTCCCGGAACCCGGGAGAGGAGAGCGAATGTCCGTCGCGCAGGAGACCTTCCAGCACCTCACGACCGCCGGGCTCGCTGACGTCGATCCGGATGTCGCCGAGCTGATCGGCAAGGAGCTCGACCGTCAGCGCGGGCAGATCGAGCTGATCGCCTCGGAGAACTTCACCTGGCCCTCGGTGCTCGAGGCCGTCGGCTCGGTGCCGACGAACAAGTATGCCGAGGGGTACCCGGGCAAGCGCTACTACGGGGGCTGCGAGGTCGTGGACGAGATCGAGCAACTCGCGATCGACCGCGCCAAGGAGCTGTTCGGCGCGGAGCACGCGAATGTCCAGCCGCACGCAGGGGCGCAGACGAACACCGCGGTCTACCTGGCCGTGCTCAGTCCGGGCGACACGATCCTCTCGCTGCGCCTCGACCACGGCGGCCACCTGACGCACGGACTGAAGGTCAACTTCAGCGGGCGCTTCTACACGATTGCCGGCTACGGAGTCTCGCGCGAGACGATGATGGTCGACTACGACGAGGTGCTCGAGCTCGCCCGGGAGCACCGGCCGAAGCTGATCGTCTGCGGCGGCTCCGCCTACCCGCGCACGGTCGAGGCCGACCGGTTCCGCGAGATCGCCGACGACGTCGGGGCGCTCCTGCTTTGCGACATGGCCCACTTCGCCGGGCTCGTCGCCGCCGGACTGCACCCGAACCCGGTCGAGCACTGCGATTTCGTCACCTCGACCACGCACAAGACGCTGGCAGGGCCGCGCTCCGGATTCATCCTCTGCCGCGAGCAGCACGCGCAGGCGGTCGACCGCGCGATCTTCCCGGGGCTCCAGGGCGGCCCGCTCGAGCATACGATCGCGGCCAAGGCGACCTGCTTCAAGATCGCGGGCACGCCGGCCTTTCGCGACTATCAGGCACAGGTGCGGCGGAACGCCGACACGCTTGCGGCGACCCTGCAGGACGGCGGGCTCGACATCCTCACCGGCGGCACGGACACCCATCTGATGCAGGTCGATCTGCGCAACTCGGAGTGGACGGGCAAGGACGCCGAAGACCGCCTGCACACGGTGAGGATCACGGCCAATCGCAACACCGTTCCGTTCGACGAACGGCCGCCCACGGTCGCTTCGGGCCTGCGGCTCGGGACGCCCGCGATGACGATGCGCGGCTTCGACGCCGGCGACTTCCGCGAGATCGGGGAGATCATTGTCGGGGCGCTGGGCGGCGGCGCCGATCTCGACGGTCTCCGCTCCCGCAGCCAGGCGCTCTGCGACCGCCGGCCGCTGTACCCCGGCTTTCGCGGCTCGACGAGCTACCGCGCGCCCGCGCGCGACACCGGCTCGTCCGGGCTCGGAGCCCACGGCGAGCACGTCGCCATCGGGAGGTCGGAGGCGTGAGGGCGACCGCCACCGCGACGGGACGCGTCACGGTCGTCGACCATCCGCTCGTCCAGCACAAGCTCACCTACCTCCGCGACAAGCACACGCCGACCGTCCACTTCCGCAAGCTCGTCAATGAGGTCACGCTGCTGCTGACCTACGAGGCGACGCGCGACCTCCCGCTTGAGCAAGCGGAGATCGAGACGCCGCTCGAGACGATGACGGCGCAGCGCATCTCGGGGAAGAAGGTCGCCGTCTGTCCGGTGCTGCGCGCGGGCATGGGTATGCTCGACGGCGTCCTGTCGCTCGTCTCGAGCGCACGCGTCGGATTCATCGGCCTCTACCGCGACGAAGAGACGCTCCAGCCGGTCGAGTACTTCGTCAAGCTGCCCGTCGACCTCGAGCAACGGGACGCGATCGTCCTCGACCCGATGCTGGCGACCGGCAACTCGAGCGTCGCCGCCGTGCAGGCGGTGAAGGACGCGGGCGCGCAGTCGATCACGCTCATCTGCCTCGTCGCCGCCCCTCCGGGCATCGAGCACCTGCATCTGCGGCACCCCGGTGTCCACATCGTCTGCGCGGCGATCGACCGCGGCCTGAACGAGCGCGGATTCATCGTGCCCGGCCTCGGGGATGCAGGCGACCGCCTCTACGGGACGAAGTAGAGGAGATGGGCGGAGGCGTCCTCCTGCGGGTCGTCCCGGATCCGCCGAGCGGTCACAGCGTCCTCGACACGCTCAGGGATCACCCGCAGGTCCTGTACGGCGCCGCAGTCGCGCTCCTCGTCGTGATCCTGCTCACCCCGGCCGTCGGCGGGATGGCGCGGCTGCTCGGCGCGGTCGACCGGCCCGAGGGGCGTCGGATCAACCGCCGACCCGTGCCGCGGCTCGGCGGGGTCGCGCTCTTCCTGGGGATCTTCGTGCCGTCGCTCGCGTTTCTCCACCTGGGCAGCGAGACGCGCGGTCTGCTCCTCGGCGCGGCCGTCGCCGTCACGATTGGCGCGATCGACGACTTCCGCGGCCTGGCCTGGTGGGAGAAGCTCGGCGGGCAGCTGCTTGCTGCCTCGATCCCGGTCGGGTTCGGCGTCTGGGTCGATCGCTTCACGTTCCCGTTCCTCGGAGTCGACGCGCTGCCCGCCTGGATCGGGATGCCGCTGACCGTGCTCTGGATCGTCGCGATCATGAACATGGTCAACTTCCTCGACGGGATGGACGGGCTGGCGGCAGGCGTCGCCGCGATCGCGGGGGGCACGTTCTGTGTGATCGCACTCTCGCTCGCGAAGCCAGACCCGGCGATCCTCTCTGCGATCGTGTTCGGTGCGACGCTCGGCTTCCTGCGCCACAACTTCTATCCTGCCCGGATCTTCATGGGCGACTCGGGAGCGTTGCTGCTCGGCTTCGTGCTCGCCACGGTCTCGGTTCTGGGCCTGCTGAAGACGGCGGCGACCGTCGCCCTGTTCTTCCCGCTGCTCGTTCTGGCAGTCCCAATCATCGATACCTCATTCGTCGTCGCGCGGCGGCTCAAGCACGGCGAGCACGTCTTCGTCGGCGACCAAGCGCATCTCCATCACCGCTTCCTGCGTCGTGGCTTCTCACAACGGACGGCGACGCTCTACATGTACGGGTGGTGCCTGACGCTCGCAGGGGCTGCGCTCGCCACACGCTTCATCCCGTTCCGCGCGCACGGCGTCTGGCACCCGTGGCCGACGCTCGCCGCGGGCGTGATCGGGCTCCTCGCTGTCGGGATGTCGCTCTACACGGTCTACCTGCTCGAGATCGTCAAGCTGACGAGCCGCCGCCTCAGGCGCGGCGAGCCCGGTATGCCCGAGCGGAAGAGCGCGTAGCCGCGGCCAGGCTTGCAGCGCCGACGACGACCGCGGCCCTGGCGATCCGGTCGCCGTTGAGCGCGGCGCGGGCCGCGATCGCACCCGGTCCGCCGTGAACGCCACCGCCCGGGTGTGCCGACGCGGACGCGAGGTAGAGGCAGGCGACGGGTGTCTCCGGTCGGCCGAGACCGGTCGTCGGCCGCCACACCAGCTGCTGGTGCAGCTGGGCTGTTCCACCGTTGATCGCGCCGTCGACGAGGTTTTCGTCCGCCTGTTCCAGGTCTCCGGGGGTCGCGACGTGGCGGCCCAGGACGAGGCCTCGGAAACCTGGGGCCAGCTCCTCGACGCGTTCCTCGATCCGCTCGACCAGCCCTTCCGCGTCGGACTCCGCGCCGCGGGGGACGTGAGTGTAGGCCCAGGCCGACTCCTTGCCCTCCGGGGCGCGAGTCGAGTCGCCCATCGAGTACTGGCCGAAGATGAGGAACGGTCGTTCGGGGACGAGCCCGCGGGCGAGCTGCGCCGTCGTCTCGGTCAGCTCGTCGATCCCCTCGGCGATGTGGACGACGGGCGAGCGGCGGGCGTCCGGCGCGGTCCAGGGGATCAGGCCGTCGAGCGCCCAGTCGACCTTGAAGGTGCTCCAATCCCACTCGAAGCGGCGCAGGTCGTTCAGGGCGCGAGCCGGGACGAGGTCCCGGGGCAGGAGCCGGAGATACAGGCTCGGAGCGGACACGTCGGCAAGCACCGCGTGCCGGGCGCCGACCTCCTCACCGCCCTCGAGCCGGACGCCGACGGCCCGGCGGCGGCGGACGAGGATTTGCTCGACGCGGGCATTGCAGGTGATCGTGCCGCCGAGCGACTCGAGCCGACGGACGAGGGCCGCCGTCAGCTGTCCGGCGCCCCCGCGGGGAAACGGAAAGCCCACGTCCTGGCCGAGGCTGGAAAGAAACCAGCCGTAGAAGGCGCTGAGCGCGCTCTCGGGTGCGAGGTCGGCGTGGAGCGCATTGCCGGCAAGCAGCCTGCCGGCGCCCTCGCCCCGAAAGTGCTCGGTGGCGAGCCGCCGCACCGGCAAGACCGCCATGCGCAGAAAGCGGAGCAACCCGCCGGGGCCGAGCCTGCCGGCGACACCGAGCGCTGGAACGACGGGCGGCATCGGTGTGCCGAGTCCCTGCAACAGCGGCTCGCGGACGCGCAGCCAGAGCTCGAAGAGGCGGCGCCAGGCATCGCCGTCGCCGGCGGCGAACCCGTCGAGCGACGCCGCCGTCTCGTCGAGGTCGCGCGAGAGCGCGACGCAGCTCCCGTCGGCCCGCGGATGAGCAAGTACGAGCGGGCCGTGGCGCCACTCGAGGCCGTGGCGCTCGAGCTCGAGGCGCCGGATTGCGGGCGAGGCCGCCGCGAGCGGGTAGAAAGCGCTGAAGGAGTCGTGCCGGAAGCCGGGCTCAGTCAGCTCGGCGGTCTTGACCGCGCCACCCGGCCGGGGCTGCGCCTCGAGCACGTGCACCTGCCAGCCGGCGTCCGCGAGGTGGTTCGCAGCCACGAGCCCGTTCGGCCCCGCTCCGATCACGATCGCGTCGGACATGCGTCCTTCCTCGTCTCCGGCCCCTCACGGCTCAAACGGTTTGATCGTTTCCCCGCCCCCTCGGCGTACGCCCGCAGCGTCGGCGGCCCGACCCGGCAGCCATGGCTGAGGGCCGCCAGCCGCGGCCCGGGGCCTCGCCCCGGCGCCGCGCAAGGGCCGATCCGACATGAACAAAGTGGCGGCAAATCGCCCCATTTCTGCAGTGCAGCGCTGTTACAAGCTCTGGTATCTTCCCCCGCGCATGCAGGCCACTCCCCGCTCGTCCTTCCAGCCCGCCGGCGCCGGCGCGTTGCTTCTGGCCGGCGTCGCGGTCGGGGCGGGCGCCGGAGCCCTGGTCGGCTGGGCAGCCGGCTCGATCGGGCTCGGGCTGATCGGCGGAGTGATCGTCGGCATCCCGGCCGGCGTTCTTGCCGTCTATCGCCGCTACCGGAGAGCCTTCTCGTGAGGGCGGCGCTCTTTTCGACGCCGCGGCCGGTTCCTGGACGGCTGCTGCCGGCCCTCGGCGGCGGGCTGGTGCTCGCGCTTGCGCTGCCGGTGTTCCTGGTCGCCGACTGGCGTCTCGCGGGGTGGGCGCTCGGCGCCGTCCTCTGGCTCGCCGCGCTGGCGCTTGATCTCCTGCTGACGCGCGTGAAGAACCGCAGCGGTAGTCTCGCCGCCTCAGGCGTGCAGGCGTTCGGACTCTTCTTCAAGGCGGTGGGACTGCTTGTCGTGCTGCTCGCGGCCGCCGTCACCGATCCGCAGCTCGCGGCCGCCGCGGCCGTCGTGTACGTCCTCGCCTATACGTTCGAGCTGGCGCTCTCCCTCTTCGCCTACTTCGGAGGCCTCCGGTGAGGCGCCTGCTCGTGCTCGCTACGACCGTGGTGCTCACCTTCCCGGCCACTGCGTGGGGGCGCGGCACCTTCGATCCGTCGAAGGAGTTCGAGCAGCACGAATGGGTACCGATCCACCTCGGCCCGCTCAACCTCTCGATCACCAAGGCCGTCGTCTATTTGCTGATCGGGGCCGCGGTCACGATTCTCCTCGGTCTCGTCCTGATGCGCGGGAAGACGCTCAACCGCCGACAGACGGTCGGCGAGACCGTCTACGAGATCGCACAGACGCAGGTCGCGGAGCAGGGACTCCCGACGAAGGCGATCGGCCGCTGGTTCCCGTACGTCGCGACGCTGATGCTCTTCATCTGGGTCGTGAACATGCTCGGCTTCCTCCCGCTGCCGCTCACCGGCGAGACCTGGCACCACATTCCGGTCTGGGGGATCTACGCCGCCACGTCGTCGCTCTCGGTGACCCTCGCGCTCGCGTTGTTGACGTTCGTCTTCACGCACTTCGAGGGAATCCGCGCGAACGGGCCGGTTCGCTACTTCAAGAGCTGGATCCCGGAAGTGCCGAGGGTGATGCTGCCCCTGATCGTGCCGCTCGAGATCCTGGGGCAGTTCATGCGCCTGATCTCGTTGAGCGTCCGGCTCTTCGCCAACATGCTCGCTGGGCACATGCTGATCCTGACCTTCATCGGCCTGATCTTCGTCCTGCAGTCGGTCCTCCTGGCCGTGATCGCCGTTCCTGCCGCGACCGTCTTCTACATCTTCGAGGTCGTCATCGTCGTCTCGATCCAGGCCTTCATCTTCGCCGCCCTGTCCGCAATCTACATCGGCTCGGCGATCGAGCCGGAACACTAGGAGGAACCACATGTTCCACGCCCTCGTCTTCGCCGCCAGCGGCGACGTGACCAAAGCCGGCAAGGCGATCGCGCTCGCCCTCGGCATCGGCCTCGGCGCGCTCGGCGCCGGCGTCGGCATCGGCAACATCTTCGCGTCGATGATCCAGTCGGTTGCCCGTCAACCCGAGTTGCGCGGCGAGCTCCAGGGGATCCAGTGGTTGGGCTTCGCGCTCACCGAGGCGGTCGTCTTCTACGGTCTGATCGGCGGCCTCCTCGCCTACGTGCTCGTCTGATGCTCGCATCGAATGCCCTGATCCAGGTCACGCCCGGTCTGATGATCTGGACGATCGTGGCCTTCCTGATCACGCTCTTCGTCCTCAGGCGGTACGCGTTCGGACCGATCCAGAAGACGATCGACGAGCGCCGTGAGCGGGTCCGCAGGTCGATCGAGGAAGCGGACGAAGCCCGTGCAGAGGCCCGGCGCCTGCTCGAGGAGCACAAGGCGCTGATCGGCCAGGCCCGGAGCCAGGCCGAGGAGATTCTCGCGGAGGCCCGTAAGACACGCGAGTCGATGGAGCAGCGCATGCGCGAGGAGACCGAGGCCGAACGGCAGCGCCGGCTCGAGGAGACGCGCCGGGAGATCCAGTCCGAGACCCAGCGCGCGCTCGAACAAATCCGCAGCGAGGTCGCCGAGCTGACGCTCGCCGCCGCCTCGAAGGTGACGGGCAAGGTGCTCGACAGCGCCGACCACCGCCGCCTGATCGACGACGCGATCGGCAACCTCGACTTCTCCGAGCTGGAGGAGAAGGTCTAGGTGGCGGTCGCGCGCCGCATCTACGCCGAGGCACTGTTCCAGGCGGCCAAGGAGAGCGGGCGGCTCGGCCAGGTCGACGAGGAGCTCGGAGATTTCGTCGCTGCCGTCGCGGAGGTGCCGGAGCTGCGCGCGGTCCTGCGCAACCCGCAGCTCGACCCGCGCGCGAAGGCGGCCGTGCTCGAGGATTTGCTCGGCGGCGCGGACGAGCTCGTCGGCAATTTCCTGCGGGTCGTCGCCGAGAAGGGCCGGATCGGCGAGATCGAGGAGATCGGACGGGAGTTCGAGCGGCTGATGGCGCGTGAGGAGCGCCGCCTGACGGTCGACCTGACGACGGCCAACGAGCTCTCGGAGGACGAGGCCTCCTCGATCGTCGAGCAGATCGAGCGTGCCTCCGGGCGGAAAGTCGAGGCGACCCGGAGCGTCGACCCGAATCTGATCGGCGGGCTGATCCTGCAGGCGGGCTCCATGCGCGTCGACGCGAGCGTGCGCGGCCGGCTCGAACGACTTCGACACGAACTAGTGAGGAGATGACTTGAAGCTTCGTCCTGAAGAGATCACCTCGATCCTGAAGCAGCGGATCGAGCAGTACGACGTCGAGACCAATCTCGCGGAGGTCGGCACCGTGCTCCAGGTGGGCGACGGAATCGCGCGCGTCTACGGCCTCGAGAACGCGGTCGCAATGGAGATGCTCGAGTTCGAGCACGGTGTCGTCGGTCTCGCCTTCAACCTCGAGGAGGACGACGTCGGCACGGCCCTCTTCGGCGACTGGCAGCACTGCCGCGAGGGGGAGCCCGTACGCCGCACCGGCAACGTCGCCAGCCTGCCGGTCGGCGAGGCCCTGCTCGGCCGCGTCGTCGACCCGCTCGGCAACCCGGTCGACGGTCGCGGCGCGATCGAGACGGACGAGACCCGGCCGCTCGAGTTCAAGGCTCCGGGCGTCGTCCAGCGCCAGCCCGTGAAGGAGCCGCTCGCGACGGGGATCAAGGCGATCGACTCGATGACGAATATCGGCCGAGGCCAGCGCGAGCTGATCATCGGCGACCGCTCGACGGGCAAGACGGCGATCGTCGTCGACACGATCTTGAACCAGCGTGACACCGATGTCCACTGCGTCTACGTCACGATCGGTCAGAAGGCGTCGACGGTCGCGCAGGTGTACGAGCGGCTCCGCGATGCAGGGGCGATGGAGTACACGACGATCGTCACCGCCGCCGCGCACGAGGCGGCGCCGATCAAGTGGATGGCGCCCTTCGCCGGCTGCGCGATCGGCGAGCATTTCCTCTACAACGGCAAGCACGCGCTCGTCATTTACGACGACCTCTCGAAGCACGCGGACGCCTACCGGCAGCTCTCACTGCTGCTGCGCCGCCCGCCGGGCCGCGAGGCGTTCCCGGGCGACGTCTTCTACCTGCACTCGCGGCTACTCGAGCGCGCCTGCAAGCTCTCGGACGAGCTCGGCGGCGGCTCACTGACCGCGCTGCCGATCATCGAGAC
>JBHEMK010000025.1:0-3881 GCA_046262635.1 Gaiellaceae bacterium
CGGGTTCGCCGCGGACGACCGCGTGCGGGTTGCCGACGGACACCGGGACGAGCTCGATCCCGTCGACGGTCTCGCGCGCTCCCACCTCGACGGAACCCATGTCCTGCTCGACCAGACCGCCACCGAGCATGCGCGCAACGACCTCTCGCTCAGCGACGCGGATCCGGACGGTTCCGGCCCCCGTGCGCCCGCAGAGCCAGGCGGCAGCGATGCGGGTGCCGTTGCCCGAGAGCTCGGCCGTCGATCCATCGGTGTTCCAGATCGTGATCTCCGCCCAGTCCTCGCCGCTCTCCAGCACCTCGAGAATCCCGTCGGTCCCAACAGCGGCCTCACGCACGCGTTCCGGCGTCAGCTCAGCCCGCTCGGTGAGCAGGTAAACGTTGCCGTGCGCGTGCCATCTGGAGAATGTCATCGGCGACCTCGGCCGGCGGCCGGTCGGCGGCGACGCTAACAAGGCCCGGCACCCGTCGCATCCATTTGCGCTGATAGGCCGCGTAGCGGCGCGTCCGTGCGATCAGCGCGTCGATGGCGTCCTCCCGCGGAAGCGAGCCCACCTCCTCCAGGCCGATCGTCTTCCTGGCGGTCGGCGAGATCGGTCCGGAAAGCGCCCGGCGCACCTCGTCCTCCACGCCCGCCGCGAACATCGCCCGTGTCCGGAGCTCGATCCGCCGCTCGAGCACCGCCGTCGGAACGTCGAGGCCGACGACCAGCGTCGGGTGCCGGGTTCGCTCGCCCCAGAGCCGGTTGCGGTCGGGCGCAAGCGACGCGCCCGCCGCCGCAAGCTCGAGCGCCCGGACGACTCGACGGCGGTCGTTGACGTGCACCCGGGCGGCCGCGGCCGGATCGAGCTCGGCAAGCCGCGCGTGGGCGGCTTCGGCGCCCTCCGCGTCGTAGAGCGCGGAGAAGCGCTCGCGTTCACCTGCCGCAGGCGCAGGCGGCAGCGCCAAGTCGGCCAGTGCGGCCCGAAGGTAGAGGCCGGTGCCCCCCACGACGATCGGCGTCCTTCCGGCCGCGAGGGCCAGATCGATCGCAGCGTGCGCGCGAGGCGCGTACTCGCCGACCGAGGCCTCACGGTCGAGCGGCCAGATGCCGACAAGATGAGCGTGTCGCTTGGACTGGTTCGTCAGGATTGGCAGCCCCCGGTAGGCCTGCATTGCGTCTGCCGAGACGACCTCTGCCGGCAGCCGCTCGGCCAACGCCTGGGCGACGGCGGACTTGCCGGTTGCCGTCGGGCCGAAGATCGCGAGTACGAGGCGGGTCATGTCGCGACTATTCTGGCCCCGGGCCCGTTCTCATGAAGATGGCCATCTGGGAATTCTTCGTTCGGCGTTCGCATCTCGAGCACGGCCGGCGCACACTCGCCGTCTTCGTGCTCGGCGCGGCCGTGCTCTCCCTCGCTGCCCTGGTCGGGGTTGCGTCGGCCGCCGGCTACGGCCAGGTCTGGGATCGCCTGCGCGACGTCCAGCTCCGGTGGCTCGTGATCGCCCTCGCCGGAGAATGTCTGGCCTATCTCGGGTACATCGTCGCCTACCGCGAGGTCTCGCGCATCGAGGAGGGCCCCCCGATCGGGGCGAGCGACGCGGCTGCGCTTGTCTCGACCGGATTCGGCGCCTTCGTCGTCCAGGGCGGCTTTGCCGTCGACCTGCATGCCTTTCGCGAGCATTGCGTGTCCGACCGGGAGGCGCGTGTCCGCGTTCTGGGGCTCGGCGCCCTGGAGTACGCCTTGCTCGCACCAGCGGCCTGCGGCGCCTCGATCCTGCTGCTCGCCCAGGGCGTTCACCATCCCAACGTGGGCATCACGCTTCCCTGGGCGATCGCAGTGCCGATCGGCTTCATGGCCGCGGTCTGGGCCGTGGGCCACCGGACCCGTTTCCACGGCCGTGGTGGCTGGCGGGAGCCGATCGCGCAGGCGCTCGACTCGATCCACGTCCTCCGGCTCATGTTCGTCCGCGGCCGCCGCCTCGCCGGCCCGGCCGGCACGGCCGTCTACTGGTTCGGCGACATCCTCTGCCTCTGGGCCTGTTTGCACGCCTTCGAGGGCTCGGCCCCGGGTATCGCCCAGCTCGTCGTGGGCTACGCGACGGGCTATGCGCTGACGCGCCGGACGCTTCCCTTCGCCGGGGCGGGCGCGGTCGAGGCGCTGCTGCCCTTCGCGCTGCTCTGGACGGGCTTCCCGCTCGCGGCCGCCCTGCTCGGCGTCTTCGCCTACCGGATCTTCAACCTCTGGCTCCCGCTCGTCCCGGCAGCCGTCGGCCTCCGCCGGCTCCGCCGAGCCTGACCCGGGAACCCGGATCCCCCGCCGGCTTCACGCTGGGACAGCGGCAAGCTGGTTCCCGCGCAGGGTCGTGGAGGTCGCACCGCGGATCCGCACGGGCACGAGCTCACCGGGAGCCGCAGCGCCGCTGAAGTTGACGGTCGTGTTCCGCCGCGTGCGGCCGCGCAGGATCGACGGATCGTTCCGGCTCGGGCCCTCGACGAGCACCTCCTCGACGAGGCCGACGCGCAGCTCGTTGCGCTCATGCGCCACCCGCTGGACAACCTCGACGAGCCGCTCGATCCGGTCGTGCTTGACCTCGGCGGGCACCTGGTCTGCGTGCGCGGCCGCCTCCGTGCCCTTCCGAGGCGAGAAGACGAAGGTGAAGGCGCTGTCGAAGCCGACCTCCTCGACGACCTCGACCGTCTCGAGGAAGTCCTCCTCCGTCTCGCCCGGGAAGCCGACGATGATGTCGGTCGTGAGGGCGAGGTCGGGAATCGCGGCACGCAACTCGGCGGCGAGCCTGAGGTAGCGCTCACGCCCGTACGTGCGGCGCATCGCCTTGAGGATCCGGGTCGAACCGGACTGGAGCGGAAGGTGCGCGTGCTCGCAGACGGCGGCGCACTCGGCCATGGCGTCGATCACCGGCGCTCGGAAATCCTTGGGGTGCGGGCTCGTGAAGCGAATCCGCTCGATCCCGTCGACGGCATCGCAGGCGCGGAGCAGCTCGCCGAACTCGGCCGAGATCTCCGGCAGCAGGTCGCGTCCCCACGAGTTGACGTTCTGGCCGAGCAGCGTGATCTCCCGGACACCCTCGCCGGCGAGCCGCGCGACCTCGCCGGCGATCTCCCTCGGCCGCCGGCTCACCTCGCGGCCGCGGACGGCTGGGACGATGCAGTACGCGCATTTGGAGTTGCACCCCATCGAAATCTGAACCCATGCTTGGAAGCGCCGCTCGCGGTGCGCCGGCAGCCGGCCGGCGAAGGCGCGCTCCTCCGCGTTGCCGAAACTGCCGCGCGGCTGGCCGTAGCCGCCGGCGCCCAGCCACTCGCCGAGGTGCGGGATCGAGCCCGGTCCGAAGGCGACGTCCACCTCGGGATAGAGCGAGAACAGGCGCTCGCGCTGGGCCTCGGCGTAACAGCCGCCGACGGCGATGACCGTCCCCGGCCGCCCGTGCTTCCGAGCGATCGCCTGGCCGATGTGCGCCGCGAACCGTGTGTCCGGCTTCTCGCGGATCGTGCACGTATTGAAGACCAGCACGTCCGCGTCCTCGGGAGACGACGCCTCGCCGAGGCCGAGTTCCTCGAGCATGCCCTTGATTCGCTCGGAGTCGTGAGCGTTCATCTGGCAGCCGAATGTGGTCACGTGATAACGCTTGTACAGAGTGGCACTCCAGGCGGTTTCAGTTCGCTGAGGGCACCTACGATAGCGGCCTCGAGCGCCTCCGGCCCGTCTCCGGCGGTCTCTGCTCTCGTGGCTCGAGGAGCACCTGCGGTTCGCGCGCCGAGGGATCTATGCCTCGTCGGCCCGCGTCTGCTCTTCGATGAGGTCGAGCGAAACGTCGCTGGAGCACGATCGCGCGCAACGTCATTCCTATGACGATCACACACTCGAGCTTCACTTCGAG
>JBHEMK010000026.1:0-12971 GCA_046262635.1 Gaiellaceae bacterium
CGCGGACGGGCGCGGCGTTGAACTTGCAGCAGACGCTGATCCTGACGACGCCGCTGATCCTCTGCGGCCTGGCGGTCGCGTTCGCGTTCCGCTGCGGCATGTTCAACATCGGTGGACAGGGTCAGTACACCGTGGGCTCGATCATGGCCGTCTGGATCGGCTCCTCGTTCCTCCACATGAACGGCGTCGCCCACATCCTGCTGACGATGGTCGTCGCGGCGCTCGTGGGCGGCGCCTGGGCGGGAATCGCGGGCTTCCTGAAGGCGACCGTCGGCGCCCACGAGGTGATCTCGACGATCATGCTCAACTGGATCGCGTACTGGATCGGGAGCTGGATCTTCGCCCTCGGTGGTCCGCTCCAGAGCAAGGCCAACGGCGCCTCCGTGCCGGTCTCCAACGACATCGCGCAGAATGCACACCTGCACGTCTTCTGGGGCGACCCGGTGCTGCAGGGGCTCCACGTCGGCTTCTTCGTCGCGCTGTCAGCGCTCGTCGTGTACTGGGTGACGCTGAATCGCACGACGCTCGGCTACCAGGTGCGTGCGGTCGGCTTCAACCCGGAGGCGGCCCGCTACGGCGGGATCGGCGTCGCCCGCAACTACTTTCTGGCGATGGCGATCTCCGGGATGTTCGCGGGGCTCGCGGGAGCGATCGACATTCTCGGCTGGCAGTTCCGGCTCAACGTCAACGACATCCAGGCCTCCCAGATCGGCTTCATCGGGATCGCCGTCGCTCTTCTCGGGCGCAACACCGCGGTCGGCGTGTTCCTCGCGGCCCTCCTCTTCGGCGCGCTCGTCAACGGCACGTCGACTCGCCATCTCGACCCGAGCGTTTTCCGGCCCGATCTCGCGAGCAACCTGACCTTGATCATCCAGGGCCTCGTCGTCCTCTTCGTCGGTGCCGATGTCCTCGTGCTCTGGCTCTGGAACGCGCGCAAGAAGCTGCGCCCCCGGACGGCTCGGCGGCCTGAGGCCGCGACGGCGCCGTGAGCACCCCGGCGCTGGCCAGCGAGCGCTCGGACTGGCGCCGCCTCCTGGAGCCACGGGCAATCGGTGCGTTTGGGATCCTGCTCGGCGCGCTGGCTTTCTGGCTGACGCTGCCACCGCTGCAGACGACGATGCCCGTGGCGCCCGTCCTCACCGGCATCCTGGCCGTCGCAGGTGGCATCTGGGCCGCAGCGCGCGAGGAGAAGCGCGTCGGGTGGGGAGCGGTCGTCGCGGGGGTCCTCGGGATCGCCCTCGGCCTCCTGGCGGCCAGGTCTGGACGCGGGAACCTCGATACGGTCGTCGTCTGGTCGGCGCTGATCGCCTCGATGCTCGTCTATGCGACGCCGCTCACGTTCGCGGCGATGGGTGGGCTCTACTCCGAGCGGAGCGGCGTCGTCAACATCGGTCTCGAGGGAATGATGCTGACGGGCGCCTACTTCGCCATCTGGGGCGCCGACAAGACGGGCCAGTGGTCGCTCGGCTTGCTGATCGGGATGGGCGCCGGGGGGGCGCTGGCGCTCATCTACGCGTTCTTCGCGATCAGCCTCCGCTCGGACCAGATCGTCGGCGGGACTGCGATCAACTTCCTCGCGCTCGGGGTGACGGGCTACCTGTTCATCGACAGCTACGGCTCGGTCGGGACGCCAAACCTGACGCAGGCCCAGGAGATCCCCGACGTGACGATCTCGAAGAGCTCCGGGTTCTTCGCCGTGGCCTTCGGGCAGCTGAACCTGATGATCTGGGCCTCGTTCGCGCTGCTGATCGTCACGTACGTCGTGATCTTCAGGACACCGCTCGGACTGCGGATCCGCTCGGTCGGCGAGCACCCCCGCGCCGCGGACACCGTGGGGATCTCGGTCTTCGGGATCCGCTACGCGTCCGTCGTCGTCTCGGGCATCCTGGCGGCGATGGGCGGCGCCTATCTCTCGGTCGGCTTCGTGCACTCGTTCAACCAGAACATGACCGAGGGCCGCGGCTTCATCGCCCTCGCCGCGCTGATCTTCGGGAAATGGCGACCCGCCGGCGCCTTCGGCGCTGCCCTGCTGTTCGGGTTCTCGAGCGCCCTCGCGCAGCGGCTCGGCACGATCCCGAACTGGAGCAGCTACGCCGTGCTGTTCCAGGCGCTTCCGTACCTCCTGACGCTGATCGCCGTTGCCGGCGTGATCGGCCGCTCCATCCCACCTGCTGCGGATGGAAGGCCGTACAAGAAGCAGTAAGCGACGGGAGGCGGCGACAGCGCCTGAAGGCGGGCCTCCGGTCGCGCGTCTGGCTCCTGAGAGGCTCGCGGGGCAGCATCCCATCGATACCACGCACAGGCCCCGGGCCGCTACGGCAGAATAAGGGCGCGCGGTCGAGCCAGACCGCATCGCCACTCCATGGCTGCGACCCCAGGCACCGCAAGAAACAGCAACCACCGGTCCTCGATCGCGGTCCTGCTCGGCATCGCCGCTGTGCTCGCCGTGCCGGCGGGGATCGAGATCGCCCGGCTGTCCCCGGCGATTCGGCTCGTCGACGCCGCCTGGGCAATCCCGCTCGGCGCCGCGCTGGGTGTGCTCGGCCTGGTCATGGCCCGCTCGGCGCGGGCGCGCAGCGACTGGACGCTCGGCCGGGCCGGGGGGGCGCGGCGGGCGAAGGCCGCCCGCAGACTTGCCGTGCTGGCGATCTGCCTGGCGATCACGGCGTCGATCTCGGTCGGGACGTACGAGCTCCTGCTGCGCTTCGAGAAATAGCGCCTACACTTGCGGCTCCCGCTGTGTTCGAGATCGGCAACAGTCTCCGCGAAGCGCGCCTGCGCCAGGGCCTCGACCTCCCGCAGGTCGAGCACGCCACCAAGATCCGTGGCAAGTACTTGCTCGCGCTCGAGGACGAACACTTCGAGATCCTGCCCGCGGAGACGTATGTCAGGGGGTTTCTGCGCACCTACGCCGACGCGCTCGGCCTCGACGGGCAGCTTTACGTCGACGAGTTCAACTCTCGCTACGTCGTCGAGGCAGAGGAGCCGATGCGGCCACGCCGCTCCCAGCAGGGGCGCCAGCACCGCAGGGTGGAGTCGAACGTCGTGCTGCTGACGCTGCTCGGGATCGCGATCGTCACCGCGCTCGTCATCGCTGCCTGGAAGTTCGGGGGCGGGAACGGCAGCAACGTGATTCCGACGGTCGGCGGATCGACAGTACCGACTGCGAAGATCCCGGCTCGCCCCGCGGCCCTCTCGATCCGCGCCCTGCGGGGTAGTTCGCTGCTCGAGGTGCGGGCCGGCTCTTCACGAGGGCGCCCGCTCTTCGCGGGAACGCTCGAGAAGGGCCAGGTGCAGCGCTTCTACCGCCCGCGGCTCTGGATCGCGATCTCGACCCCGAAGAACGTGCGGGTCGTCGTGGGGGGCAAGACCCTGCTCGTACGCCGGGGCCGGCCGCTCGTCGGCATCGTGGTCAACCACCGGCTCGTCGCAGCTCGCTAGTCCGTGCGGCCCCGCGCCGTCATCGTCGTCACGGGCAGTGAGCTCGTCAGAGGGGATCGCACCGACCTGAACGGCCCCTTTCTCGCGCGCGAGGCGCTTGCACTCGGGCTGGAGCCGGCACGAATCCTGATCGTCGGCGACGACGCCACCGAGCTCGAGTCTGCCCTCCGGGAGGGGCTCCGGGCGGACGCATGCCTCGTCTCCGGCGGGCTCGGGCCGACGCACGACGACCGAACGGTCGAAATGGTCGCGAAGGCCGCCGGGGTCGGCCTCCGGGTCGACCCGAAGCTCGAGGCTGAGATCGAGCAGGTGTCTCGGAGCTTCGCCGAGCGAAGCAGGCGGCCCTACGCCGACTTCCAGGCCGGCGTGACGAAGCAGGCGACGTTGCCGGTCGGCGCCGAGGCGATCGGGCTCGCCGGCACCGCGCCTGCGTTCGTCCAGCCGAGCGCAGGCGGCGCTGTCCTGGTCGTCCTGCCTGGGCCGCCCGGCGAGTTACAGCGGCTCTGGCCGAACGCGCGCAAGGCGGAGCCGTTTCGGCGACTGCTGGCGCGCGCCCGGCCGCCCGGACGGCGCGTCCTGCGCCTCTTCGGCGTCAGCGAGTCCTCCGTCGCGATGGCGCTCGAGGCGGCCGGAGGCGACGGCGACGGCGTCGAGGCGACGATCTGCGCGCGCGACTTCGAGATCCACGTCGATCTCGTGATCCAGCCTGGAGCCGAAGAACGGGCGGACGAGCTGGAGTCGCGGTTCCTGGAGCCGATCGGGCGCTGGCTGTTCGCCCGGGACGCGCGGCCCGTCGAAGAGCACGTGCTTGCACTCTGCCGCGCGCAGGGCCTCACGCTCGGCACGGCCGAATCGTGCACCGGTGGGCTCGTCGCCGGACGGTTGACCGGTGTCCCGGGCGCGAGCGATGTCTTCGTCGGAGGGATCGTCGCCTACGCGAACAGGGTCAAGCAAGCCGGGCTCGGGGTCAGCTCCGATCTGCTGGAGCGCCGCGGTGCCGTCTCGGCCCAGACCGCGGCCGCGATGGCCGCCGGCGCTCGCGAGCGGCTCGGCGTGGATGTGGCCGTGTCAGTCACAGGCGTCGCGGGGCCGAACGGCGGCACGGAGGAAAAGCCGGTTGGTCTCGTCTACCTGCACGCCGAGGGCCCGGCTGGCGGCAAGGCACACGAGTTCACGATCCCCGGCGACCGCGACTCGATCCGCACGCGCGCGGCCGTGCTCGCGCTTCACCTCGTGCGGCGTCTTCTGTCAAAGGATCGCGACGAAGACGTGTGATCATCCCCGCTAGCCTGAGCGGCGGTGACTACCTGCGGCTTTTCTGCGCACTCCGCCTGCCCGAGGACGTCGTGGCTGCGATCGCCGGCTGGCAGGTCGAGCGCCTCTCGGGCGGGCGGACCGTCCCGCGCGAGAACCTTCACGTCACCCTGGCGTTCCTCGGCTCGCGGCCTCGCAACGAGCTCCCGACGATCCTCGACACGCTCCGGACCGTGGCCGCTTCGGCCGGCCCGCTCGGGCTCGAGCCCGTTCACTACGGGGAAACCCGCACGGCCGGGATCGTCGTGCTGGCCGACGAGGGCGGCCACGCGGGCGCCGTCGCGCGGGAGCTCCAGGAGCGTCTGGGGGTCAGCGAGGCGCGGCCGTGGCTGCCGCACGTCACGGTCCTGCGTTTCCGCACGGCGCCCCGGCTGCGTCTCGAGCCGCCGCGGATCGGCCGGTTTACTCCGTCCGATGCAGCTGCTTTCCTTTCTCGACCATCGCCCTCCGGGGCGCAGTACGAAGTTCTCGAATCCGTTGCGCTAGGAGGTTGATCAGGTTGGATCGTGAGCAAGCACTCGACGCCGCGCTCGGGCAGATCGAGCGGGCATTCGGCAAGGGCTCGGTGATGAGGATGAGCGACCGTGCGGCGGTCTCAGTCGGCTCGGTCTCGACCGGCTCGCTCGCTCTCGACCTCGCACTGGGGATCGGCGGGCTTCCTCGCGGTCGCATCGTCGAGATCTTCGGCCCCGAGAGCTCCGGCAAGACGACGCTCGTCTACCACGTGATCGCCGAAGCCCAGCGTCGCGGCGGCATCTGCGCCTTCATCGATGCCGAGCACGCGATGGATCCCGCGTACGCGAAGCGAATCGGCGTCGACATCGACAACCTGCTCGTCTCCCAGCCCGACACCGGGGAGCAAGCTCTCGAGATCACCGAGCTGCTGATCCGCTCGGGGGCGCTCGACGTCGTCGCGATCGACTCGGTGGCGGCGCTGACGCCGAAGGCAGAGATCGAGGGGGAGATGGGCGACAGTCACGTCGGCCTGCAGGCGCGGCTGATGAGCCAGGCGCTGCGCAAGCTCGCCGGTACGCTCAACCGCACCGACACGATCTGCATCTTCACGAACCAGCTGCGCGAGAAGATCGGCGTCATGTTCGGCAATCCGGAGACGACGCCGGGCGGTCGCGCACTGAAGTTCTATGCCTCGATCCGCCTCGATATCCGGCGCATCGAGACGCTGAAGGAGGGAGTCGAGGCCTTCGGCAACCGTGTCCGCGTCAAGGTCGTCAAGAACAAGGTGGCACCGCCGTTCAAGCAGGCCGAGTTCGACATCATCTACGGCTCGGGGATCTCGTGGGAGGGCACGGTGCTCGACACCGGCCTCGAGCGGAAGGTCGTCCAGAAATCAGGCTCGTACTTCAGCTTCGAGGACGAGCGGCTTGGCCAGGGCCGGCAGAACGCGACCGCGTTCCTGCGCGAGCATCCGGACGTGACGCAGCAGATCCTCCAGCGGATCCAGGTCAACATCGGACCCGAGCAAATCGTCTCGGCGCGGCTGCTGCCGATTGCCGAGCCCGGGAACGAGGCGCAGAACGGCAAGACCAAAAAAGCGGTCGAGGCACTCGCCGAGGCGGTCGAGGAGGCAGCAGGCGCCTAGGATCACCGCACTCCGGGAACGCCGCGGCGGGCGAATCGGGGTCGAGCTCGACGGCTTGCCCTGGCGCACGCTGCCGACCGACGCCATCATCCGGGCGGGCCTTTCGGTTGGACGCGAGCTCGATCGGCCGCTCGCCCGTGAGCTCGCGCGGGAGCTGCGCCGGAGCGGCGCACTCCGTGCGGCCGGCCACGCGCTGCGAGCGCGGGATCTCTCCGCCCGGGCACTCGCGGAGCGGCTTGCCCGGCGGGCCGTGCCACCCGTGGCCTGCGCCGAGGCAGTCGAACTGCTCGAGCGTGCAGGCCTCGTCGACGACGGACGCTTCGCCACGAGCCGGGTGGATGCGCTTGCGGGGCGCGGCTACGGCGACGCCCACATTCGCGCCGACCTGGAGCGCGAGGGGGTCGACCCGGAGCTCGCTGCGCGTGTGCTTGCCGCGGTCGAACCCGAACGGGCGCGGGCCGAGCGGATCGTAGCCCGGAAAGGCGGGGGACCGGCGACGGGCCGCCACCTGACTGCCCGGGGCTTCGACGGGGACACCGTCGAGTCGGTCCTCGCGCACCTGATTGCGGCGGACACCTAGGGCCCGCTAGGATGCGTTGCGATTCATTCGACATTTGCCTGCACATGAGCGTTTCCCGAGACTCGACCCGGACCCATTGAGACGACCTTCCACTTGCCAATGACGAGACGTCGAGGACTGACTTCGACGCTGGCCTAACGAGCCTGCCCGCCCCGGCCGCGACGCGGCCCAGTACGACCGAGTCTCAAGGACCTCCCGTGCCGGCCTCTGCCGGATGGGCGCCGCGGTACGCCGCGGTCACCACCAACGAGGAGGTCACCGTGCTCGGGATCGGAATCGCCATCGGAGTCGCAGTCGGAGCGCTCGTGGCGGTGGTCGCGGTCATGGTGCTCGGCGCGACGGGCGTCGGAAAGGCGAGCCGGCTCCGCCGGCGGCTGATCGAGGACGCCGGGCGCGAGGCCGAGGCGGTGCGCCGCGAAGCCCAGATCGAGGCGCGAGAGCAGACGGTGAGGATCCGCTCGGAGATCGAGGCCGAGGTCGCCGAGCGTCGTAACCAGATTCTCAAGATCGAGGAGCGTGTCCTGCTCCGCGAGGAAGAGATCGAGGGAAAGCTGACCGAGCTCGGCCGCCGCGATCAGGGGCTCAGCGACCGGGAGGTGCATCTCCGCCAGCTCCAGGAGGAGCTGAAGCTCGCGAAGGGCGCCCAGCTGGCCGAGCTCGAGCGCATCTCCAGGATGACCCTCCACGAGGCGAAGCAACACCTGCTCGACCGCGGTGAGGAGCTCGTCCGCCACGACCTGGCGCGGCGGGTGCGCCAGCTGGACGAGGAGGCGCGGACGGAGTCGAAGCGCCGCGCCCGAAACCTCGTCGCGGATGCACTCCAACGCGTCGCGGCCAGTCACGCCGCCGAGACGACCGTCTCCCTCGTTGAGCTCCCGTCCGACGACATGAAGGGCCGGATCATCGGCCGGGAGGGGCGCAACATCCGCTCGCTCGAGCACCTGACGGGGGTCGACTTCATCATCGACGACACTCCGCACGCCGTCGTGCTCTCGTCCTTCGACGGCATCCGCCGCGCGGTCGCGCGGCTGACCCTGACGAAGCTGATCGAGGACGGCCGCATCCATCCGGCGCGGATCGAGGAGATGTACTACCAGTCAAAGACCGAGGTCGAGGACCTCGTCCGCCAAGCAGGCGAGCAGGCCGTCTTCGAGGCCAACTGCGGCGAGTTCCACGAGGAACTCGTCAGGATTCTCGGGCGGCTCCGCTACCGGACGAGCTACGGCCAGAACGTCCTCAAGCACACGCTCGAGGTCGTCCACCTCGCCGGGATCATGGCCGCCGAGCTCCAGGCGAGCGTCAAGACGGCGAAGCGCGCCGCGGTGCTTCACGACCTCGGCAAGGCGATGACGCACGAGATCGAGGGCTCCCACGCCGCGATCTCCGCGCAGCTCGCACGGCGCTACGGCGAGTCGCAGGGCGTCATCCATGCCGTCGAGGCCCATCACTACGAAGTGCAGCCGCAGACCGTCGAGGCTGTGCTGCTGATCTCCGCCGACGCGATCTCTGCCTCGCGCCCGGGCGCGCGCGGCGAAAGTCTCGAGCACTACATCAAGCGGCTCGAGTCGCTCGAGGAGCTGGCGGCGTCGAAGCCTGGCGTCGAGAAGGTCTACGCGCTGCAGGCAGGCCGCGAGATCCGGGTGATCGTCAGGCCGGGCGACGTCGACGACGATACCGCGGCGCTGCTCTCGCACGAGATCGCACGGGAGATCGAGGATCAGCTCGAGTACCCCGGGCAGGTCAAGGTCACGGTCATCCGCGAGAGCCGGTCGATCGACGTCGCGCGCAACCACTCAGCCCTGCAGAACCCCGAGGACACGATGCACGCGGCCTGACCCTCCCGCTGGCAGCATCGCCGGACGAACCGTCGGGACCCGGTCACGACGTGAGAGCCGGGATGTCGAAGCACCGACGGCGACGAGGAGGGTGGCCCCCGTCGATTCTCCAACGACGCCCGAATCGACTGGCCCGATGCAAGTACGGCGGCAGTCCGGGGCCGGTACGTCGCGGCGGCCGGCCCGGACAGATCCCGAACCGAAGGGGCTCCAGCTAGCCGTAACCGCCGAGCGCCCGCGGAAGCGCCGCCGCCTGACCTTCGATCACCGCCCTCGAGGAAGCCGGCTTGAGGAGGATCGGTCGTGAGGTGGTTTCTCGCTCTCTCATCCACTCGGCGAGTGCTTGCCCCGGTACGGCTCGACTGAGGTAGTAGCCCTGGGCGCGATCGCAGCCGAGCCGGGCGAGATCGTTCCAGATCGCTTCGCTTTCCACCCCCTCGGCGACGACTCGCAGGCCGAGGTTGCGCCCGAGGTCGATCGTTGAGCGAACGATCACGGCGTCGTTTTCGTCCTGCTCCATGTTCATCACGAACGAGCGATCGATCTTGATCTCTCCGATCGGCAGCCGCTTGAGGTAGGCGAGAGAGGAGTAGCCGCTGCCGAAGTCGTCGATCGCGAGCTGGACCCCCATCGCACTCAACCGGCTGAGGATGAGCCTCGCTCTCGTCGGGTCGGCGAGGATGACGGTCTCGGTGATCTCGAGCTCGAGCCGCTCGCCCTGCAGCTCGTACTTGCCCAGCAGGTCGCGGATCGTGTCCGGCAGCTGGAGGTCGAGCAGGTCCCGGGCGGACAGATTGACGGACACGCACAGCTCGAGCCCGTCTTCTTGCCAGCTGCACAGCTGGCGGAGCGCTGCATCGAGGACGGAGAGCGTCAGCTCCCTGATCAGGCCGGTCCGTTCGGCGAGCGGGATGAACGCATCCGGGAGCAGCAGGCCGCGTTCGGGATGCTGCCAGCGGATCAGCGCCTCGACGCTGTCGACGCGGCCGCTCCGCAGGTCGGCCTTCGGCTGGTAGTAGAGGACGAGCTCGCGCTGGTCGATCGCCCGGCGCAGTTCGGCTACGAGCGCGAGCCGTGCGGGGCTGTACTGGTCTCGTCCGGCCGAGTAGAGCTCGCAGCCGCTGTGGTCGTGCTTCGCGAGGTACATCGCGACGTCGGCTCGCTGCAGGAGTGTCTCGACGTCGTGGCCATGTTCGGGGTAGAGGGCGATGCCCGCACTAGCCTCCAGGTCGAGAACGATTCCGTCGAGGCAGACCGGTTCCCGAAAGGTCTGCCGGAGCTTCTCGGCGACCGCGAGCGCGGCGTCGGCGTCGGCGACGCTAGGCAGCAGCACCCCGAACTCGTCGCCGCCGAGTCGTGCGACGCTGTCGCCCTCGCGCAGGGCGGCGCCCAGGCGCAGCCCGATCTGCTTGAGCAGGAGGTCGCCGTTGTGGTGGCCGAGGGTGTCGTTGACCTCCTTGAAGCGATCGAGGTCGAAGAGGATCAGCGCCGCGCGCCCGCCGCCGCGTTTTGCGCCGAGGATCGCTTGCGCCGCGCGGTCGTGGAAGAAGCTCCGGTTGGGCAGATCGGTCAGCGGATCGTGCAGCGCGAGGTGCTCGTTCTCTCTTGCCTGCCGGCGCAGTCGAGCCGAGGCGCGCGCGACGATGCGGAAGAGGGCGACGTAGAGCAGCGCCAGTCCTGCGAGCAGCACGAGCGAAAGCTCTGTCGTGTCATGGTCGATTGCCGCCGCGATCGGCCGGTAGGGCAGGTAGAGCTCGAAGACGCCGGCCGGCCGGGCCGCTGTCCCGAACCGAAGCGGAGTGTAGACCTCGAGGAGTTGCCCGAAGCTGCGGTCGTTTGTGTTCTCCGCTCGCCCGAGGTTGGAGACCTCGGAAGCCGTCCGCCCCGCGAGGGCCGCCCGAAGCTCGCTGGAGGCCGGGTAGGTGCGGCCGATGATCGTGTGATCGCTCGCGTAGGCCACCCGCTCGTCGCGGTTCCAGATCTTGATCCGCGCGATCTGCTTTCCTGCGAGGCTCGCCTCCAGCGCCCGGTCGAGCGCATCGATACGACGGCCGCTGAGCCCCGTGCCCAGGTCGTCCGCCGAGACTCGCGGTTGTACAAGCGACTGTTCGAGCAGCACGGCGGACTGGCGGGCGTCAGCGAGCGCCCGCTGGCGGACCTCACCACGCAGGACGTGCGCCAACGCGAGCCCGAGCAACACGATCAGGATCAGACTGACGATGGCGAACTTGCCAAGCAGGCCAACCGGCCGCAGCGGGTTCGGACAAGGCACTCTCATTGCTTGCTCGCATCGACACAAGCGGGTCGTACCCTTGAGCACGGTCACCCACTTGGGCGGACCCCACACACTCCCTCTCGAGTCGCGCCGGGAGTCAAAGCCGCGTGCCTCGGCTGCTCGGCTGCTCGAGGGAGGCGCCAAGACGATGCAGCCGGGCATTGCCTCCGGATCGGCAGCCGGGGCCCGGAAGAGTCGGTTGCGTCGCTGGCCGACTGCGGCGCCGGCGAACCCATCTCTTCTGCCCGTCGGGCCAACGCGGGCCTCCAGCCATGCCGGTGAAGCCTGATCAGCCGATCCTCGACCAAACCACGGAGACACCGAACGCGATCAGCCTCGCGCGTTCCGGCTTTCTCAGCACAGCGCGGATCATCCCAGCGCTCAACCTTTTCGGTTGCTGTGCCGATAGCTGCTCACGTGATTTCGCCAATAGGTTCCGTGGGGGATCCACCCGGACGCGAGCCCGAACCGTCCGGGCTGGAGAGGGCGCTCCTTGAGACGCTCTTCGAGCAGTCCGAGGTTGGAATGACCGTCGTCGACCGCAACCTCCGCTTCGTCCGCGTGAATCACGCGTTCGGGCTGTTCCACGATCGAGACCCGTCGGAGGTCATCGGCAGGACGATCGTAGACGCGCTGCCGGAGCTTGCAGCCCAGGCCAAGCAGGGGATTCTGAGCGTCTTCCAGACAGCAGAACCGCTCGTCGGCCAAGAGGTGATGGTGCCTGACCCTGGCAGTCCGGACAACGTCCGCTGGTTTCGTGTCAATCGGTACCCGATCTTCTCGACGGACGGGAGGGTCGGCGCGGTGATCTCGATGTTCGTCGACGTCACCGATCTGAGGAACGCTCAGATCCAGCTCGACGACGCACGGCTGCGTGAGGAGGAAAACCATCTCTCGGAGCTGGCGACCAAGCGTGCTGAGCTCGAGGCCCTCGGGCTCTATCGCACGATCTTCGAAGGCGCTTCGATCGGCATCTTGAGAGTCGAGTCAGACGGCCGCATGGTGGAAGCGAACCCGGCAATGGAGAAGATGCTCGGCTACACATCCGCCGAGCTGGCCGAGATGGATTTGAGAGGGTACAGCCACGCCGAGGATGTCGAGTACAACCTCGCCCTCTTCAAGGAACTCATGGCGGGCGAGCTCGACTCCTACCAGCTGGAGAAGCGCTGCTACCGCAAGGACGGCACGTTAATCTGGGTTCAGGTCACGGCGGCTCTCAAGCGGGATGCGCAGGGCAGGCCGGGATTCGAGATCGCGATGCTCGAGGATATTACGGACCGAAAGGTCGTCCAGGAAGCCCTGCTTCGCCAGGCGCAAATGAACGAGCACCAGGCTCTTCACGACGCGCTCACCGGTCTGCCCAACCGCCGCAAGCTGTACAGCGAGATGGAGCGCATCCTCGGAGGACTGTCGGAACAGGACTCGGTTGCGATCGCGCTCTTCGACCTTGATGGCTTCAAGGCCTATAACGACACCTTCGGGCATCCCGCCGGCGACGCGCTGCTCGCCCGTCTCGGGCGTCGACTGGCAGCGGCGGTCGAGGGGAGGGGCATTGCCTACCGCATGGGTGGGGATGAGTTCTGCGTCCTCACGTACTCGTCGAGCGATGCGGAGATGGCGCTGAAGGACGCCTGCGCTGCGCTCAGCGAGCAGGGCGAGCAATTCGCGATTCGCTGCTCGCGGGGGTCGGCCGAGATCCCCGGCGAGGCCGGCACGCTCGAACGAGCCCTCCAGTTGGCCGATGAGCGCCTCTATGCCGACAAGCGGGCGGGGCGCCTGACGGAGAGCCTGGAAGGGCGTGATGCGCTCGTGCAATTGATTGCGGAGCAGAAGCACCGAGTTCGAGCCTCGGCCAACCGCTGATAAAAGCCCCGCTCAAAAAATCGTTCGTTTGGTCGCCGACTGGTCGCAGCGAAACTTTCTCCC
>JBHEMK010000027.1:0-6100 GCA_046262635.1 Gaiellaceae bacterium
GACTGGCGCTCCTCCGGGAGCTCCGGGTCGAGCATGAGCAGAATCTCGTACGCAGCCACGGTCCCGGGTACCTCCTTCCCACGGTCTCAGTCGGCCTCGCCTGCGGGCGCCGCTCGGGATGGACGGCGCGATGGCGAGGCAGGAAGCGGCGGCCAGTGTAGCATCGTCGCCGTGAAGCGTCTCGCGGCCTGGCTCTCGGGGGCACTCGGCGGACTCGCCGTCTACCGCCTGGTCAGGCGCCGGCGCGGGCCGGCGGTCGAGCTGCCCGCGGCCGGCCCGGATCCGCGGGCGGGGGAGCTGCGCGCGAAGCTCGAGGAGTCGCGTGCGCTCCTGGACGAGCGCGACGCCTTCGAGGCCGGGGAGACCGCCGTCGACGAGGCCGACTCGACGGCCGACCCGGACGAGCGCCGCCGCCGCGTGCACGAGCAAGCCCGTTCGGCCGTCGACGAGATGCGCCGTTCAGGCGCCGATTAGGCCGCCGTCCAGACGAGTCGGACGCTAGAGGCGCGCCTCGCGGCGACCGGCTCCTCCCGCCGCCGCGTCTTCTCGACGGCCGGCTAGCTGGTCCGAGCTCCTGCAGCGGCCGTTGCCCCAGACCACGGCTGCGTTCGCCGAGGGCTTGATCTTTGACCAGACCGAGGGTCAAACTCGCCGTGTGCGGATCGTCGACCTGACCCACCCGCTCTCGGACGACATGGCCGTCTACCCGGGCCTGCCACAGCCGAGCTTTCGGCCGATCGCGAACGTCGAACGGGACGGATACGCGATGACGGAGTACCACCTCGTCAACCACATCGGCACGCACGTCGACGCGCCCGCGCATCAGATCGCCGGCGGCGACACGCTGGACGAGATCCCGCTCGAGCGGCTCGTGACCAACGCGTTCACGGTCGACGTCTCCGGCCGCGAGCCCGGGCCGCTGCCGCTCGCCGAGCTCGAGCCGCGGCTCGAGCTGATCCACGCGGGCGACCTCGTGTTCCTCTGCTCCGACAACGCCCGCAACTACGGCAGCGACGCGTACTGGACCGGCTGGTCATATCCCGACGCCGAGGCAGCGGCGGCACTGATCGACCGCGGCATCTCGGGGATCGGCTTCGACGGCCCCTCCTGTGATCCGGTCGACACGACCACATTCGAGCTGCACCGCGTCTGGCTCGGCGCCGGGCGCCTCATCCTCGAGAACCTCGCCAATCTCGACCGGCTGCCGGAGCGAACGCAGGTCGTGGTCGCCCCGCTGAAGGTGCGGAGAGCGAACGGGGGGCCGGCCCGGATCTTCGCGCTCGTGCCCGACGAGACCGAGTAGGAGGACGCATGCAACGTCGCAAAGGGGTCGTGGGCGAGCTCCGCCACGGCATTCTCAACGTCGGTGATGCCCTGGCCCAGTCCGTGGCGCTGCTCTCGCTCGCGCTCGGCGTCGCCTTTGCCAGCTCGGCCGCGGCCGGCGAGGCGGGGATCGCCGCTCCCTTCGCCTATCTGATCGCAGGCGTCGGCAGCCTCTGCCTGGCCTCCGTGATCGTCCGCTTCACCCGGAGGATGGCGAGTGCGGGCGGGCTCTACACCTACATCTCGAGGGGGCTCAACCCGAGCGCCGGCTTCCTCGGGGGCTGGCTCTACGGCGGCGGCTTCGCCGTCGGCATCTCGTTCGTGCTCGTGATCGGCAGCTTCTTCATGTCGGTGGCGATGAGCGCGCACACCGGCATCCACTGGGGCTGGTTCCCGTGGTTTTTTGTCTTCCTCGGCGCGCTCGCGCTGCTCGCCTTCCTCGACATCCGCGTCTCGACCCGCCTGCAGCTCGTCGCGGCCGCGGTCGGCGTCGGCGCGATCCTGATCCTCGCGATCGTGATCGCCGCCAAGGGCGGGGACTCCGGCCTCTCCGCCGCACCCCTCGACCCGGCGAAGGCGACCTCGACGAGCAACCTCTTCCTCGCGGTGGTGCTGACCTTTACCGGCTTCATCGGCTTCGAGGCGGCCGCGGTGCTGGGCGAGGAGGCGGCGGAGCCGCTGAAGGCGATTCCGCGGGCGATCATCACCGCCGTCCTCGTCGCTCTCGTGTACTACGTCTTCGTCACCTGGGCGATGGCGATCGGCTACGGGACCGGCAACGCCGGCAAGTGGGCCCGGGATCCTGCGGCCCTCGACACGCTTGCGACCCGCTACGTCGGCAACTGGCTCGCCGTGATCATCGACTTCTCCGTCGCGGCGAGCGGCTTCATCGCCGCCCTCGGCGGCCTGCACCTCACGTCCCGGACGCTGTACGCGATGGGTCGGGAGGGTGGCCTGCCGCGCAGCTTCGCGTGGACGCATCCGCGCTTCCGGACGCCCTGGACGGGGATCGCGTTCGCGCTGCTCGTCACGCTCCTGCTCGGCGCGGTCTTCGCCCACCACTACGACCCGATCACCTACTTCATCTGGATGGCGACCTGCGCCACGATCGGGATCCTGATCACCTACATCCTCGTCGCGCTCTCGGGAATCCTCTTCTTCGCCCGGGCGCGCCGGGCGGGGTGGAGCCTGCTGCTCGATTTCGTCGTCCCAGCGGGTGCGATCGCGATCTGCGGTTACACGCTGTACAAGTCGATCCACCCGACGCCGGCGTACACGGGGATCGTCAAGTGGGCGCCCTGGGTCGCATTGATCTGGCTCGGGCTCGGCGTCGCGATCGATGCGATCCTCACGGTCGCACGGCCCGAACGGGTGAGGGCGTTCGGCTCCATCCTCGGCGAGGGAGAGACCGCCGGAGAGGAGCAGGGGCCCCGGGAGGCCGCGCTCTCGCCCTAGAGCTGCGCGCATGAAATCGGGTGTCGGGGGAACGCTCCGCCCCGTGGCGCTGCCCGTCCCGCCCGACTTCGAGCAGGCGCTCGCCGCCAACCCGACGGCACGCGCGCACTTCGACGCGCTGCCGCCGGAGACGAAGGACGCGTGGATCGCCTGGGTCGGCCGGGCGCGCCTCGGCCCGGCGCGCCGGCGGCGGCTCGGGCGGATGATCGCCACCCTCGGCATTGCCCCCGGGGCGAGGACGACAACGGTCGATGAGGCGCTGCCGCCGCCGCTGCCGCCCGAGCGCGAGCTCTGGCCGTGGCTCCTCGCCCTCGCGCTCGCGCTCCTCGTCGCCGCCCTGCTCGTCTGGCTGCTCGTCTATCGCGACCAGGACAGCTCGCGCCGAAGCAACGTCGTGATCCAGAAGGGCGTCGTGCCGGCCGTCGTCGGCCGCAACCAGGTGGATGCCGAGCAGCAGGTTCGCGCGGCCGGGCTGACCCCGGCCGCGCGAAAGCGGGACTCGCCGCAGGCGGCCGGCCGCGTGATCTCCCAGACGCCGAGGCCCGGCACAGTCGTCAAGTCGGGCGCCGTCGTCACCCTCGTCGTCTCGCATGGCCCGCCTCCGGCCGCCGTGCCGAACGTCTCCGGCCTCCAGGTCGCCGACGCGGTGGCGCGCCTCCAGGCAGCGAAGCTGCAGGCGCAGGTCACCGAAGTCAACTCGAAGCAGAAGCCGGGCACCGTCGTCTCGCAGAAGCCGGCCGGGGGCGCGAAGGCCCCGGCGGGCTCGACGATCCAGCTCCAGGTGGCCAAAGGCGCAAAGCCGACGACCACCAGCGTGCAGACGACCACCGCCCGGCAGACGACGACGCAGACGACCTCGACCAGGCAGCAGACGACCACGCGGCAGCAGACGACCTCGACGCGGCAGCAGACGACCACGCAGCAGCAGACGACCACTCGGCAGCAGACGACCACGCAGCAGACGACGACGCAGCAGCAGACGACGCCGGCCACGACCTCGACCCCGGGCCAGGCCACCGTCCCCACCCTGACCGGGCAGGGGCTCGGCTCCGCATTGGGCGCGCTCGAGCGGGCCGGGCTGCTTGCGACGGTGACGTACCAGACCTCCCAGGCCCCGCTCGGCCAGGTTCGGGGCCAGAATCCGTCCGCCGGGACGAAGGTCCCGCCGCGCACGAATGTTCAGGTCAACGTCTCCGAGGGTCCGAGTCCGGGTAACCCGGCGCAGGTCCCGGACGTGACCGGCGAGGACGAGGCCACGGCGCGCAGCGACCTCGAGGGTGCCGGCTTCACGGTGATCGTGATCAACCGTTCGACGGGCGGCGGCCAGTCGGGGAACGTCGTCGAGCAGCAACCAGCCGCAGGCACGTCGATCTCGACGAACGACGACGTCGCGATCTACGTGCGCCGGTGAGTCGCGGTCAGAGGCGCTCGCCGGGGTCGGGATCGGCGGTCTCGCCCGCGAGGCGGTCGCCGAGCGGGGCAAGCCGAGCTCCGGTGCCCTCGTCTTCGAGCCGCGCGAAGCGGCGCTCGCTGCTCGGGCTCGACCTCGGGCATTGCGACGGGTGCCCGTTGTTCGAGCGCCGCTCTGGGCTTGCCAGCCTTCGTCATCGACGCCGGGGTTGAGCCCATCGGGCTCTGGGCACTCGACACCATGAGTCCGAACCCGCTCGACGACATCCTGCGCGGCCTGAAGGTGATCGGCGGCCGCTTGGCCGAGACCGCGGGCGGCGATCCGGTCGAATGGGTCAACGAGCAGCTCGCCCGCCCCTTGCCGCCGCTGCCGCTCGAGGAGCTGCAGGCCGAGCTCGACTCGCTGATCGGCCTCGCCACCGTCAAGGAGCAGGTGGGCGCGCTCGTCGCCTTCCTCCAGGTACAGGCGCGGCGGCTCGAGGCCGGTCTCCCCGAGGTCGCGACCTCCCAGCACCTCGTCTTCCTCGGCAATCCCGGCACGGGCAAGACGACGATCGCCCGGCTGCTCGCACAGATGTACCGGTCGATGGGCCTGCTCAGGAAAGGACATCTCGTCGAGGTCGACCGCGCCGATCTCGTCGGCGAGTACGTCGGGACGACGGCCATCAAGACCGACCGGGCGATCCGCCGGGCGCTCGACGGCGTTCTCTTCATCGACGAGGCGTACGCGTTGACGCCGCCGGCCGAGCGGCTCGACTTCGGGCCGGAGGCGGTCGAGACCCTGCTCAAGCGGATGGAGGACCACCGTCACCGCCTGGTCGTGATCGTCGCCGGCTACCCGCGGTTGATGCACGCATTCCTGCGCTCGAACCCCGGTCTCCGCTCACGTTTCGCGCGCGAGATCGCCTTCCCGGACTACGCGACCGAGGAGCTGCTCGCGATCACGCGTCGATTCGCAGCCGAGAATCAGTACACGCTCGACGACGACGCGCTCGCGAGTCTGCGCCGCATCTTCGACAGCGTCGAGCGTGGCGAGGGCTTCGGCAACGCCCGCTACGCGCGCACGATCTTCGAGCAGGCGCTGAATGCGCAGGCGCTCCGCCTCGCCGGATCCGGCCGCTCGCTCGAGACGCTCGGCCCCGACGAGCTGATGACGCTCGACGGCGCCGACATCGCCGCGGCCGCGCGGGCGCTCGGCGCCGAGCCTGGTGCCGACCCGGCCCGCCGCTGGTGGCAGCGCTAGCTGCTAGGTCTCCGCGCTCAGCGGTTCGTCTGCGTCCTGCGGGGCCAGTAGCCCGGCAAACGGCCGCCACGGTTCGTAATCCCAGACGGTGCCGGAGCACATCGGGCACCGGTCCGGGGCGATGCGGCGGCTTGCTCCGTAACCGCAGTCCGCGCAGCGGAACTGGGAAAGCGCTGTCCGGCCAGAGGCCGGCTCCTTAAGGTCGGTCAGTTCGGCGGCCACGAACTCCCCTCCGGGATTCTTGCGGGGGCCGCAGGGTCGGGGCGGCCAGATGTCTCGTACCTTACCGTAACGCGGAGCGGCGCGAGCGGATTCTTTGAGGGAATCCTCATCGGGACGGTCGAGGTTAGCCCCGCCTCTCACAGGCGAACCTGCCGCACCGGCCCGACCGGCGGCGCACGGTGCCCGACGCGGCCTGTTCCAGTTTGAGCAAATCTTGATAGAATTTGTGCTCGAGCGAGACGTCTCGTCGGGGAGCCCAGACCTAGCGCCCGTCCCACTCGTTTGGCTGGATCCCCTCGATCCCGAAGGAAGCTTGTGGACGGGACTCATCATCTGCGCGTCTTGATCGCCAATCAGCGGCCGGACCGCCTCGAGCTTCTGGCCGGCGTCGTGAAAGGGCTCGGCCACGAGGTGGTCGCCCGCGCGGTGCAGGTCAGGGAGGTGGGC
>JBHEMK010000028.1:0-8262 GCA_046262635.1 Gaiellaceae bacterium
GTCCCAGTCGTAGGCGGTCCAGGCCCAGCCGCGGGCGGCCATCCCGGTCGCTCGGAGATCGGAGCGCCAGGCTTCGGTCGAGCCGAAGTCGCGGCGGATCAGCTCGGCGGCTGCGCCGGAGGGATCCCCTCCTGCGCCGCCGAGGTGCTCGAAGTAGAGCTCGTGGTTCTTGATCCCGCCGACGGCGAAGCTGAGGTCGACCTTCAGGGCCCGGATCTCGGAGTACACCTGGTTTGCCGAGGCGAGCTCGACCTCGGCGAGCTTGCCCAGGATCTCGTTCCGCTTGTTCACATAGCCCCGGTAGAGCCCGTAGTGCGCTTCGACCGAGGCGCGGGAGATGCCCTCGAGCTCGTAGAGCTCCGGTCGGAGCTCTCGCGGGGCGATCTCCTCGAACTTGAACGCAAGCGTCGGCATGACGTCTCTGAACTCCTCCTTCCCCTGGACGGGCGGCCGGAGCATATCCTCACACCGAGAACTCAGCCGCTCGAAAGGAGACCGAATGCCCTGGACCCTGCCGGACCTCCGCTACGACTTCACCGCGCTCGAGCCGCATATCGACGCGCAGACGATGGAGATTCATCACGATCGCCACCACAAGACATACGTGGACAACGCCAACGCCGCGCTCGAGGGCACCGACTGGGCGAACAAGCCCGTCGAGCAGGTGCTCGCGAACCTCGACCTGATCCCCGACGAGAAGCAGGCCGCTGTGCGCAACAACGCGGGCGGCCACGCGAACCACACGCTCTTCTGGGAGATCATGAGCCCGGACGGCGGCGGTGAGCCTGCCGGCGAGCTCGCAGCGGCGATCGCCGAGACATTCGACAGCTTGGACGCGCTCAAGACGGCGGTGAACGACGGAGGCGTGAAGCGATTCGGCTCGGGCTGGACCTGGCTCGTGTGGGACGGGACCGGCCTCGGCGTCTACTCCACACCGAACCAGGACAGTCCGATCATGAAGTCCTTCGACGACGTGCCCCTGCTCGGTATCGACGTCTGGGAACACGCCTACTACCTCAAATACCAGAACAAGCGCCCCGACTACCTCGCGGCGTGGTGGAACCTCGTCGACTGGGACGCTGTGGCGGCGCGCTTCGAGCAGGCGCGGGGGCGGTAGCCCACCTCGCGCCCCTTCCTCACGCGTCGCGGTCGATCAAGGTGCCGCCCCGGCGCTCGCGGGGCGTCGCCTGCGCCTGCGCAAAGCGCGGCGCGGGGCTGGTGGGCGAGCGGCGACTCAGCGCCTGATCGTCTGCGTTCCGCTGTGCCCTGAGAGCAGGCCATTTCCGGCCTGGTTGACCGAAAGGAAGACGCGGATCCGGGAGAGCCCCTTCGGCAGGTAGGCACCCGGCCGGAAGATCCGGCCGGAGTGGGTTCCGAGGGTCAATGCGGCGAGGTTCACCCACTGGCCGAGCGGCGAGAGCCGCTGGAGGTAGACGTGCTTGTGCCAGAAGGACACGCCCGCGGTCACCGCGGTCTTCATGTAGCCCTTCGACCCCGGGAGCAGACTCACCTTCGGCGCCACCTGCACCAGCAGCTGGCTGCTCGCAACCGCGCCCCAGCGGGCGACGTAGTTCGTATAGAGCCTCGGCGTCGTCAGGTAGCCGAAGGTCCCGGTCGCTCCGGTGACGACCGTGGCGAGCTGCACCGGTGAGGGCTGGCCGTATTCCTGGGCCTCGATCGAGACCGTCTCCCCGGCTTTCTGGCTCGAGACCTGGCCGGAGAGCGTGAGCTCAGCCCCGTAGACGACGATCGGCTGCGAGAGTGTGAAGGTCAGCGACGGTGGCGGGCCCTTGACCCGGATCGTGCCGGTGAGGCGCGTCTTGAAGGCGTCGTGATAAGGAAACCTGCCGGCTCGGTTGAACGTGAAGGTGAAGCTCTTGCCGGGCGCGAGAATCGGCGAGGCGAACGAGCCGTCGTTCGCGACCACCTGGTGCTCGATTCGGTCGACGTTTCTCCAGGTGATGCTGTCGCCGTGGCTGAGCGTCAGCGCCGCGGGTGAGAAGCCCGAGCTCTTGATCGAGACCGTTACCGTCGCCGCCTCTGAGGCGCCGGCCGCCGCGAGCGCGAGCGCTGCGACCACGGCAGGCAGAATCGTGCGCATCACATGGAACCCCCTCCGCCCGCGTCGACTGTCGTCCCAGTAGAGACGCCGAGAGGGCCGATCGGTTCGTAAGGTTTCTCTCTCCGGCGTGCACAAGGCTGCCCGGACGTGCTCCAATCCAAACTGGATGGCATCTCGTAGGGACCCCTCGAAGATGGAGCTCGCGCTCAGCACGCCCGCGCCTGTGCGGCAGACGGCGTCGGCCGAGGCGGAGAAGTCGCCCCCGGCGGAGCCGGACGGCGAGCTACTCCTCCGCGTCGCCGACGGCGACCGCGCGGCATTCGAGTCGCTCTACCGGCGCTACGTCCGGACGGTGTTCGGGCTCGCTCTGCGCCGGCTCGGCGACCGCGGCCGGGCCGAGGACGCGGTTCAGGAGACCTTCGCCGCGGTCTGGCGCTCGGCTTCGAGCTATCAGCCCGAGCGAGGCCCGGCGGCGCCCTGGCTCTACGCCGTGGCGCGGAACGCGATCATCGACAGGCTGCGAGCCCGCACGGAGCAGCCCTCCGAGCTGCCCGAGAGGCCGTCGACCGAGCTTGGGCCGCTCGAGCGCGCCGAGTCGTCCTACGTCGCCTGGCGCGTCCACCGGGCGCTGGAGGAGCTGCCCGGGCACGAGCGCGAAGTGCTCGAGCTCGCCTACTGGAGTGGCTTCTCCCAGAGCGAGGTCGCGAGCTACCTGAACATCCCGCTCGGGACGGTGAAGACGCGGACGAGGAGCGCGCTCGCGCGTCTCGCGGTCCTGCTGGAGGAGCTGCGATGACGCGGCCGCCGGAGTTCGACGATCTGGTCGGCACGGAGGTCGAACCGGGCGAGCAGGACCGCCTGCGACGCGTGCACGAACTACTGGTCAGAGCGGGCCCACCGCCGGAGCTCTCGCCGGAGCTCGAGGCTGGACCGGACCTGCGAGTCGCCTACCGCCACCCGAGGAGGCCCGGCCGCTCCCGGCGCGCCGGATTGCTGGCGGCGGCCGCGGTCGTCGCCCTGCTCGCCTTTCTCGGCGGCTATCTCACCGGCAACCACGCCAGGCCGGAGGCCGCTGCTCCGACCGTGCGTGTGATAGCGATGCACGGCACCGCCTCCGCGCCGAGGGTCCGCGCGTCGATCCGGCTGGCCGCCCCCGACCAGGGGGGCAACTGGCCGATGACGCTCATCGCGACCGGCCTGCCGAAACTGCGCGCAGGGGACTACTACCTGCTGCTGCTGACGCGGAAGGGGCAGCCCGACGCCCCGTGCGGCGGCTTCCTGCCGCGCGAGGGGCCGATCTATCTGAACGCGCCGTACCGCCTGAGGCCGAACGACGGCTGGGTGATCACCCGACAGCGCTCGGGGGCGCCTTTCCCGGGGCCCGTGCTCGCGACGACCTAGCACACCCGCCGGCTCAGCGCTCTCGCCCGCCGCGTGTAAGCGCTTCGTCAACTTGCTGTAAGTCTTCTTTCGAGGCAGGGCAAGCCGGCCGCCGGGCGAACTACGGTGGTGGCATGACTCCTCGCCGGCTCCGGACCGCAATCGTGCTCACGCTCCTGGCGCTGGTCGCGGCAGCCGCTGCGACAGCGGCGCCGCCCCCACGCCCGGTCCTGATCGGCTTCCAGGACGAATCGAGCTTCCTCTGGGGCCCGAACCGCCTCGCGCTGCTCGAGGCGGCCTCCGAGGCACACGCCGGCGTGATCCGCGTGATCGCCAACTGGAGCCAGGTCGCACCGACGCGGCCGAGTTCGCCCGCCAATCAGGCCGATCCTGCCTATCAGTTCCAGGGCCTCGACGACCTCGTCTGGCAGGCCGAGCAGCGGAACATGCGCGTCCTGCTCACGATCTGGGGGACGCCGAGGTGGGCGAGCGCGACCCACCGGCCGAACGCAGCCCCGAACCCGGCCGCCCTCGGCTCCTTCTGCTCGGCAATCGCCAGCCGCTACTCCGGCCGTGGGCCGCAGCCTTTCGTCGGCCTCTACAGCGTCTGGAACGAACCCAATCTCAACCAGTTCCTCGCGCCGCAATTCTCCGCCAAGGGCGCCGATCTCGGCCCGAAGCTGTACGCCGGGATGGCACGCTCCTGCGTCCGCGCGATCAAGCGGGCAAACCGCTCTGCTCAGGTTGCGATTGGCGACACGTCACCACGCGGCAGCGACAAACCCCGCGGGCTGGCCCAGGCGAGCCATTCGCCCGGCCGCTTCGCGCAGCTTCTCTCGAAGGTGCGGCCGCGGCTGATCTTCGACGCTTGGGCGCACCACCCCTACGCCGACGGCTTCCGCGGCGGCCCGACCTCCCATTTCCGCTGGCCGAACGCCGGCATCGGCGACCTGGCGAGGCTCGAGCTGGCGCTGCGCAAGGACTTCGCACGCACGCGCGTGCCGCTCTGGATCACCGAGTTCGCGTACCAGACGGCGCCTGAGCATCCCGGCGCGCTCAGCTACGGACAGCAGGCGAGCTACCTGCCACGGTCGATCAACGCCGCGCTCGCCGTGCCCGATGTCCAGATGTTCGTCTGGTACATCTTCCACGACAGCGCCGGGGAGCGGTGGCAGAGCGGCCTCATCTCGAAGACGGGTGCGCCGAAGCCGTCGCTCGCGACCTTCACCCGCGTCGCCTCGCAGTACGACCCCGCCAACCCGACGCTCGTGATCCCGGCGCTGCCGAACCCGGCCGTGCCGATCTCGGTCCTCGAGTTCCAAGCGCGGAAGCTGCCGGGCGATCCGCCCCTGGGCATGACCTACCGGATCTACGACGCGGCCGGACTGCTCGTGGGTGTCGCCCAGCCGACCGCGGTGATCGACACCCGTGGCCAGATCCGCGTCCCGCTCACGTTCACGCCGACGCCCGGTGCGTCGTACACGGTCACGTTCGACCTGAACGACATCCACGGCGACGAGACCGTTCGTCATGCCCGACTGATCGTTGCGCGGTAGCTACGGAGCGACGCGGCCGCCGGCGACGAAGGCGGCATGGGTGACCGGCATCCGCTCGGCCAGGAACGACTCGACAGCGTCGGCGTAGCGGCGGATCTCGCGCTGCGCCGTCTCGGCCGCGCGGAGGGAGACGAAGTTCATCAACGCCCGCGCGTTGACAGTCCAGTAGAACTCGGTATAGGCGCCGACAGGCAGCACGGCGCGCGCGACCTCACGGGCGACGCCCTTCTCGACGAGCCGCTCGTAGGTTGTGAACGCCTGCTCGTAGAGCTCGCGCATGGCGTCGCGCGCTTCCTCCGCGAGCTCCGGCGCGACCGGGTCGAACGTATACGCCCCGGGTTTGCCGACCTGGGTACGCACGTCCTCCGGCTCGGGCAGATAGAAGTCGTCGGTGGCCTTCGCGTACCTCATCGAGAACTCGTTGAAGGATCCGATCCGGTGTCGGAACCACTCGCGTGCCACGAAGATCGGGCACCGGATGTGAAAGCGGAGGGCGTTGTGTTCGAAGGGCGTGTTCCCGCTCCAAACGGCACAGCCGTTGCGTCGCACGTAGAGCGTGTGGTTTGGGACCTCCACGCAATGGATCGCACCGTCGTACGTCTCGACACCCATCTGCGAAAGGGCCTGCTCGCGGGTGGCGCACAGTTCCGGAGTCCGATCGCACGGGTCGTCGATCCTCACGAGCCACCGGTCCCACGGGCCCTGCCGACCGTCACCGGGCCGCGCGACATGCGCACGAAGAGACGCCGTTCGACCGAGTTTCAGCGCGAGCTCCTGCACCTGGTCGGCGAGCAACCTGCCCGGCGTCACATAGGTCTGCCCGCCCTCCTCGTCGGCCGCGGCGGGCGTCGCGACCTCCGAGTGCGTCAGACCTTCGAGCAGCGATTCCAGCAGGCCGGCACCGAGCCAGAGCACGCGGGCAGGTATCACCCTCTCGTTCGCCCGGCCAGAGCACTCCGCGAACAGCACTCGCACTTCGGGAGGCAATGGAACGGCATACGTCTCGTCCCGGCACTCGCGCAACTCGAGTCCGCTGTCGTGAACGGCCCGCCGCAGGAAGGCGATCTGCCTCGGGATCCTCGGCCGGAATGTGGCGGTGCTCGATCCGGAGAGTCGGCCGCCGCCGATGAAGAGCCCGAGCAGAGCGAGCAACGGCTCTGCGGGCAGCTGCAACCCGTCGAGCGAGAGCCAGGCGACGTGGGGAGCCTGCCAAGCAGCGGTCGTCACGTGGCGGTGCGGCCGCCATAGGACCGAGTGCGCCGGGACGAGGGACACCGACGATCGCTCGTCGACTTCCAGCGTGCACGTCGGCGCAGCGAGCACCCGGTGATCAGGCGTCACGAGCATGTCGACGCCCGGCCCCTTGAAACCGATCATGTGGCCGCGGTACTCCTTGTGCACGACTCGCAGCGCAGACTGATATTCGAGCCGCCCGTCTCGCGATCGTGTCGCAAAGATCTCGGCCCCGGTCACCTCGGGCCACGGTTTCCAGCCGGTCGAGGTCAACACCTCCGACGCGTCGTCGTAGCAGCCGTGCCGATCCCGCATCAGGAAGCGGATCAGACCCTCGTCGGCCTCGTCCAGCGCCTCCTTGCGGCGGGCGAAGCTGACCCGCGCTGCGTTTGCGACCGAAAGGTCGTCAGCCATCGCGGCATCCAGGCGGACGAAGCCGTGGTCGAGCACCTGGATCGTGCCGTCGGCTATCACTCTGTCGGTCGTGGCCACCCAGCAATCGAGTCTAGCCCGGGCCCAGGTCGGAGCATCCGGCTGGTCGTACCCATCCTGGAAGCCGGGTTTCTACCCGGCCGGAATGGACTCGAAAGACTTCCTCCGCCACTACGCGGACCGGTTCTCGACGGTGGAGCTGAACACGACGGGCTACCGGCTGCCCGCCGCGGAGCAGTTCCGGCGCTGGGCCGAGCAGACGCCGTCAGGCTTCGAGTTCGCCGTCAAACTGCCGGGCAACCGGCCGCAGGTCGTCGGCGAGTTCTCCGAACGGGTGACGGCGCTCGGCGACCGGCTCGGCCCGGTGCGCGTCGTGCTGACGAGCGTACGTGACGACGGGATGCTCGAGCTGCTGCTCGGCTCGCTGGACCCCGCCCTGCGGCTTGCTTTCGACCTCCAGCACGCCTCCTGGGACGGCGTGGAGGACCGGCTCGCCGCCGCAGGCGCCGTCCGGGTCGGCGATCTCGACACCCCTGCGACCTTCCGCTACATGCGCCTGCGCGAGCCACCCTACTCCGACGACGACCTTGCCGCGCTGGCCGAGCGGGTCCGGGCGCTGAAGCAGCCGGCGTACGTCTATTTCCGCCACGAGGACCAACCGACCGCACCGCGCTACGGCGCACGCCTGCGGGAGCTGCTCGCCGGTTCGTGTTAGTGGCCGCTGCGACAGCTCTTGTCGCCGTACGACGCGAGCTGCGCAGCCTGTCTCGACTGGTGGGCGACGTCCTCGGGGTTCGAACGGTCGAACGGGTGGAGCGCCGCCACGGAGGCGGTCACGTCGGGCGTGACGCCCGGACCCTCGGCAAAGAGGCGGTACTCGTCGCCAACTCCGGGGCCACGCATCGCCGTCTCGCCGGGCGGATGGATGTAGCCGCCCTTGGTCGGGTCGAACGGGAAGAAGCCGTAGCAGAACGTACCCGTCGGGTTGTGGGGCACGAAGGAGTTCTCGCGCCGCCAGCCGGGGCCGTAGGCCGAGTTGTGAGTGTCGAGGTAGATCAGGCGGCCGTAGTTGTCGGTCGGAGCGCCGACGCTCGTGGTCCCGAAACCGTAAACCGGCCGGCCCTGGTAGGTGTAGCGCCCGAAGAGCTCCTGGAACCGCCCGCCGTAGACCCAGCCGTCGCCGAACTCGAACGTGGCGACCGGCCCAGTCCAGTGCGACAGCTCGAGCCACATCGCCGAGAGGTCGGCGCGCCACGGCATGAAACCGAGATCCGGCAGCGGCTGCGCCCAGCTCTGCGCGGCCCAGTACGAGCCGTCCGGAGCCTTGCACGCAGCGACGACGTTCGGGAGTGTCGGGCCGTCGTAGGCCCGGCAGCCGGACACGAACGTCTTCCAGTAGACCCTGTGGTACCGGCCCCAGCCGCCCGAGTAGTCCTTCTCGAACTTGACCTGCGGTGTGCTCTCCGACGGCTGCCGCGCGCCGACCGCACCCCAGACCAGCACGTGCTTGAGCAGCCCGGCGACGCGATAGGTGAGCATCGCCTCGCCCTTGACGTTGACGGCGAGCTGCACGCCGTTCGCGTCCCGGTCGATCAGCTG
>JBHEMK010000029.1:0-9115 GCA_046262635.1 Gaiellaceae bacterium
TGCGGATGAAGCGCTCTGCTTTTCCGTTTGTGCGTGGCCGGTAGGGCCGCGTGCGCAGGTGGCGGATGCCGAGCCGTTTACAGGCGAGCGCATGGACGACGGCGCGATAGCAGGGGCCGTTATCGGTCAGCACCCGCTCGACCCGGATCCCCCAGCGGCCAAAGAAGCGGACGGCTCGGCGGAGGAAGCCGGCCGCGGTCGGGCCCTTCTCGTCGTCGAGCAGCTCGACGTAGGCGAGCCGAGTCGCCTCGTCGACGGCGACGTGGACGAACTCCCAGCCGATCCCGCGCGTCCTGGTCGTGCGGTCGCCGTTGACGCGGTGGCCAGGACGGCCGATCCGGCCGAGCTTCTTCACGTCGATGTGGACGAGCTCGCCCGGCCGTGGCCGCTCGTAGCGGTTGGCCGGCTCGTCAGGCTTCAGGCTTGGCAGCTTCCCCAGCCCGTTCCGGGCGAGTACCGCCCCGACGGTCGAGAGCGGCATCCCGAGCGTCTCGGCGATCTCCGGCTCGTGAAGCGCAGCTCGCGCAGCGACAGGATCAGCTCCTCCCGCTCAGCCGGCGTCCGCGCCGGCACAACCCGCGGCGCCGACGGGCGATCCTCGAGACCCGCCTCGCCCTCCCGGCGGAACCGGTCGACCCACTTCCAGGCGGTGCGCTCGCTGACGCCGGCGGCCTCGGCCGCCGCCGCCAGCGACGAGCCCTCAACAAGCACCCGCTCCACGAGCAGCCGCCTCGACTGCGGGCACGTCCTGGCGTTGCGATCCAATATCACCGTCCGACCTCCTTGGAGTCGCTGATGGCCTTCGCAACCACCAGCCCTCCAAGGCAGGTCGGACGAACAACGCTGCTGGGACTTACACCTAGACCTTCTCGATCGGAACGTCGACGAGATTGCCCCACTCGGTCCACGAGCCGTCGTAGTTCTTGACGTCGCCGTAGCCGAGCAGCTCGCGGAGCACGAACCACGTGTGCGCGCTGCGCTCGCCGATCCTGCAGTAGGCCGTCACCGCCTTGTCGGGCGTCACGCCCTTCGACTCGTACAGCTCCCGCAGCTCGGCGGCCGTCTTGAAGGTCCCGTCGTCGCGCACGGCCTGGGCCCACGGGATCGACTGGGCGCCGGGGATGTGGCCGGTGCGAGATGCTCCCTCCTGTTCGTACCCGGGCGGCGCCATCAGCTCGCCGGAGTACTCCTGCGGACTGCGGACGTCGACGAGCTCGATCCCGTCCTCGCCGAGGTTCGCGAGGACGACGTCGCGCCGCGCGCGGATCGACTCGTCGCGCTCGTTCGCGCTGTAGCTCGCCGAGGCCGGCGCGGGGGTGTCGGTCGTGAGCTCCCGGCTCTCGTCGATCCACTTCTGGCGACCGCCGTCGAGGATCCGGACGTCCTCGTGGCCGTAGATTTTCAAGTACCAGTAGGCGTAGGCGGCGAACCAGTTGTTCTTGTCGCCGTAGACGACAACGGTCGTACCGTTCGCGATCCCCCGCGAGCCCATCAGCTGCTCGAAGGCGCTCTTCTCGATCACGTCCCGCTCGACCGGGTCCTGGAGGTCATCCTTCCAGTGCAGCTTGACCGCGCCCGGGATGTGGCCCTCGTCGTAGAGGTCGGGGTTCTCGTCCACCTCCGCGACGACGACCTGCTCGTCGTCGAGATGCCCCGCGAGCCACTCCGTGCCGACGAGCACGGGCTTCGCATAGCCGTTCTCAGCCATCAGCGTCGGGTTCCTTTCCCTTTTGAAGTAACCGCAGTATCTCAGGACCGACCCGGCCTGGTCAAAGCTCGCCCGGTGTGCGGATGATCTTCCAGAGCAGGTAGAGGCCCAGCGCGAAAGCGGCGCAAAAGCCGCCGAAGGCATACCAGCGCAGGTCGTGCACGCGCGCGACGAGCGCCGAGCTGATGAGCAGCGCCGCGACGATCACCGAGGCGCCGATCCGGTTGCTGACCGAGCCCAGGACGTGCTCGAGGTCCGAGAGACCGGTCGGCACGACTCCCACCTTCAGGGATCCGCGCTCCAGTTCGCTGACGACGTGGCTGAGCCGGCGGGGCATCCGCGTGACCGGGTCGAACTGGGTGTAGAGGTACGAAAAGAGCCGCGCCGGCTCGAGCTGGCGCTCCGCCTCCGCGCGCATCACGCCGAGGGCGTCCTCCTCGAGCAGCGCGATCGGATCCAGCTCCGGAAAGAGCGTCCGTGCGACAGCGTCCGCCTGGGCGAGGGTCTTGCCGACGAGGGCAAAGCTCGCGGGCAGGCGGATCCCGTAGCGGAGGGCGATCCGCTGCAGGTCCGCGAGCGACTCGCCGGCGCGGATGCCGGAGAGCGGCCGCCAGTGAAAGCGCGGCAGCTTGCGGCGGACGTCGTGAACGAACGCCGACTGGTCCGAGTCGACCGTCGTCAGCGAGAGGCTGAGGATCAGGTCGGCGACATCGTCGGCCCGGTTCTGCGCGATCGCGAGCAGGAGCAGGGAAAGCCCGCGCCGCGTGTCCTCGTCAAGCCGGCCGAGCAGGCCGAAGTCGAGCAACGCCAGCTTCCCGTCCTGGGTCAGGAAGACGTTGCCGCTGTGCGGGTCGGCGTGGTAGACCCCCTCGACCGTCACCTGGTGCACGTAGGCGCGGAAGAACTGGCCGGCGAGCTCCTGTGCGCGCTCGAGTGCCAGGCCGTGGTCGGCGCCGACCTTCCTGCCCTCGATCCGCTCGAGAACGAGCACGCGCTCGGTCACGTAGGGATGGATGACCTGCGGCACCACGATGTCCGGGTACTCCTCGACGAGCGTGGCGATCAGCTCGGCGTTGTGGGCCTCCTCGACGAAGTCGAGCTCTTCCAGCAGGTGCACCTCGAGCTCGTCGGCGAGCGCATCCACCTGGAGCAGCTGCGCCGCCTGCGAGTGGCCCTCGAGCAGCTTGGCCGTCGAGCGGAGGACGCCGAGATCGAGCGCGACCTGCTCGACGATGCCGGGGCGCCGCACCTTGACGACGACGTCGCGCCCACTCCTCAGCAGCGCACGGTGCGTCTGGGCGATCGAGGCCGTCGCGAGCGGCGCTGGATCGATTCGCGCAAACACGTCGCGGCCGAGATCCTCGTCGATCGTGCGCTCGATCTCGGCGAAGGGAACCGGCGGCACCCGGTCGACGAGCTGCCCGAGCTCCTCGATGTAGACATCCGGCAGCAGATCCGGTCGCGAGGACAGCAGCTGTCCGAGCTTGATGTACGTCGTCCCGAGCTCCTGCAGCGCCTGCCGGAACCCCTGTGCACCCTCGGGCGTGGCCTCGCGGTCGCCGAGCACGCCGACCTCGCCGAGGACGCGGCGGATGCCCGAGCGACGGGCGACGCGCGTGACGTGGAGCGCGCGTCGAACGCGCTGTATACGTGCGCCCACTGGCGCATCATTTCAGCGAAACCCGCGCCGGAAACCGACCGAATTCATGGTCCCGGTGCGCGCCTTGCTCGGATTCCTAGATCGGTCCTCCCTCGGAACCGCCCAGCGGCAGGAACGTTGAGAGCACCAGGGCGAGCATTGCCAGCGTCAGCAACAGATAGATGAGGCGTGCTTGGGTCACGGAGTCACCCCCTCTCGAGCCAATTAGAATCTGACGTCTTGGAGGAGCTCGGCGGCGTTGCGGTAGAGCCGCGCCGCCGTCCGGTCGTCACCATGAGCGGCAGCGAGATCGCCTCTGGCGACCCAGGCCCCGGCACGGAGGCTGGCCCAGCCGAGTTGCTCGAAGTCGGCATCCGCAGCCTTGAACGCGGTTTCCGCTTCATCGAGCCGGCCCTGCTCCAGCAGCGCCCGCCCGAGCACGAGCTGGGCGTTGCCGATCTCGTTGAGAAAGTCTTCGTGGCCGCCGAGCAGCTTCAGCGCGTGGCGCGCCTGCTCCTCGGCGAGCAGCGGATCGCCGGTGCGGAGATGCACCTGGGCGAGCGAATTGACCGCCTGCCCGGCGTCGGCGTCGTTGCCGAGGTCGAGCGCGATCCGGAAGGCTTCCTTCAGCTGCTCGACCGCCTTCTCCGGCCTGCCGAGCAGGAAGTGGAGCATCCCGAGGTTGTTGGTGAGGCGTCCGACCGCCGTCTGGTCAACGAGCAGCTCGTAAGCAGCCTTCGCCTTCTCGGCGTACGTGCGTGCCAGGACCCAGTGACCCTCGCGGTCGGCGACAATCGAAGCCTGGAAGTAGGCCTCGCCGATCGTGCGCGGGTCGCGGGCGGCCTCAGCGAGCTCGAGCGCGCGTTCGACATCCTCGCGGGCGGCCTCGTAGTCGCGCTGGCTCCGCCAGCAGCGCGACCGCCAGGCGAGAATGTTCGATCGGAGCGAGTCGCACGGCATGCCCGACCGCTCGGCAAGCGCCAGCGCCTCGTTGAAGAGCGCAAGCGCGGTCTGGGTGCTCGAAAGCTGGAAGCGGCAGGCTGCGAGGACGTGCAGGACCTCGGCGCGCTCCAGGTCGGAGAAGGTCGGCGCCTCCGACATGTCGCGCGCGCGGGTCAGCGACTCGAGCGCCGGCCGGAGCGCGCCCGTGCGCATCTGGGCCCGACCGAGGCCGGTCAGCCCCCGGACCTCGAGCTCCGCCACGCCCGTCGCCCGCACGGGCGACAGTAGCCGGTCGTACTCCGCCAGCGCCTCGTCGTTGCGACCGGCCTCGAGCAGGGCCTCGGAGCGCGCGAGCGCCGCGTCGAGGCGGCCACGCTCGTCGGTCGAGACGCCGTTGGCCAGAAAGCCGGAGTCGACGCCGAGCCTGGAGGCGAGCCATTCGATCGTCTCCGGCGTGGGTCGGGTCTTGCCCCGCTCGATCTGGCTGACGTATTCCTTCGAGAACCGCTCGCCCGCGAGCCCGCTCTGGGTCAGCCCTGCGGCCACACGCAGCTGGCGGAGGCGCTCGCCCAAACGCAGCCCGGAATTGGCGGGCTGCTGACGACTACGGGTACGAAGTTCACGGCTCATGTGCGGCGGTCGTGCTGGGAGTGAATCTCACACTTCACCAAACCGCAACTCCGTCCGGTCGGCCATCCCCCGAAAAGGGCATGTCCAAGGCTCGATGCAGTCAAGTAGGAGGCGAGAATATCACTTGACCGATGCACTTGACGAATTCGGGCTCGACTCCTATAGTGAGGCCACCTTGCAGCCTTGCCGGACGCCAGGCTCTGGTTTGCAGGCGGCGCGCCGTCAGACCGGCGAGTGAGATTGGATGCGTGGCTGGGCCGCAGAGCCACGTTTCCGAAGCTCTCCGGCAGCGGCGAGCTACGAGGAAGGGCCCCGGAGCCGCAGCCGGGGCCCTTTCTCATTTCCGGGCCGCTTGTCGCCCCGTTCATTCCGGGCCGCTTTTCGGCCCGTCAGCCACTCCAGCCGAGCCTCCCGAATCCGCCGGAAGTCGTCGTCTCCGAGCAGCCCGATCCGCTTGCCGATCGTTCCCAGCACGCCTCCGGCGAGGAAGATCCACGCCTCGGCGTCGGCATCGCGGTCCCGCTGCACGGCGCCGGCCTCCTGCGAGCGGCGGATGAAGTCCGCGATGAAGTCGTGCACTTCGCGCAGGTGCTTGCGCAGGTACTTCCTCAGCTCCGGATCCTCGCCGGCCTCAGTCAGCGCCTGAACCCACAGCTCCGCGAGCACGAACCTCGTGCTCATGAGCGAGACGTAGGACTGCGACATCCGCTCCGGCCAGAGGGACGGCTCCGGCTCCGTGGCCACCACTTCCTCCCACCTCGTGCGCACCTCGCACCAGACGTGCTCGACCGCGGCGAGGTACAGCTCGCGCTTCGAGGCGAAGTGGCGATAGAGGATCGGTTCGGAGACGCCGGCCTCCTTGACGATGTCGGCGGTCGTCGTGCCGCGATAGCTGCCGGCGACGAAGAGCCTGATCGCAGCGTCGATCAGGGCCTGCCGCCGCTCGGCCGCCGGCAGCCGGGTCGGCGCTGAGCTCACGCCCCGACCGGCTCCGGCACGGCACGGGTCTCAGGATGGCGCACTTTCCGCACGGTCGCGATCGCGACGAGCGAGCCTGCGAACGCGATCCCCGCGGCGGCGTAGAGCGCGTGGTGGAACCCGTGCACGAACTGGGCCCCGAACGCGGGACTGCGCGGGCCGACGCTGACGGAGCTCGCGACGATCGCGCCCATCAGGGCGATCCCGATCGAACCGCCGACCTGGCGGGACGAGTTCAGCACCGCCGAGCCGACACCGGCCTGGTCGACGGGCACCGAGCCCATCGCGGCCGCGGTGGTCGGGGTCATCGTCAGCGCCATCCCGACGCCGCCGACGAGGAGGGCGGGAAGGATGTTCCAGAAGTTCGAGCCCTGATCGAGCTGTGCGAACAGCACGAGCGAAAGCGCGACCAGGCTCATCCCGCCGCCGATCAGCCAGCGGGCGCCGACGCGGTCGGTGAGCCGACCCGCCAGGGGGGCGATCAGGATGATCAGCAGCGTCATCGGCAGGAAGATCGCGCCGGTCTGGATCGCCGAGTAGCCGAGGATGTTCTGGAAGAAGAGAGAGTTGTAGAAGAAGATCCCGAACATCGCGAGCGCGACGAGCAGCATCGCGAAGTTCGCGCCGGAGAACGTGCCGCTGCGGAAGAGTGACAGGTCGAGCATCGGGATCCGCTGCCGGTGCTCGAGCAGAACGAATGCCGCCAGCGCCACGGCCGACAGCGCGAACAGGCCGGGGATCAGCGCGGACGTCCAGCCGTGCCTGTTCGCCTCGATCAGCGCAAAGGTCAGGGCGAAGAGGCCGACCGCGCTCGAGAGCAGGCCGGGCACGTCGAGCCGCTGCTCCGCGGAGGTGTCGCGGCTCTCGTCGATCGCCCAGAGCGCGACGAAGACGGCCACGATCCCGACGGGGACGTTGACGTAGAAGATCCAGCTCCAGTTGATCTTCTCCGTCAGCAGGCCGCCGACGAGCGGGCCGATTGCGAGCGCGAGGGCGGAGGTTCCGGCCCAGATGCCGATCGCAGTGCCGCGCTGGCGGGGCGGGAAGGTCGCCGTGATGATCCCGAGCGTGGCCGGGTTCATGATCGCAGCGCCGATCCCCTGGACCGTGCGCGCGCCGATCAGGAAGCCGGCGTTCGGCGCCAGCCCGCAGGCGAGCGAGGCAGCCGTGAAGACGACGAGGCCGATCACGAAGAGCAGGCGCCGTCCGTAGAGGTCGGCGAGCTTGCCGCCCGTGAGCATAAGGGTGGCGAACGTGAGGGCGTACGAGACGACGACCCACTCGAGCTCGCTCGAGCCGATGTGCAGCGACCGCTGCAGCGCCGGCAGAGCGACGTTCACGACCGTGTTGTCGAGCATCATCATGAACAGCCCGAACGAGACGGCGCCGAGCGTCCACCATTTGCGGTTCTCTTTTGCGAAAAGGCGTGCCTTCATCTGCTGCTCCTTGCCGGTTGCTACGTTAGTGAGTACTAGGTTAGTGATCGCTAGCTCCGCACGTCAAGGACGGCTGGCCGTACCCTTGGCGCCGATGTGAGCGAGTTCATCTGGAGCCCACCGCCGGAGCTCGTCGAGCACGCGAACGTGACGCGTCTTGCGGGGCTCCTCGGCTGCGCCGACTACCACGCGCTGCACCGGCTCTCGATCGAGGAGCCCGAGCGTTTCTGGCCGGCGCTCGTCGCCGATCTCGGGATCGAGTTCTCGCAGCCGTGGGAGCGGGTGCTGGACGACTCGCGCGGGCCCGAATGGGCGACCTGGTTCGTCGGCGGCAAGCTCAATCTCGCGCACGTGTGCGTGCACCGCTGGGCGCGGGAGCGCCCTGGCGCGGAGGCGCTTGTCTGGCAGAGCGAGACCGGCGAGCGCACGTCGCTCACGTGGGCCCAGTTCTCGTCCGAGGTCTCCCGGCTCGCGGAGGGACTCGCGTCGCTCGGGATCGGCAAGGGCGACGCGGTGGGGATCTTCCTGCCGATGTCGCCCCAGGTGGCCGTGGCCTCGCACGCGATCGCACACCTCGGGGCCGTACAGGTGCCCATCTTCTCGGGCTTCGCCGCTGCCGCGGTCGCGGCGCGGCTCGCCGACGCGAGGGCGAAGGCGGTCATCACCGCCGACGGCTCGCTCCGCCGCGGCCGCGCGATCCCGATGAAGGAGATCCTGGACGAGGCGCTCCGCGGCGCGCCGACCGTGACGCACACCGTCGTCTGGCGCCGGATCGGCGGCGCGCTGCCGATGATGCTCGGCCGCGACCACTTCTGGGACGTCCTCGTCGACGGGTGCGAGGGGATCCCGCCAGTCGAGGTCGACTCGGAGGCGCCGTACCTGATCGCGTACACCTCCGGAACGACGGGCCGGCCAAAGGGGACGCTCCACGTCCAGGGTGGCTTCGTCGTCTCGGTCGCGCGCGAGGTCGCCTACCAGACGGACGTGCACGCGGGCGACCGCATCCACTTTGCAACCGACATGGGCTGGATCATGGGGCCCTGGACGGTGGTGGGCGGCGGCGCCTGCGGGGCCACGCTCGTCTTCGCGGAGGGCGCGCCAGACTGGCCCCCGGACCGGCTCTGGCGGCTCGTCGAGTCAGAACGGGTCACGATGCTCGGCGTCTCACCCACCCTCGTGCGGGCGCTGATTCCGGCCGGCGAGCCGGCCGGGGACTTCTCCCGGCTGAACGCGATCTGCACGACCGGGGAGCCGTGGAACCCCGACCCGTACCGCTGGCTGTTCGAGCACGTCGGCCTCGGCCGTGTCCCGATCGTCAACTGCTCGGGCGGCACCGAGGTCGGGGCCTGCTTCCTCGCGACATGCATCGTCGAGCCGATCAAGGCCGTCTCGGTCGGCTTCCCTGCGCTCGGGGAGGACGTGGACGTCGTCGATCCCGACGGGAATCCATTGCGGGGCGAGGTCGGCGAGCTCGTGTGCCGGCGCCCCTGGCCGGGGATGACCCGTGGCGTCTGGGGCGACGACGCCCGCTACATCGAGACCTACTGGAGCCGCTTTCCCGGGATCTGGACGCACGGCGATTGGGCCTCGATCGACGGCGACGGCTACTGGTTCCTGCACGGGCGCTCCGACGACACGCTCAACATTGCCGGCAAGCGGATCGGTCCGGCCGAGCTCGAGTCGGCGGCGATCGGCAGCGGCAAGGTCTCGGAGGCGGCCGCGGTCGGCGTCCCGCACGAGGTCAAGGGTGAGGTCGCCTGGATCTTCTGCGTTCCGAAACCG
>JBHEMK010000030.1:0-6925 GCA_046262635.1 Gaiellaceae bacterium
TGCGCCCGGCAAGATTCGAACTTGCGACCTCTGCCTCCGCAGGGCAGCGCTCTATCCCCTGAGCTACGGGCGCCGGGGGAGTCAGTGTAGCGGGCGTGCTGTGCCGCCTGGCAGGGCCAACTCGGCGTCGTCGGGCACCGCCACCCGCACATAGCCGAGCGCCACGATCGAGCCGTCGCGCCTGCGGGCGGCGCTCGTGACGCGGCCCACAGCCTTGCCCTCGTGCGACAACTCGGCGTCGTACTCCGGCGGCTCGGGCGCGTCCACCTCGAGCACGCGCAGGGTCCGGTTCGCATGGCCTCGGTGATGGAGACGCGCGACCGGCTCCTGCCCCGGGTAGCAACCCTTGGTGAAGCTCACGTGCGTCGCCGTGAGGCCCGCCTCGGCCGGCAAGACGCGTTCGTCGATCTCCCGTCCGAACCGCGGCGTCCCGGCTTCGATCCGCCGCAGCTCGAGCTCGTCGTCGCTGAGCGTCGGCTCGAGCACGGGGTCAAGCAGCTCCACGGCTGCGCCGCCGAACTCCCTGTTCGGGATCCCGCCCTTGCCGCCGAAGACGACCAGCGAGCGGTGGGCTTCCGACTCGATCTCGCACCGAGCGCGCAGGCGCATCCGCGTCAAGTTGGCGCGCAGCGGTTCGGCCAGCGTCGGCTCGGTCAGCAGCAAGAAGTCCGCCGGCGCGCGGCGGAGCACGACGAGCGGCGCGATCACCCGCGCCTTGGGCGTCAGGAGGAGCGCCTCGCACGACTGGCCCGGCGCCAGCGCCTCGACGTCGTTCGAGACCAGCCGCTGCAGGAAGTCGGCCGCGTCGGGCCCCGCGACCCGCAGGTACGCACGCGGCCGGAGCGCGGCGGAGAATGTGACGCTGGCCATCCTCGTTAGTCTAGAAACCAATGCCCCTCTTCCGTTCCAAAGCAGAGCAGAAGGTCCTCGAGCGGGGCTACGACCCGGCCCGGTTGCCTCCCGGCCAGTACCTGACCGACAAGTGGCCCGTGCTGCACGCGGGAGGGGTGCCGAAGATCGATCTCTCACGCTGGCAGTTCGAGGTCTCCGGCGAGGTTGAGGAGCCGGTGACCCTCACGCTCGAGCAGTTGCAGGAGCTGCCTTCGACGGAGATCACGGTCGACATCCACTGCGTCACCCGCTGGAGCCGCTTCGACACGAGCTTCAAGGGCGTCCACTGGCGCGATCTCGCCGCCCTGGCGAGGCCGACGCCGGGCGCGCGCTACATCGTGGCTCATGCCGAGCAGGGCTTCACCTCGAATCTTCCGATCGCGGCGCTCGAGGACGACGCTGCCCTGATCGCCTGGGAGGCCGACGGCGAGCCGCTGACCGAGGAGCACGGCTCGCCGCTCCGCCTCGTGGTCCCGAGCAAGTACTTCTGGAAGAGCGCGAAGTGGCTGCGCAGCCTCGAGCTGCGAACGACCGACGCGCCTGGATTCTGGGAGCGCTACGGCTACCACAACGACGCCGACTACTGGAGGGAGCAGCGCTACGGCTTCTGACGCCGGGCGGTGGGCAGAGGGGCCTGCTACCGGCCCCCACCCGGGAGGGGGTCGAAACCAGGTGGATCAGTGTGATTCGCGCGCGCCCGGCCGGTTCCGGCTAGGCTCTCGCGTCGCAGAGCGGTTACTCGACTCCAAGGGGGGGAATTTATGAGGAAAGTGCTCAGTGTGCTGCTCACCGGAGCGGCGCTCGTGCTCGTCGGATCGGCATCGGGATCGGCGCCCGGCACCGACGTCCGGCTCTCGAACGACTGCCATCCCGGCGCCTGCGGGGCCGGCTACGTGAGCGATTACACGCTCGTGACCGGGATTCCGTACACCGATCCCACACTTGCCGAGTGCACCCGGTCACACGGCCGCCAGAACGAGCCGGCTGTGGCCGTCGACCCGCGTGACACGAGGGTGCTGCTTGGCAGCTCCAACGACTACTGCGGGGTGTACAACCGCACAGCCTCGGACGGGACGCCGCTCGCCCTGGGCCCGATCTGGCTCGGCTACTACCGCTCGACCGACTCGGGTCAGAGCTTCGTCAGCTCGCTCGTCCCCGGGTATCCGGACGACACGTCGCCCTATGCGGCGCTGTCGCAGGCACGAACGGCGACGGCGGGCGACCCGGTGATCGCGTGGGACCGGCACGGGCGCGCCTTCTTCGGCTCCGAGTCGTCCGGCGATCCGGCCGGCTCCAAGAAGACCTTCGGCGACGTCTTCGTCGCGCGGTACCGCAATCCGGGCGGCCCCGACTCGCCGAACACAACCGCTGACGGGAAGGAGTACAACGGCACGACCGTCCTCCAGCGGGGCTCGTCCGCCCCGAATCTGCTCGGGGTGTTCAACGACAAGACGGCGATCGAGGCCGACCGCACGGGCGGTCCCTGTGACGGCAACGTGTACTTCGCGTGGTCCCGCTTCACCGGCAACGGCGGGGTCAACATCTACTTCGCCCGCTCGACCGACCACGGCGTCACGTTCTCGAACCCGCAGAAGCTGACGGCGAGCATCCACGACGTGCAGTTCCCGGAGATCTCGGTGACCGGCAACGGCCACGTCTATGTGACCTTCCGCCAGTTCGCCTCGAAGAAGGGGCACGAGCCGGACGCCATCCAGTACGTGAAGTCGGTCGACTGCGGCCAGACGTTCAGCAGCCGCCAGACGATCGTCCAGTTCACCCCCTACGATGCGCAGGACGTCGCCGGCCCCGCTGCGACTCCGCCGCAGTCGGCACCCGACGATCCGGCAGCGGCAGAGAGCGGCGACGCGCAGGGCGGCCTCGCCCGCAACTGCGGCGATTTCGCCAATGCGTGCCAGTCCGGCTACACGTTCTTCCGCCGGGACACGCAGGCTCGCTCGACCGCCGACCAGCTGGACAAGGCGCACGAGTGGATCTACATCGTCTACGACCCGACGAAGCCGGGAACGGAGACTCCGACCGGGACGACCTACGGCTCGATCCAGCCGGGGACGGGCAGCCAGTCCGCGATCTCCTTCGTGCGGCTCGACGGTGCGACCGGCGCGCACACGGCGCCACGGCTGCTCGACAACCAGCCGACCGGGCACCAGCTCTTCCCGGACATCTCGGCCGACGGCGGTGTTCTCCATGCGCTGTGGTGGGACACGCGGAATGATCCGTGCTACAGCCCGATGCGGCCGGTGGGCAACTGTGCCGACCGCACGACCGTCCCCGCGCTCGACGTCTTCGCCACGAGCTCGCACGACAACGGCGGCTCCTGGAGCCCGGCCGTGCGGGTCACCGACGTGACGACGAACGGGAACTACGAGCAGTTCTCGAACCGCACAGTGCCGTTCGGCGGCGACTACCTGTGGGTGACATCGCAGGGCGACTTCTCGTACGGGGCGTGGACCGACTGGCGCAACACCGTCGCCGGCGGCGACCCGCGCGAGGCGGGGGACGGCGACGGCGACTCGGCCGATGTCCGTCAGTGCCGGAGCGAGTCGAACGGCACGTTCAGCAGCGACCTCTGCCCCAGGGCCGGGGGCCTCGACCAGGACATCTACGGGGACACGACGCCGTAACTCGAACGAGGGTCAAGGTGGCTCGCCCTGCAGTCGATACGTAGGGCGTACCACCTCCCCCCTCGAAAACGGCGCCCTTGGGCGCTGTTTTCACGTCCGGGGGCAGGGGGATCCCTCAGCCGGCGCAAACCCCCGGCAATCCGACCCGAAGACGCAAGCGGGGCCGGCTGAGCCGGCCCCGCTTGCCCTGTAACGCTCACCTGCGGCGGGGCCGCAGCCTCCGCGCGTCCCTACATCATCCCGCCCATGTCGGGCATCCCGCCGCCGCCGCCGCCCATGCCGGCGCCGGCCTTCTCGGGCGCCTCGGCGACGATCGCCTCGGTGGTGAGGATGTTCTTCGCGATCGAGGCGGCGTTCTGCAGCGCCGAGCGCGTCACCATGGTCGGGTCGATGATGCCGGCCTTGACGAGATCCTCGAGCTCGTTCGTGTCGACGTTCAGACCCTGGCCCTTGGCGGCCGAGCGCACCTGGTTGACGACAACCGACCCCTCGAGGCCGGCGTTCTGGGCGAGCTGACGGAGCGGCTCCTCCAGCGCACGGAGGATGATTCTCGCGCCCGTCTTCTCGTCGCCGTCCAGGTCGTCGAGCGTGACCGCCTTCGCAGCGGTCAGCAGCGCGACGCCGCCGCCCGGAACGATGCCCTCCTCGAGAGCGGCGCGGGTGGCCTGCAGCGCATCCTCGACGCGATGCTTCTTCTCCTTCATCTCGGTCTCGGTGGCAGCGCCGACCTTGACCACCGCGACGCCGCCGGCGAGCTTCGCCAGCCGCTCCTGCAGCTTCTCGCGGTCGAAGTCGGAGTCCGTCGTCTCGATCTCCGCCTTGAGCTGCTTGATCCGCGACTTGATCGCCTCGGAGTCGCCGTTCCCGTCGATGATCGTGGTCGAGTCCTTGTCGACAACCACGCGGCGGGCCTTGCCGAGCTGGGCGAGCTTCGTGTTCTCGAGCTTGAGACCCATCTCCTCGGTGATCACCTCGGCGCCGCTGAGGATCGCGATGTCCTCGAGCATCCGCTTGCGGCGGTCACCGAAGCCCGGCGCCTTGACCGCGACGGCCGTGAAGGTGCCGCGGAGCTTGTTGACCACGATCGTCGCGAGCGACTCGCCCTCGACGTCCTCGGCCACGATCAGCAGCGGCCGGCCGGCCTGGATGACCTGCTCGAGCACTGGCAGGAGATCCTTGACGGCGCCGATCTTCTGGTTCGCGACCAGGATGTACGGATCGTCGAGCACCGCCTCCATGCGCTCGGGGTCGGTGATCATGTACGGCGAGAGGTAGCCCTTGTCGAACTGCATGCCCTCGGTGAACTCGAGCTCGAGGCCGAAGGTCTGGCCCTCCTCGACATTGACGACGCCGTCCTTGCCGACCTTCTCGATCGCGTCGGCGATCACGTCACCAATCTCGCGCTCGCGCGACGAGATGCTGGCGACCCGGGCGATGTCCTCCTTGCCCGAGATCTCCTTCGACTGCTTCTTGAGGTTCGCGACGACCTGCTCGACGGCAACTTCGATGCCGCGCTTGAGCCCCATCGGGTTGGCGCCGGCGGAGACGTTCTTCAGGCCCTCGCGGACGATCGCCTGGGCGAGCACCGTCGCCGTCGTGGTGCCGTCGCCGGCGACGTCGTTCGTCGAGGTCGCGACCTCACGGACGAGCTGGGCGCCCTGGTTCTCGAAGACGTCCTCGACCTCGATCTCACGCGCGATCGTGACGCCGTCGTTTGTGATCGTGGGCGCGCCGAACTTCTTGTCGAGCACGACATAGCGCCCCTTCGGGCCAAGGGTGACCTTGACCGCGTCGGCGAGGATGTCCACTCCGCGCTGCAGCGAGCGGCGGGCGTCCTCGTTGAACTTCAGTTCCTTATGAGCCATTCCGTTCTTACCTCCGTTGGATGAAACCCGCGCTGACACACGGCCTGCGGCCGGGCCTGGACGCGGAAAGAGCTACTTCTTTGCGCCCGCGAGCTCGCGGTCGCCGACGACCTTCGCGAGGATGTCCGACTCGCGCAGGATCAGGACATCGTCGGTACCGAGCTTGATCTCGGTGCCACCGTACTTGGAGAAGATGACCTCGTCACCCTCGTCGACGTCCATCTTGACGTACTCCCCGTCCTCGTCACGGGGGCCCGGGCCGACGGCAAGGACGCGGCCGCGCTGCGGCTTCTCCTTCGCCGTGTCCGGCAGCACAATGCCGCTCACAGTCGTCTCCTCTTCCTCGAGGACCTCGACGATGAGACGGTCACCCAGCGGCTGGAGATTCATGCATTTCCTCCTGTGGTGAACGACTTTGTGACACTAGTTGGCACTCTACCTTCTCGAGTGCTAGCACAGTCTAACCCGGCTCGCGTTCCTGTGCAAACCCCGGGTGTCGCCCGCTGTTACAAAGCGCCGGTGCGTGGTTCCCTGCCGGAGGCGCGCTCGCGCATTCGCCCGGCGGCCCGGAGATGCTGGCGCCGACCGCCGCGGGGCGCGCGGGGAGAGGTCTCCGCCGCTGCCGCAGGGGTCCGGGTCCGGCCGGGTCGCGGAGCGAGGCAGCTGCAGGAGGTACCCGAGGAGACGGGTGTCGAAGCCGCCTGCTCGCACGGTCCGCGACGTCCGCTCCGACCGTCCCCGGCGGGCGAGCGCGTCTTCAGGTCGCGGCCGCGCGGCGGATGCTCGACGAGGGCGGCGTCGCGAGCTTCCTCCTGCTGCGGTCGGCTGGACCGGATCTCGGAGGAGCTGCGGGTCGAGGTTGCCAAGAGCCCGCCGGCTGCCGCTCGCGGTGCCCACTGCTCTCCGAGGCAGACGACACCGCGGGAGGTGGTCGCAGGGCTCGGGATAGGCTCCGAGGGTGACCGAGCTCGTCAGCCTCTGGGACTACGAGCGCCTCGCCGAGCAGAAGCTCGATTCGGGTGTCTGGGGCTACTACGCAGGCGGCGCCGGAGACGAGTTGACACTGCGGGACAACGTGGCCGCGTTCCGACGCTGGCGGCTGCGGCCGCGGGTGCTCGTCGACGTCGGAGCGATCGACCTGCGGACGGCCGTGCTCGGCACGGAGGTGTCGATGCCGCTCCTCGTGGCGCCCTTTGCGATGCAGGGGATGCTCGACCCCGAGGGCGAGCTCGCGACGGCGCGTGCAGTCGCCGCCGCGGGGACGCTCATGTGCGTCTCGACGATCACGTCCCGCCCGCACGCCGAGATCGCGGCGGCCGCCCCTGGCGCGCCGCGTTGGCTGCAGCTGTACGTGCTGTCCGACCGCGGCCTGACGGAGTCGCACCTCGACGAGGCCCTCGAGGCGGGGTACTCGGCCGTCGTGCTGACCGTCGACATCCCGTACCTCGGGAAGCGCGAGCGCGACCTGCGGCAGGGCTTCGAGGTCCCGGCCGATCTGCCGCTCCCGTACCTGAGATCGCTCGTCGG
>JBHEMK010000031.1:0-6732 GCA_046262635.1 Gaiellaceae bacterium
GCTGCCGCGCTCCAGTCCGGCCTCGTCTACGGCTTCGCCGGCCAGGTGGACGGCATCGTCGACGCGATCCGCCGCGAGCTCGCGGCCGACGCTGCCGTCGTCGCCACGGGCGGGCTTGCCGAGCTGATCGCGCCGCACGCTCGCACGGTCGGGCGGCTCGACCCATTCCTGACGCTCGAAGGACTCAGGATCGTCTGGGGGCGAAACCGCTAACGGTCTGCGCGAGGCACCACGTCACGGGCCCAGTCCTTTGACTTCCACTCGGGCACCGGCGTCTCGCAGTCCCTCCGCGGGACGAAGCGCGAACGCTCGACGAGCGTGTAGCGATGGATGCCGCGGGCAGTTCGGAAAGACCTCGGTCGCGCGAACCCGCACGACGAGCTGCGCCTCCGGGTAGCCGGTGAGCAGCGGATCGGCCTCATCGTTCGATCCCACCGCCGTGCAGGCGCAGCCGCTTGCCGCCCTCGAAGTCGACGAAGAGCAGGCCGACGTGCGCGGTGACGAGGACGTTCCCGATCGAGAGGTACATCCCGTTGCCGTCGTAGCAGGGGAAGGCGATCGCCGCGTCGTCCAGGACGCGGACGAAGCCGGGATCGCCGCCCTTGTACGAGCACTGCGGCCCTGCTCGTTGGCGCTGGCCAAGAAGAACATGTCCACCCGCTCGATGAAGGCGCGGTCGTCGGCGTCGATCTCCGCCGCCGGACGAAGCGCTCCTCGATCCGGTCGGCGAGGCGGCGCGTGTCGAAACGGTCCTGGAGCCGCGTGCTGCCCTGGTGATAGGTCTCGCCCGTGCTCAACCCCCGCCGTAGATGGAGATCGGCATCGAGCCGAGCAGGATCCCGTCGCCCGGTTCGGGGAGCTCCGCCTCGAGCCGCTCGACGAGATCGATCGCGCCGGGCGCGGCGGCGTAGAGGCGCAACACGACCTCGTTGGTCGTCGCGAGCTGCACGAGTTCCTGCTTGAACGGCCGCGGGAAGCGCCCCCGGCCGAGGTACCAGCCGTAGAACTTCTTCAGGAACCCGCTGGCGCGTCGCTCGCCCAGTTCCCGGAGGGTCTCGCCGATGAAGAGGATGAGCTCGGCGACCACCTCCTCCCGGGTCGGCTCGGCCGGCTCTTCGCCGAGGATTTCCCGCAGCAGCCAAGGGTTGCCCTGGACGCCACGACCGACCATCACCGCGGCGGCGCCGGTGGCCGCCAGCACCGCCTGGGCGCTCGCCCGCGAGGTCACATCCCCGGAGGCGATCACCGGCACGTTCACGAGCGACACCAGCTCTGCCGTGAGCGCATGGTCGGCCGCGCCCGTATACATCTGGCGGGCAGAGCGAGGGTGGAGTGTCAGCGTTTGCGCGCCCGCCTGAACGAGCCGCGGCCCGATCTCGAGGCAGACCCGCGAGCCGTTCTCCAGTCCACGGCGCATCTTGACCGACACCGGCACGGCGACGGCCTCGGTCACAGCCTCGACGATGCGGCAGGCCCGGGCGGGATCCTCGAGCAGCGTCGCCCCGGCGCCGGTCTTCGTCACCTTGCGAACCGGGCAGCCGAAGTTGATGTCGACGAGGTCGGCGCCCGCAGCCTCGACCATCCGGGCCGCCTCGCCCATCACCTGGGGGTCTGCGCCGAAGATCTGGATCGCCAGCGGATGCTCGTCTCCCCCGACCCGCAGGTAGTCGAGCGTCCGCTCGTTGCGGTGCTCGATCCCGGCGCAGCTGACCATTTCCGAGCAGACGAGACCCGCGCCAAAACGCCGTCCCTGGCGCCGGAAGGCCTGAACGCTGACGCCGGCCATCGGGGCAAGGACGACGCGCGTCGCAACCTCAACCGGGCCGATCTGCCAGCTCTCACGGAGACGCACGGACACGGGAGCTTCATCGTAGCCCGACTATTGCTATCGACCCGGGGTGTCGCTATATTTTTCGGCCGCGACGGCGCCCCCGGGGCGCCGTGTTTTCATGCAGGGTCAGGAGGACTGCTGTGAAGGAAGTCATCCTCACTGCCGAGGGCTACAAGAAGCTACAGAAGGAGATCGAGTATCTCGCGAACGACAAGCGTCGGGATGTTGCGGAGCGGATCCGTGTCGCGCGCGAGTTCGGGGACATCGCCGAGAACGCGGAGTACGACGACGCGAAGAACGAGCAGGCCCATCTCGAGGCCCGCATCGCGCTGCTCGAGGAGCGGCTCAAGGCCGCCCGCGTGGTCACGAAGAAGGAGATCAAGTCCGGCGAGGTCTCGATCGGGACGAAGGTTCGGCTGAAGGACATGGCCGCCAACCAGACGGTCGAGTACCACATCGTCGGCTCGGCAGAGGCCGACCCTGCCGAGCACAAGCTCTCGAACGAGTCGCCGGTGGGCAAGGCGATCATGGGCCGCAAGAAGGGCGAGGTCGTCGAGGTCTCTGCGCCGCGCGGCGCGCTGAAGTACAAGATTCTGGACATCAAGGCCGCGTAGCCCGGCGCTCGCGGTCGGCTTCGAACGCATACCGATCCGCCGCGCAGGCCGTCGTCCTCGCGAGGATGCGCTGTGCGCTCAAGGCAACTATCGGCGCCGAGCACATCCGTGCAGTGGGGAGGAGGGGAGGGCGCTCGCGGCGCGGGTGCTTGCTCTGGCCCTCTCGCACCGGGCAGCTCCTGCTCGGGCTCACACGCGCACCCCAGTCCGTAGGCTGGCGCCCGATGATCGACCTGCACTCGCACATCCTTCCCGGGGTCGACGACGGCGCCGCCTCGATGGAGGCCAGCATCGAGATCGCGCGCTCGGCGGTTGCCGACGGGACCACGCTCGTCGCCGCGACGCCGCACGTGCGCGGCGACTACCCGACGAGCCCCGAGACGATGGAGCGGCTTCTCGGCGATTTGCGCGCCGCGCTCTCGCGCGACAGGGTGGCACTCGACCTCCGTTCGGGCGGCGAGCTCGCCTTCGACGTGGTGCCCGAGCTCCCGGACGACGATCTTCGCCGCTTCGGCCTGGGCGGGAATCCCGCCTATCTCTTGCTCGAGTTTCCCTACTACGGCTGGCCGCTAGGGATCCACGACCTCGTCTTCGGGCTCGCGGCCAGGGGCTTCACAACGGTGCTCGCGCACCCGGAGCGCAACGCGGAAGTCCAGGCAAGCCCCACCCGCCTAACGCCCCTCGTCGCGTCCGGCGCGCTCGTACAGCTCACTGCCGCGTCGCTTGACGGCAGGCTCGGCCGCACGCCGCGAGCGGCCGGCCGCCGGCTCATCGAGCACGGCCTGGCCCATCTCGTCGCAAGCGACGCCCACGCACCGACCGTACGCCAGGTCGGCATGAGCGGAGCCGCCGAGGCAGTCGGCAACGAGATGCTCGCGCGCTGGCTCACCGAGGACGTTCCGGGCGCGATCGTGGCCGGCCAGAAGATCCCGGCGAGACCGCGGTCGGGGCGCCGCCGCCGTCTCTTTCCCTGGTCGGGCCGCGGCGGCCACGACTAGACTCGCGGCCGATGTCGCTCCCCAAGCGCTTCCCAGGTCGCACGGAGATAGCGGGCGCCCTGGCCGCTGCGGAGCCACTCGAGCCCGGTGCGCAAGGCGACGACTCCGTGCGCCTTGCCGGGCGTGTGCTGGCGCGCCGGGACCTTGGGAGGCTCGTCTTCCTCGACCTCGTCGATCGGTCGGGCCGGATCCAGCTCATGTGCTCGCTCGAGCGCACCGGCGAGGTGGACGTGCACCTCGGAGACATTGTCGGCGTCGAGGGCACGCCGATCAGGTCTCGCCGCGGCGAGCCCTCGCTGCTCGTTGACGGGCTGGAGCTGCTCGCCCGCAACCGCAGCCCGCTACCGGACACCTTCCACGGGCTCACCGACGTCGAGGCGCGTTTCCGGCGCCGCCACCTCGATCTGCTGATGAACGAGGACTCGCGTCGGCTGGCGCTCCTCCGCTCGGCCCTCGTTAGCGCGATCCGACGCCGTCTGGATGCGTGGGGGTTCGTCGAGGTCGAGACCCCGGTCCTCCAGCCGCGCTACGGGGGTGCCTTCGCCGAGCCGTTCGTGACTCATTACAACGCACTCGACGCGGACTACTATCTGCGCGTCGCCACCGAGCTATATCTCAAGCGGCTCATCGTCGGGGGCCTCGAGCGCGTCTACGAGATCGGCAAGGACTTCCGCAACGAAGGCACATCCTTCAAGCACCAGCCCGAATTCACGATGCTCGAGTGGTACGAGGCCTTCGCTGATTACCGCGACACGATGAGGCGGATCGAGATGCTCCTGGAGGAGGTTGCGCGCGACGTCACCGGGGGCACAGCGGTCACCTTTCGCGGCAACCATGTCGACTTGAAGGCGCCGTGGCGCCGGCTCAAGCTCATCGATGCGCTCGCGGAGCACGGCCTCTGGACGCGTGACGCCGACGAGCTGCGGCGCCGGCTCCAGGAGCGGAAGGTCGACGTCTCTCACGACCCGACGTGGGCCAAACTGATCGACCACGCGCTCTCGCACTTCGTCGAGCCGAGCATGATCGAGCCGACGATCCTGCACGACTACCCGATCGAGCTCTCTCCCTTCGCCCGCGCGACCGACGACGACGAGACGCTCGTCGAGCGATTCGAGTACTACGTCGGCGGGATGGAGCTCGGCAACGCTTTTAGTGAGATCAATGACTCGGAGGAGCAGGAGGCTCGGTTCGAGCTCCAGCATTCCGAGCGGGAGGCCGGCGACGCCGAGGCGGAGGCCGGCGATCCGGATTACGTCGATGCGCTCTCCTATGGGATGCCGCCGACGGGGGGGCTCGGTCTCGGGATCGACCGCTTCGCGATGGTGCTCGGTGGCGCTGAGACGATCCGCGATGTCGTGCTCTTTCCGGCTCTGCGGGCGCGGGACTAGGCACGTGTAGGCGCCCGTCAAGGTCGGGCTGCCGCTCGAACCCGGCGAGCCCAGGCACGCCGATGGTGCCTTTCCGGCGCTGTCTGACGCCGCCGCCGGCAGAACGCCACCGGGTCATCCAGCCCGTGCGGCGACGGATATCGGGCATCTCCATCACAGGACTCGATTGCGCGGAGGGCCAGATCTCGTTCAGCTTCTCGCCGGTCGGCAGACACCGTCTCCCGGCCGGCGTGCCGGCGGGGACGGCCTTCATTCACTCGTAGGTCGAGAACGTGTCGGCGAGGCCCTGCTCGAGCTCAACCTGGGGCCTCCAGTCCAACTCGCTGCGCAGGCGAGAGGAGTCGAGCGCACTTCGCTTCAACTCGCCTTCACGCAGTGGTTCGAAGGTCGGTTCGATCGAAGTCCCCGCCACCGCCTGGAGCGCGTCCAGGAGCTGGAGCACGGTGCTCTCCCTGCCGGTGCCGACGTTGAACGTCCCCGCCCTGGCGCCCTCGGCCGCCGCGGCGAAGGCGTTGGAGACGTCGGAGACGTGGATGTAGTCACGCGTCTGCTTGCCGTCGCCGTAGACGGTCGGGCGCTCGCCCCGGCGCAGGCGATCGCTGAAGATGGCGACGACTCCTGCCTCGCCGTACGGTGTCTGACGGGCCCCGTACACGTTGCCGAGCCGCAGCACCACGTTGGGAATGCCGTGCAGCCGGCCCCAGGTGGCAACGTAGGCCTCCCCCGCGAGCTTCGACGCGCCGTACGGCGCGATCGGCTCGGGAAAAAAATCATCCTCGCCGGTGGGAACGGGCGCGTCGTCGCCGTAGAGGGCTCCCCCGGTGGATGCGAAGACCACCGGGGCGCTGTGGTCGGCCGCGGCTTGGAGGACGTTGAAGGTGCCTTTGACGTTGACATCGAGATCGCGGTCCGGCGTCCGAACCGAGACGGTCACGCTCGACTGCGCGCCGAGGTGGCAGATCACGGTCGGCCGGAATTGCCTGAAGAGTCGACGGGTCGACTCGGGGTCGACGATGTCAATCTCCTCGAAGCGCGCGCCGTCCGGAATGTTGTCGCGCCTGCCGGTGGAGAGGTCGTCCAGGGCGACGACCTCATAGCCGGCCGTCAGAAATCGATCGCAGACGTGCGAGCCGATGAAGCCTGCACCCCCGGTCACGACCGCTCGCCCGCCCTCCCACGCCACGCGGTGGATCCTTCCACAGAAACGCGAGGAACGGTAGTTCGCCCCGAGGTCGGTCAGCCTTCGTGGGCGACGCAGCCCGGACCTGCCGCGCGCCGGCGGCGAGCCCTGCTATGCCGTCTCGACGAGGACGGGCGCGCTGCGGGCGTACTCGATCACGTCGGCGATGATCTGGTCGAGTAGGCGCGATGGCTCCCACCCGATCGCGTCCCGCACCTTCGAGATCGAGGGGATGCGGTGCAACATGTCTTCGATCCCTTGGCCGTAGACCTCGTCATACGGGACGAAGTGGAGCTCCGAGTACGAGCCGGTCGCCTTCTTGATCCGGTCGGAGAGGTCGAGGATGCGGATCCGCTCCTGTGAACCGACGTTGTAGATCTCGCCGCTCGTTTCCCCGGACTCCATCAGCCCCTTGAGCGCGCGGATCGTGTCGTAGACGTGGCAGAAGCAGCGGGTCTGCGTCCCGTCGCCGTGGATCTCGAGCGGACGGCCGGCGAGTGCTGCGTGGATGAAGCGCGGGACGACCATCCCGTACTGCCCGCTCTGGCGCGGGCCGACCGTGTTGAAGAGCCGGACGATGACCGCGTCGAGGCCACGCTCCTGGTGGTAGGCCAGCGCGAGAAACTCGTCCATCGCCTTCGAGTCGGCGTAGGCCCAGCGTCGCTGCGTCGTTGGACCGTAGATCCTGCGCGCCTGCTCGTCGAGCGGCTCCTCCTCACGG
>JBHEMK010000032.1:0-7122 GCA_046262635.1 Gaiellaceae bacterium
ATGCAGCTCCGTCTCGGCCCGCGACAGGGGTCCCTTCGCCTGGGCGCCGGTTCCACCGCTGGGACGTCACCGGCGCGCCTGCCTCTTCCACGCCCGCCCCCGCAGCCGCAGATCGATCGGGGGAGCCCGGTCATGGCCTGCTGCATGCCTTCAGCCCGAGGTGCCGCGCGAGTGCCCTGCTGTTCCGCTCGTGGGCGGCCGTGCGTTCGAGTGCCGAGCTGACGGAGGGGATCGCCCGCGTCCTCACCGCGCTGAGGATCGCGTGGACGTCCCGCTCGATCCGCCGGTCAAGCGAGAGCCAGCGCCGAACGAGCGGCTCGTCGGCCTTTGGCGGCCGCAGCGCCATGAGCTCGTGCAGGCCTCTGCGGTAGACGGGAATGACCTGCTCGATGTACGACTCGACCTCGGCGAGCGATCGCGGGTCCTTCAGCCCCTTCACCTGCGTGTTGTAGCGCGCGCAGACCGCATCGGCCTTGAGCACGAACTCCTCGTGCGAGAACCGCGAGCTGCCGCAGCCTGCAAGCAGCGCCGTGCCGGCGGCGGCTGTGAGCACGGCCGTACTGACTCGCATCCCTGCCTTTTACACTCCGGCGCGATGGATCATCCGATCCGAGTCGTCGTTGAGGACGACCTGGGGCGCAACCGGACGACGGTCTTCTTCCGCCTCCTGCTCGCGCTCCCGCACGCCATCTGGATGAGCCTCGGGGGAATCGCAGCGTTTCTGGCCATCATCGCGGCCTGGTTCACGGCGCTCTTCACCGCCCGCGTCCCCGCCGGACTGCACGAGTTCCTCGTCCGGTTCCTGCGCTACCAGGTCCACGTCTACGCGTACGTGACCCTTACCGCCGACCCGTTTCCCGGCTTCCTGGGCGTAGAGGGGTCCTATCCGATCGACCTCAGTGTCGCGCCACCGGAGGCGCAGGGGCGCTGGACCGTCCTCTTCCGGTACCTGCTCGCCCTGCCCGCGGTGATCCTCTCCGGTGTCATGAACTACCTGATGTACGCGGTCGCGCTCTTCGCGTGGTTCGTGTGCTTGGCCCTCGGTCGCATGCCCGAGGGCATGCGTAATCTGCTCGCCTTCAGCATCCGCTATCACGCGCAGACGCAGGGCTACCTATCGCTGCTGACGCAGCGGTATCCGAGTCTCAACGTGGGGCTGTAGCGCGCAGCTTCGCGAGGATCTCATCGTCCTCGGGGAAGCGTCCCGCGTCTTGCTTGGAGAAGATCAGTTCCCCGTTCGACCGCACGCTGAACTCCCCTGTTTCCCCGGGTTCGATCGACGCCTCGAGGGCGAGTGACTCCGTCACGGCGGCCGCGAGACTCGCGGCCCGGCGCTCATAGCCTCAGGAGGAGCAGTAACGAATGAGCACGCTCACTGTGCGCAGCCTAGCGCGACCGCCCAAGGCCAGTCGAACCGCCACGGGCGGCGGGAGCTCGAGAGACCAGATCGGCGGCCTCGGGGGCGGGAAACCGAGCGCTCTCAGAGCTCAACCGCCCCGCTCCGAAGAGTGGGCATCCGATGGCGGCGCCGAGAGAACTGAAGCAGCCCTCTGGAACGGTCAGGTCGGGCGGGAACGACGATTGCAGCGCCGCCCTCGATAATTCATTTGATCGTCAGCGGGGTCCCGACGGGCAGCAATGCCGCGAGTCGAACGATGTCAGAGTTGCGCAATCTGATGCAACCGTGCGAGATCCGACCGGGGATGAGCTGCGGCTCGTTCGCGCCGTGGATTCCGATGAAGCCCCCGCCCGGCCAGTCCGTGAGGACGGCCGAGCGGGCGCTCGTCCCAAAGGCGACGGGACCGTAGAACGGGCTGGCGTAGCGAGTCAGTTCGCTTCGACGGTGAACTGCCCGGCCGGCGTCGGCCAGGAATCGGTTCCGACACCGACCGGCGCGGTGAAGATCGGCCTGCCGTTCCGGTACAGGGAGGCAAGCAGCCGTCGACGATCGACGACGAGTTTTGTGTTGACGGTTTGGTAGGCGCCGAGCGAAAGACGCCGCACCCACCCTGCAGTGCCGTTCGGGAGGACCGGCAGCCTGACCTTGACCCAGAGCCGCCCACCGGTGTCCGTCCTTGTCTCGAGCACCGGCAGCAGGCGTCTGATCCGGGGTCGTCGCGGCGAGCGGAGCCGCCACCGGCGAGCTCGCTGCGGGGGCCCTGCGTGCCACCGTCGCGGCCCGAACGATCGTCCAGCGGGAGAGGTAGCGGCCGCCGCCTAGCCGCTCAGGTCTGCCGATCCGAAGTGCCGGCGCGGGTGCGGCCGGCAGGCGACCGATCACGGCCCGCGTCTGCCGACGATCGCCTCCCCCGTGGCCCCTGGACAAGAAGAGGCCGATCGGGACGAGTAGTGCCAGAGCCGCCGCCAGACGAACGACCAGGCTCAACCTGTGTACTTTGGTTTTCGGCTCCGTTTCACCCGGGGGGACGCGACGATGAAATGTGTCGAGGCGACGACCTCGGTAATCTTCTGCTTCGAGGGCGGCTGGTCGAAGGCATGAACCGCCGGCGTGATCCCGAAGAGCTCGCGCATCCAAGCCGCGTGCCGCGCCTCGACGGAGTGAATACCAATCGCCGAGGCGAGAACCGCCTTCGACTTCAGCAACGGTGCCTGCCCCTTGTAGGCAGCGACCGCAAGATCCTCGAAGGCGACGGCGGTCTTCAGAAACGGCTGCTGCTGCTCGGTCGTACCCGCAAAGTTGAACAGCGGCCGCTTGACCGCCTTCGATGCCAGCAGCTGGCGGAATGCCGCGACGTGCGCGCGCTCGACCGCGCCGACCACCTTCGCTGCTGCTGCGGTCTTCCCGGTCAGTGCGCCGCTTCGCTCGGCCTCGGTGTAGAACGACGCCTGCAGGTACTCGAGCACGAGTGCGTAGTTGAGGATCGCGATGTCCGAGGCAACGAGGCCGCCCGCTGCCTCCGCCTTCGCGGCACCGGATACCAACGCCGTTCCCGCGCCCGCGAGCGCAAACCCGAGCAGTCGGCGACGGGAAACCGAGGCGACGGCCAGCGCTCTCGTCTCGGCCAGCGCGCCGTCGCGGTCGACGGACGCCAAGAACTCGTCGAAGCCCTCCGCGCCGTCTGTGGTCATGCCTTCAGTCCGATCTGATGGAGCCCCGCGACGACCTGCTTCGCGGTCATCGGCTGGTCGACGGCCTCGGGAGCGGCAACTTCACCGGCGAGCGCTCGGATCCACGCGGCGTGGCGCGCCTCGACCGACACGATCGTCGCGGCTGCCGCGAGCGTGCCCGAGGTCAGATTCGCCGCCTGGCCGTTGTAGCCCGCAATCGCGATGTCCTCGAGCTTGATCGCCGTCTGCGCGAACTGCTTCGCGACCCCCGGGCCAAAGTCGAAGCTCGGAGGCGGTCCTGCCTGGGCGCCGAGCGCCTGCTTGATCGCCGCGAGGTGGGCTCGCTCGTGCGCGAGGGCCTTCTGCGCGAACAGACGCACGTCGCCCTGCAGCGAGGCCTTCCGCAACGCTTGCTCGTAGAAGGCGACCTGCGTGTACTCGAGCTGAAGGACCAGCTGCAAAATGCGCGCATCCTGCGCCTTCGACGGCGAGGCGGACGCGGATCCGAGACCGAGTGCCCGTCCGACGAGCGGTGTCGCCGCGAGCGCCCCGACCCAGACCGACGCGCAGCACAGCTCGACGCGATGCGCCAGCCGCAACCCCCGCCCCTTCCGCCACGCTCCGCATCGTGTCGACGCTCTCTCAAACCGCAGAAAACCTTAAGTATCTTATAGCAGCTTGGCGGCGTGAAGACGATACCCCTCAGGAGCGGGGCCGAACAAGGTCTTCTCGGCGGTTCCGTCTGGCTCCGCCGGGCGCAAAGCAACCGGACTGGTCGCCGAGAATGTCGCCTGATACCGCCGCGATCTCAGGAGCCGCATGAGTCCGGTCCAGCAGGTTAGAAGCCGGCGCGGTGGCGGGCTGGAGCGACGTGGCGGTGGTCGGGGCTGGAGCTCCCGCGTCGCAGGACGGCCGTGTTCGGACTCGGGCTCTGCAAGCACGGTCGTCCTTCGGCGGGCGCGACGTGCTGCTCGGCAAGCTTCGGATGAGGTCATTCCGGTCGCGAGCAGGCGCGACGGCCCTTCGAGTTCCGCCTACGCGATCAGATGCGGGATCAGCCAGCCGATCGCGCACGCAGCGCCGAGCGCGGTCGCACAGATGGTCAGATCGGCTCGACGCACCTTCCGGAATGGCCTGGATCCCGCGCGATCAGTCCGGTCTGCCACTGTCGTGACGGGCTCCGAAGGGCGGGTCTGATCGTCCACGACGGCGTCAGCCGCCGTCCCGAGGCTGGGGGCGGGGAGTCGGTTGGGGAGAGCCGGCGCTGGAGCCGCCCGGGACGGGCGGCCCTCGACGTCGGCGCCCGCCTCGGACCCGACGGTGACGGGCACGTGGGGAAGATCTTCCAGATGTTCGCGTGATTGCGCCGTTCGCGCGCCGGTCAACACCGCCGCCCGCATGGACATGTGGGCCGCTCTTCTGCCAAAGCGCGAGTCCGAACCGAGCGGCGAGCCGGCCCTCCCGTTCGCACGGCGCCGTGCTCGGTTGCCGCGAGCGTCTGAAACGGGCCGGCCGGCTGGAAGCATCCCCTTCACCGACAAGACAGACAGGATGGCGACAAGTGCACCGAGCCCGGCCGCGATCAGCAGAACAAGCCGCAACCGATCCGATGACGATGACCCTTTGTGGGTTGCTCTAGCCGGTCCCGTCCGGGGGTGCGACTGCGACGGACGCGTTCCCAACGGGTGCGACTGCGACGGACGCGTCCCCAACGGGTGCGTCCGAGCGGACGGCTGGTTGAGCGGAAACTGCTTCCAGAGCGGCGACGGGTCTGGTCGCGTCTGGACGCCGGCGCGGGCAAGACCGGCCCCGCCCGCGGAGGCGAGGCAGATCGTGACGGCACACGCCGTCGCGACGACGTGTGCGCCGCCGATCTTCTGGAACCACCGGCCTTCCAGCATTTTTCTCCGCAGTGAGTAGATCCCCTTTTGATTCATCAGTTTAGCGGGATTCGAACGGCACACGGGATCCGCAAGCGACGATCGAGCGCGTCCTGTCGACGCGGGCGCGATGGGAACGGCTCATCGGGCTCCTGGAGGTCCCTGGCGCCGCCGGCGGGTGAAGATGGACGGACGGAATCGCTTCGACCCGTCGCCTGGTCCGCGGAGGGGCAAGATGTCCAGGGTCGACCGGAGCCGCTGGGCGAGTCTCCTTGCCAGGAGCGAGATGCCGGGCCGTGATCGGCCCTCGAGGAACTGATCGCTGGGCGGCGAGCGAGCCGGAGCGCGGTAAGCGGCTGACGGCGAGGCGGTGGTCGTCGCAATGCTTACGTCTGGCTGGCCTCGCGCGCCGAGCTGCCTGGCCTGCGCTCGTCCGATCTCGAGCTGACCCATCCCGAGCGAAGGCGGCTGCACCACCGCGAGGCCCGGGGGGACAAAGAACAACGAGGACGAGCGGACGATTGCGCTGTCGAGTCCACTCGCCTAGCAGCCATTCGAGCACATGGGCCGCCCGGCGGCTTACGAAGCGCCGCAAGACCTCGTTTCCTGCTCGTGGGTGGGGAACCTTCCGAAGTGGTCGTCGAGGTACTCGAACTTGAGCGCCGCTCCTCGTCGAGGATGAGCCACGGACTCGCATCTCTGTCGGGTACGTCCCGCAGCACCGGTTCCTCAACCCGCACTCGGCGCTGGGTGACCGAGTGGAAAGCCTCAACGGGTTACGTACGGCTCCTTGCCATTCGTCGGCGCGGACGACATTCGCCGTCGAGCACGCAGACGGGTGCGCTCGAGCTCGCAGCTGGCGGTGCCGGTCAAGCGGTTTGCTGCGCTCGCACAGGCGCCACGTCGGAACGTGCCCGCCGCCGGCGAACCGATTGTTGGCGTGCACAAGGTGGCTCCAGGCGAGCGAGAGGACGCGCGTGGGAGGCTGCGGGTTCATTTCGAGTTGTCAGACCCGAAGCAGCGTTGAGGATCAACCCGTCGGGTGGCCATTTCGGTCGCCGCCAGACGCCGGCAGGGTGTGAATTCACCCGCCGCTGCGTCCGCTTTGGAAGCCGAGACGCGTTTTCCGTTCGCGCCGTCTCTGTGCCGGCGGCAGGAGCCGAGTCCCCGCGGGGAGCGGCGCCTGAATCTCCGGTGATTCGCTGCGGCGCGAGGAAGGGCCGAGCTGAAGCTCAGCTCAGCCGAGCACCCATTCCTCATCGCGGATGATCGTGACGCGCCTGCCGCCCGCCTCGACTCCGTCGACACTCACACCCGGCCCGCCGATCATCGCGTCTTGATGCACGGCCGAGCGGTTGAAGCCGAGGGCGTCGCGCTCCTCCCCGCTCTCGGGCAGGTCCTCGACCGCGAACTCGTACGCGCTTCCCCAAGCAATGTGCGAGCGCGCATTCTCGTCGATTAGGACGTCGCCGAAGACGAGCCCGCTCTGCCCGACGGGCGAGCTCCTGTCGACCAGTGCCACCTCGCCGAGGCGGGCCGCGCCGGCGTCGCTACCCATCTGCGAGCGCACCATCTCGCCGTGCTTGTCGGCGTCGACCTCAACCGCTCGGCCGGCATCAAATTTGATTCGCAGGCCCTCGACGAGGACGCCTCCCACGAGCTGCACCGGCAGCGTCGCGCGGACGGTTCCTTCGACCCGGCGGTAATCCGGCGTCGAGAACACCTCCTCCGTAGGCATGTTCACGATCATGTCGCGTCCCCAGTTTGTCGTCAGGCCACCAGAGAGCCAGCGGCCCCCGCGGATCAGGCCGACGGTCAGATCAGTTCCGGGGCCGGAGAAGTGGACTGCGTCGAAGCTCCGCTCCTGCAGCGCCGCCGTCCGCTCGGCCAGCCGCTTGAGGTGCTGGCGCCACGCCTCCTCCGGGTCGGCCCGGTCAAGCCGCAGGATCGGCCTCAGCGTCTCCCAGAGGCGGTCCAGATCCGGCTGCCCGAAGAGCCGCTGCGCCCACCCCTTGGTCGGGGCGGGAACGAACGTCCAGTTGACCTCGCCGCCGGAGGCCATCGAAAAAATGGACGGCGTCAGCGGCATGCAGTCGGCGCCGGCTCGTCCCGGATCGACGTCGGCGAGCAGGGTCGGCTCCGGATCGCCCCAGAGGATGATCCATGCACCGCG
>JBHEMK010000033.1:0-12789 GCA_046262635.1 Gaiellaceae bacterium
CTGCGAGGAATTACCGGCTTCGGCCTGCCGGGAGGCGGAGGTGCAGCTCCACGCCCTCTGCCGGTCGCACCTCGGCGTCGAGCCGGCGGCCGTGTACGTCGGCCCGCGGCGCTTGGCCCTGCTCGCCGACGACGTTCCGGCCGAGCCGCCTGTGCGGTGGCTGAAGGGCCCGCCTGTGAGCCTCCGGGCACAGGCCGCCGCGGGCTTCGCCAAGCGGTACGGCGTTTCCGTCGACGAGCTCGAGGAGCGCGACGGATTCCTCGGCGCCAGCGTGGCCGGGCAGCGTCTGCCAGAGCGCCTAGCGGCGATCGTCGGCGGCTTCTCCTTCGGCAAGTCGATGGTCTGGCAGGCGGGCGGCCCGCGCTTCTCGCGTCCCGTTCGCTGGCTGTGCGCCAAACTGGGCGACGAGACAATCGAGGTGCCGGCGGCCGGGATCCGGGCGACTGGCGGCCGGACGTACGGCCATCGCTTCACTTGCGACGGTCCGGCGGAGGTGCTGTCGGCGGAGGCCTACCTCGCCACCCTGCGCTCGCTCGGCGTCGAGCCGGATCAGCGGGAGCGGGAGCGCGTGATCCGCGAAGGCCTCGACACCCTCGGCTGCTGGAGCGACCCGGCGGGCAAGCTGGCCGAGGTCGTCCATCTCGTCGAGTTGCCCATCGTGCTCGAGGGTCGGTTCGACGACCGATTCCTGCAACTCCCGCCGCGCGTCGTCGAGACCGCGATGCAGTCCCACCAGCGGTACTTCCCGCTCGGCGGCAACCGCTTCGCATTCGTGGCGAACGGCGGTGACCCTGCCGCTGTGCGGACCGGCAACGAGCGGATCCTCGAGGGACGGCTCGACGACGCAAGCTTCACGTTCGAGCGCGACCTGACGGTCGGGATCGAGCAGCTCGCTGAACGGCTCGGCTCGATCACGTTCTTCGCCGGGGCGGGGTCGTTCGCCGACAAGACCGCGCGGCTCGGCGCCCTCGCGGCCGAACTCGGCGGTGGCGAGGCGACGCGTGAGGCCGCACGGCTTGCCAAGGCCGACCAGGCGGCGGAGCTCGTGCGGGAGTTCCCCGATCTCGAGGGGCATATCGGGGGCGAGTATGCGCGGGCTGCCGGCTATCCCGAGGCAGTGTGCGCTGCGATTGACGAGCAGTACCTCCCCGAGGGCCCGGACTCCCCGGTCCCCGCGACCGAAGCGGGTCGAATCCTCGCAGCGGCCGACAAGATCGACAATCTCCGCGTCGCGTTCGAGCTGGGGAAACGACCGAGCGGGTCGCGTGACCCGTTCGGTCTGCGCCGCGCCGCGATTGGCCTGTGCCGTCTCGCCGTCGAGGGCGGTCTGGCAATCCGGCTGGAGCTCCTCGGAGACGAGGTGGTCGAGTTCGTGCTCGAGCGGCTTGAGGGTGTGCTGGAGATTCCCCTCGAGTTCACGCGCGCAGCGCGCGGTTCCGGCGCCGGTGAGCTGCGCGGAGTGGCGCGGCTGGCGGAGGCGCTCGCGGGGTTGCCGGACGACGAGCTGGGGCCGCTCCACACGGCCTACACGCGTGCGAGCCGGCTTGCCGCAAACGCGAACGGCGCAGGCAGCCTCGACCCCGCCCTCCTCACCGAGCCCGCCGAGCGGGAGGTCGCGGACGCGGTGGCGAAGGCCGATGCCTGCATTCGAGCGGCGCTCGAGGCGGGCGAGCTCTCCGCCGCCCTGGCCGCCGGCGCGGAGCTCGGCCCGCTGCTCGACCGCTTCTTCGCTGAGGTGCTCGTGATGGCGGAGGACGACGCGGTCAGGGCGAACCGCCTGCGGTTGCTGCGGGATGCTCGGGACGCGCTCGGTCTGCTCGGCGATTTCTCACAGATCCCCCGCTAGCCCCGACGAGCGATCGTCCGTCGGGCCGAGCGGCGATCGCTCCCCTGCCGGCGACCGGACTGGGCAGAGCCGACGAGCCGGCGTCGGGACGTATCCGACACGCGACTCCCCGATCCCGAGGCTCCCGATGTGGCCCAAGTCCCCGGCAGTCGCGGCGCCCGAGCGCGCGGGAGTTCGTTTCGCGTCCAGCCGTACAACCGCCAAGCGGCGTCCGACGGGCTCGGAGGCCGTCGAGCAGCTCGGGCCCGAGCCCACGCCGCCCCTTCGAAACGGGCGTCACCGCGATCGAGTAGGCCGGCGATCGTGCTCGACCGGTGCGGCTCGATGTGAAGGCTCTCGCACGCGGGCGGCGATGGCAGGCCAGGATCGACCGCGTGGTCATCGGTTCGCTGCCCGGGGCGATCAGCCCCGCTTGGCCTGCGGCGCGGCCGGCCCATGTACCTCGACGCCCCTGCCCTCGGGTACGACGATCAACGTCAACGCAGGCCCCGAGATCGAACCCGACCCAGGTGACGCCGTCACCCTCACCGCGCGAAAGCCACGGCCGGGTCGCGCGGTAGGGTCCCCGGGGATGGCCTCCAGACCGCCCGTCGAGCTCCACGTCGTCTCCGACGCCACGGGTGAGACCGCAGCGCGGCTCGTGCAGGCGCTCGAGGCACAGTTCCCAGACCAGGAGTTCGTCGAGATCCGCCATCCCCGGGTCGAGTCCGAGGACGACCTCCACCTGGCCGTCAACCGCATGAAGGGCCGTCCGGCGGTCGTGGTCTACACGCTGGTCGCGCCGGAGATGCGCGAGGTGATGCGCGCGCTCTGCCGTCGCGCCAAGCTCCACTACTGCGACCTACTCGGCCACCCGATCGAGGCCGTCGCACGCGTCTCCGGAATGGCGGCGAAGATGACGCCCGGGTCGCGCCCGCCGCTGAACTCGGCCTACTTCAAGCGAATGGAGGCGATCGAGTTCGCGGTCAAGTTCGATGACGGTGTCGGCCGTGGGCTCCACGATGCCGACATCGTGCTCGTCGGCGTCTCCCGCACGTCCAAGACGCCCCTCTCGATCTACCTCGGGTACCTTGGACACAAGGTCGCCAATGTCCCGATCGTCAAGGGGATCGAGCCGCCGAAGGAGCTGTTCGAGATCGTCGTCGCGAAGGTCGTCGGCCTGACGATCGACGCGAGCCGCCTGCTCGAGATCCGCCGCGTCCGGGTCCGCGCCATGGGTGCCGGCTCGCGGAATCGTCGCTACACGGAGCTCGCCGAAATCTACGAGGAACTCGAGCAGGCCACCGCCGTTCACAGGCGGCTCGGCTGCCCGGTGATCGACATCTCCGAGCTTTCGATTGAGGAGACAGCCCACCGCATCCTGCGTGTGGTCGAGGATCGCAAGCACGAAGCGAGCGCCGTCTGAGTCGCGAGCTCTCGGAGAAAGGCTGGGTGCCTCTGCGCTACTGGGCGCTCTGGTGGACGATCCTCGGCGCGGCCCTGCTGCTCTTCTACGTGATCCTGACACCGGTCTGGATGGGCCTCCGCGCCGCGGCATGGCTCGCAGACAGACGGGCGCGGCGAAGGCGCGGCTCAAGCTAAATGTCGACCGCGAGCGTGGCCCAGCCAAAATCGGCCGCGCCGACCGGGTCGCCGCAGATCGGGTCGTAGAACTCGTTGAAGCCCTCGCGCTCGACGAGCGCCCGCGAGCGGCAGGCGAGCTCGTCGGCCTCCCTCTGGTAGCCGTGGCGTCGAAGCCCCAGCGCGAGGAACCAGTTCGTGTTCATCGAGCATGGGCCGCGCCAGATGAGCCGCACGCCCCAGACGTGGCTGTTCCGGTTGAAGCTCGGCTCGCTGCGGGCAACGGACGCGACCGGGTGCGGCGTCCAGAACAGGCGCTCGTCGGTCAGCCGCTCGACGAGGCGGCTGGAGACCTCGCGCGGCAGGTCGGGGAGGAGCAATGGCAGCAGCGAGATGACGGTCCACCTGGTCATGCGCTTCTCGCCGCGACCAACGAGATTGAAGAAGAGACCGGCGCGCTCGTCCCAGCAGCGCTCCAGCAGCGCAGCGGTCACACGGTCGGCCGTCCGGGTCGCCCACACGGCGAGCTCGGAGTCACCCGAGGCCGTCGCAAGCCGTGCGAGCGCGCGCAGGCCGTCGCCGTAGATCGAGTTGACCAGGACGTCCTCGTGATGGTGGTCGGTCAGCCGGAAGATGCGATCGAGATCGAAGCCGAGCACCTTGTTGACCAGCTCGCCCCAGCGGGCGTAGACGTAGATCGAGAACGGATCACGGAAGTGGAGCCCGGCCGGCTCGCCGTAGACGGGGCTGTAGTCGATCCCGCTCTCGAACTGCGCGACGATCGAGATCAGGCCGTCGCCATCGGGGTCGCGCTCACGCGCTAGGTACCGGTAGAAGGCTGCGACCGCCGGGAGCGCCTCCTCGGCGAAGGCGCCGCCGATTCGCTCCACCGCCTGCGCCAGGACCGGCGGCTGGACGTACTCCGTCGTCAGGGGCCGTCGCAGGAGCGGGACTCCGCGGCTCTCGAGGTAATGCCACACGGGCCGCACCGACACGCGCTGCTGGTCCCAGAAGACGACGTGCGGGACGAAGCCGTTGGTGCGCTGCCAGGCGAGGAGCCCCCGCAGCTCGTCGGCCGCCCGCTCCGGGTCGAAGCGCGACCAGACGATCGCGTGGAAGCACGAGTCCCAGAACCACTGGAACGGATAGAGGTTGCCCGCCGGGACGCTGAATCGATAGGTGAGGCCGTCTTTGTCGGCTCTGCGGGTGTTCGCTTCGAGCACATCGCGAGCCCGGTCGTCCAGCTCCCGGTTCTGGGTTCTGCCCTGCGCCGGGATTCGGTCTTCCATCGGGGACCGAATATCATCGTTTGCGCATGGCGCGCTACGTCTACGACTTCGACGAGCCCTCGGAGGGCGGCCGGGAGCTGCTCGGGGGCAAAGGGATCGGGCTTGCAGAGATGACGCAGCTCGGTGTGCCCGTGCCGGCGGGCTTCACGATCACGACGGATGCCTGCCGCGCCTCCATGGCCCAGGGCGGAGCGCTGCCGAGCGGACTGATGGACGAGGTGGGAGAGCACATCGAGCGGCTCGAACAGCGAACCGGCAAGCGCTTCGGCGACGACGTCGACCCGCTGCTCGTGTCGGTCCGCTCCGGCGCGGCGGTCTCGATGCCGGGGATGATGGACACGATCCTCAACCTCGGGCTCAACGACGACGCCGTCGAGGGGCTCGCCCGCACGACGGGCAACGAGCGCTTCGCCCGGGACTCCTACCGCCGCCTGATCCAGATGTACGGCGAGGTCGTTGAAGGCATCGACGGCCACCGCTTCGAGCAGACACTCGCCGACTTGAAGCGTGAGCGCCGGGTCCAGCAGGACGTGGACCTCACCGCCGACGACCTGGCCGACCTGACGGATTCCTATCAGCTGATCTACCGGGACGAGACCGGCCGCGACTTCCCAAAGGACGCGCGCGACCAGCTCAGCCGCGCGGTCGTCGCCGTGTTCGAGTCATGGGAGAACCCGCGCGCGCAGGTCTACCGGCGCACCTACAGCATCCCGGACGACATCGGCACGGCTGTCAACATCGTCCAGATGGTGTTCGGGAACAAGGGCGAGTCCAGCGGCACCGGCGTCTGCTTCACGCGCGACCCCTCCACCGGCGAGCAGGGACTGTACGGCGAATTCCTCCTCAACGCGCAAGGGGAGGACGTCGTTGCCGGCATTCGGACGCCGCTGCCTCTCGAGGAGATGCGCCAGCGCCTGCCCGAGTCTTTCGAGCAGCTGACCGAAACGATGACCCGGCTCGAGCAGCACTACCGTGACATGCAGGACATCGAGTTCACCGTGGAGGAGGGATCGCTCTACCTGCTCCAGACGCGCTCGGCCAAGCGGACGGCGGTCGCCGCGATCAGAGCAGCCGTCGACATGACCGGGGAGGGCCTGATCTCAAGCGACGAGGCCGTCGGGCGCATCGATCCGGCCCAGCTCGACCAGCTGTTGCACCCGATGCTCGACCCGAAGGCCGAGTTCGAGGTTGGGGCCAAGGGGCTCAACGCCTCTCCCGGAGCGGCCTCCGGCGCAATCGTCCTCGACGCCGACACGGCGGAGGAGCGGGGCAAAGCGGGGGAGAGCGTGATCCTGGTCGGCTGGGAGACGGCTCCGGACGACATCCACGGGATGATCCAGGCGAAGGGCGTGCTCACGGCGCACGGCGGGATGACCTCGCATGCCGCTGTCGTCGCGCGCGGGATGGGCAAGCCATGCGTCGTCGGCTGCGACGACCTCTCGATCGACCTCGAGGCCAAGCGCGTGCGGATCGGCGCGCACGACCTCGCCGAGGGAGACACGATCACAATCGACGGTGGCACCGGCCGGGTGGTCGTGGGCAAGGTGCCTCTCGTCCCGCCGCAGATCAACGAGGACTTCGAGACCCTGCTCGTCTGGGCCGATGAGCTCCGCCGCCTCAAGGTGCGAGCGAACGCCGACACGCCCGAGGACGCGGAGCGGGCGCGGCGCTTCGGCGCGCAGGGCATCGGCCTCTGCCGCACCGAGCACATGTTCATGGCCCAGGACCGCCTGCCCGTTGTCCAGGAGATGATCCTGGCCTCAGACGAGGAGGGCCGCCGCACGGCACTCGACCGGCTGCTGCCGTTCCAGCAGTCCGACTTCGAGGGCATTTTCGAGGCGATGGCCGGCCTTCCGGTCACGATCCGCCTGCTCGATCCGCCCCTGCACGAGTTCCTGCCCGACGAGGACGATGCGACCGACGAGCGGATGCGGCGCCGCATCCGCCAGCTGCACGAGTCGAACCCGATGCTCGGCACCCGCGGCTGCCGGCTCGGTTTGCAGTGGCCCGAGGTCTACGAGATGCAGGTGCGGGCGATCATGCGCGCTGCGAAGGCCGTCCGCGAGCGCACGGGCCGCGTGCCGCTCGTCGAAATCATGCACCCGCTGGTCGGCTTCCAGGAGGAGCTGCGCCGGCTGCGCGAGCTGACCTTGCGCGTTTGCGCAGAGGAGGGGCCCGAGCTCGAGTACCTGTGCGGGACGATGATCGAACTCCCCCGCGCGTGCATTCGCGCCGACGAGATCGCGGCGGAAGCCGACTTTTTCTCCTTCGGAACAAACGACCTCACCCAGACGGCCCTCGGCTTCTCCCGCGACGACGCCGAGGGCAAGTTCCTGACCTTCTACCTCGACGAGGGAATCCTCGAGCAGAATCCGTTCGAGGTGCTCGACCGAGACGGCGTCGGCGAGCTGATGCGGATCGCAGTCGAGCGCGGGCGCAGCGTCAAGGACGATCTCAAGCTGGGCATCTGTGGCGAGCACGGCGGTGAGCCCCGAAGCGTCGCCTTCTGCCACGAGCTCGGCCTCGACTATGTCAGCTGCTCGCCCTACCGGGTGCCGCTGGCCCGGCTGGCGGCCGCGCAGGCGGCGCTCAAAGAGTCGAATGCAACGGAGTACGCCGCGGCCGGCGGTTAGGGGGAACGGGAATCATGTCGGCCTTGCGTCCGATCCGACTCCTCGCCCTGCTGCTGCTCGTGGCCGTCATCGCCCCGGGCGCCGCGCGCGCCGAGACCGCCGCCGTCGACGTCGCGGTCGCGACGCTCTGGAAAGCGCCAAACCTTGCGCGGGCGATCGACCGCCCCTCGCTCGACAACCCCGTCGATCCGGACGCGTGGAGCCGCAACCTGGCGACGACGCAGTTGCGTGTCTGGCTCGACTCGCACGTCCAGACGCAGGCGCTCTACGGGCAGACGGTCGTCGTGCTCGCTCGCATGGGCGCATGGGCGAAGGTCGCGGTGGTCGACGAGCCCGATCCCCAGAACCCGCATGGCTATCCGGGCTGGCTGCCCGTTTCCCAGTTGCGAAGGGGCTTCAACCACTCCGGCCGCACCGTTGTCGTCGTCGCGCGCACGACTGAGCTGGACGTGCAGGGCCGCACGCTCACGCTGAGCTACGGAACGAGGCTGCCGCTCGTGCGGTGGTCGGGCGACGTCGCGGTCGTGCGGACGCCGGACGGCGAGGGGACACTCGCGGCCGGCGAGGCGCGCGAGCCGCTCGTCCCGTCCGGCGCCTCGATCGTGGCCCAGGCCAGGCGATTCCTTGGTGTCCGCTACCTCTGGGGCGGGCTCTCGTCGTGGGGGTTCGACTGCTCGGGACTCGTCTGGGACGTCTTCCGCGTCCACGGTCTGACGATTCCGCGCGACGCCGATCCGCAGTTCCGCTCGGGTCTTCGCGTGCCGGTAGCCGCGCTCCGGCCGGGCGACCTCCTCTTCTACGGGACGCAGAGCTATGTGCACCACGTGACGATCTATGCCGGCGGAGGGCGGATGCTCGAGGCGCCCGACTCGGCCCATCGAGTCAGGCTGGTGCTGGTGCGGTGGGGCGGGCTCGTCGGCGCGCGGCGCTACATCTAGACCGTCTCGGAAACTCCTCGGAACAGCTTCTTGGCGAGGTCCTGCACCGTCGCCTCCGGCGTCGGGGAGCCGACCGGGATCAGGATGGACGGCGCTCGTTCCCCAAGCGGCCGAGGATCCCCTGAGGAAGCCCATCGGCGCGGGGGAGTCGGTCAGCGTCCCGAGCCGGCGGCGCGGAGCGACGCGAGCAGAGAGCGACTCGCGCATGTCGGACCTAGCGGAGGGGCGTCCCCGTTCTGATCACGCGTCGCCGCGGTCACGCACGGCCGAGGCGGCGCTCGAGCTCGTCCAGCCTCTTCAGCACGTCCTCGATTCCCGGCTTCGCCTTGGGCCTTGCGTTCAGCACCCCCTCGGGCTCGATCTCGAGCTCCTCGAGATCCGAGAGCTCCATGCCCTGGTGACGGACCGCGACGATGAGCTCCAGCTCGGTGATCGCCTCGCGGCGGAGGGCAGCGACGTCGACGCGGCCGTTCCTGTAGAGCATCGTCGGCGAGCCCTGCAACAGGCGAGTGACCATGGGGTGGAGGAAGGTCAAACGGACCAGGATCCAGTTCAGCGCGAGCAGGATCGCAGCACCGAGAAGGCCGCCTGTGAGGGAGGTGTCGTTGCCGATGATGGCGTTCTGGACTACGTTCGAGAGCAGCAGGAGCACGACGAAGTCGAACGAGTTAAGCGACGCGAGCGAGCGCTTCCCCGCCACGCGGATGAGAAAGAGGATCGCCGCGTAGACGACCGCGGTCCTGACGGCCTTCTCGGCGACCGGGATGCCCAGGTGCCAGACGCCGTGCCACATGCTGCGCAGTTCGCCGCGCGGCGCACGCCGTCCTGCCCGTACACCTTTTGTTCTGAGTTTCGGCGGTTCAGCGGGACGACGCGAGGGCGGCGCTCCCGCCGGGTAGCGCTATGCGTACCCGCGGACCTGCCAGTACGAGATTGCGATGCTCGCTGCGCCGATCAGCACGAGCGCGGCGACTCCGGGCACACCGAGCCGACTGTACGCCGCGTGCCCGCGACCGAAGCGGGCGAAGACGAGCGTGCCCAAGATCCCCCCGAACAGTCCGCCGATATGGCCGCCGATCGAGATGTTGCCGCCCGCCTGAAAGTTGTAGACGAAGCCCAGCACGAGGTTGATCACGATCAGCGTCATCGCATTGCCTCCGAGGCGCCCGGTGGCCTGCCACTCGAGGATCAACATTGCACCGAGAATCCCAAAGATCGCACCGGAAGCTCCCACGACGGGAGTCGCGGACGACTGGATCAGCGCGCCGGCGGAACCAGCCAGCCCGGAGACGACGTAGAGCATGAGGTACCGCGCGCGCCCGAGGTACTGCTCGACAGGGCCGCCGATCCACCAGAGCGCGAGCATGTTGAAGGCGATGTGGAGGAGACCCCCGTGCAGGAACGCGGCCGTGATCAGTCGCCACCAATCGCCCTGGGCGACGAACGGCCCGAAGAGCAGCATCTTCGCGAAGAGCGTGCCGCCGGGTGCGTTGAAGCCGCCGCCCTGCGCAGCCGTGATCAGGTAGATCCCGACGTTGAGAGCGATCAGCGCCTTGGTCACGAGTGCCGCGGACCCGCGCATCGGCAGCTGCGGCGCGCGCCTGGCCACGGGTCCGGCACCGCGCACCCGGCGCCCCGAGCCGGCGTGGTCGGGACAGCGTAGCCCGACCGGCGCGACCGTCATGCAGTCGGCACAAATAGGCCGGCCACATTCGGAGCACGAGAGCCCGGTCTCCCGGTCTGGATGGCGGTAGCAGGTAGGGAGCTCCGGAGCGCTCAAGCACGGATAGCGTAGCCGCGTGCGCGTTCACGTCGCCTTCACCCCCGCCGAGGTCGCATCGGCCCCGGTCGGGATCGTCGTCGACGTCCTCCGAGCGACCTCGACGATCGTCCAAGCGCTCGCAGCCGGCTTTCCGCGGGTCTTCTGCTGTGCCGAGATCGAGGAGGCGCGGGCGCTTAAGGCCGAACTCGGCGGTGGTCTGCTCGGCGGCGAGCGCGACGCGATTCGGATCGAGGGCTTCGACGTCGGCGCGTCGCCACGCGAGTTCGTCACGCGGCGCGACGAGCCGCTGATCCTCTCGACGACGAACGGGACGCGTGCGATCATGACGGCCGCAGCCGAGTGCGACGACGTCTTGATCGGCAGCCTGCTCAACCTCGGGGCGCTCGCCTCGGCCGTGCGCGACGAGGGCCGCGACGTCGCCATTCTCTGCGCCGGCTTCAAGGGGACGTTCGCCTTCGACGATGCCTACTGCGCCGGGCGGATCGTGTCGCTGCTCGGCGGTGAGCGGACCGACGCCGCCATCGCCGCCGAGCTGGTCGCCCGTGCCTACCCGGATCCGCTCGCCGGTTTGAACGCGCGCACGTACGGCCCGCCCGGACTCGAAGCGGACATTGCGTTTTGTGCTCGCGAGAGCGTCCTCGACGTCGTTCCTCGGTACGCGGGGAGCGTCGGGTCAGGAGCAGAGATCCGCGTCGGGGGAGGGGGAGCCGCAGGCTGAAGGCGCTCAGCCCTGCGTGCGGTCCGGCCGGCTCGTCCGCTCCGCCGGCCCCGGAGGACGTGGATCTCGAGCGTCTCGTTCGGCCCGCTTCACCTCGCGCGGTACTGGCCGGTGTCCGCTCGGGTCTCGCGTGAGCGCGAGCCGCGGCTCAAATTCGACCCGCGGCATACTCACTCGGCTCGCCTCAAGAGGTTGATGTGGAGCCTCGAAGGGACCCCCGCCTGGTGTGGACGCTGTGTGCTGAGGCGATGAGCCTCAGCTCGGCCGGTCAGGCGAGGAGCAGTCGTTCCACACGCGAAGATTGCCTGCCGGCGCGTCACAGGAGATTTGACGGGAAGTGTCCCTTCTCTGTAGAGGCTCCGTCCGACGTGTCCTGTAAATTTGGCTTAGATAAAGCGAAAGCGCGCCGGGTAGCACCCCAACGCGCTTTCTTGCCAACAAGGAGCGCTAGATGCCCCCGGTTGACCGCCTCAAGCCTACTCGCGGACGCTCGTCCGAGTCGTCGTGCTCCCTCATGGAGTTCATGCGCGAGTTCCCCGACGACAACGCCTGCCTGGAATGGCTGTGGCGCACCCGCCACTCGCCTGACGGAGAAACGGCCCACTGTCCGAAGTGCGACCAAGGCCGCACGTTCAAGCGCTACAAGACCGCGCAGCGGCGTCAGTCGTGGACTTGCACCGCATGCGGGCATCACGTCCACCCGACCGCCGGGACGATCTTCCACAAGTCCTCGACGTCGCTGCACTTGTGGTTCTACGCGATGTACCTCATCACTAGCACGCGATGCGGGATCTCCGCGAAGCACCTGGAGCGCGAGCTTGGCGTCCACTACAAGACCGCATGGCGTATGTTCAACAAAATCCGCAACGAGCTGATGGCGGAAGACGTTGCGCCGCTTTCTGGCGAGGTCGAGATGGACGAGACGTTCGTCGGAGGACGGCCGCGCGAGTCCGACCGCCGCAGGCGCGCCGCGCTCGGCTGGAACGCCCAGACCGACTACTGGAACCGCAAGGTCGTCGTCTTCGCCGCTGTTGAGCGGAGCGGGCGTATCAAGGCGTCGGTCGTGCCCGATAGTCGAGCATCGACCATCCTGCCGAAGGCGCGCGAGTACGTGCTGCCCGGGTCGATGATCTTCACCGACGAATACAAGGCGTACGAGCGGCTCGGCAAGAAGGGCTACTACCACCGCCGGATCAAGCATCACGCCCGCGTCTACGTGGACGGGGACGTGCATACGCAGACCATCGACGGCTTCTTCGGCCTGTTCAAGTCGGGCGTTCGCGGCGCACATCACGCCGTCTCGCAAAAATGGCTTCAGGGCTACTTGAACGAGTGGACGTGGCGCTACAACCGCCGCGAGGACGGGAACACGATGTTCCGCGACCTGATCGGAACGGCGGCCGAGAAGACCGTCTAGGGCTTCTTGACGGGCGCCACGATCTTGCGGAAGGCGTCCATGAGATCCCTGCGCTTCGGCACGGGGATCTCTAGACCCTTGGGGGTCTTCTGCGTAGGTGCCGGCTGATCTTCCATCGGCTCTTGCTCCTTCCCGCCCATATGGCGTTAGCGTAGCGCTCAATGGGGCACGCCCTCGATAGTGCATTCGCGAAATTTGACGCGGCGTTGAAGCACTTCGAGACGCTGACAGCGGAAGCCACCGCGTTCCTTACGCGGGAAGACAAGCCTTACGCCGAGTCGATGCACTTCAACGCGGGGGAGAACTATGTCAGCGTCGTCGCCGAGATTCGAGAGCAGCCGCCATTGCGGTTCGGGACGATTATCGGCGACGTTGTTCACAACCTCGCCTCGGCGCTCGACCATGCGATGTTCGAACTCGCAAGACTCCGGACCGAACGTGAGATCGAGCAAACAAGTTTCCCTCTGTACGGAAGCATCCGCGACTACCGCCGCTTCCGCCAGCGTCGTTCGTGCTGGCTTAGGCATCTGACCGTTGCCGATAGGACATTGATCCAGCGGTTTCAGCCATACCGTGGAGACGACTTCGCATTCGCATCCTTTCGC
>JBHEMK010000034.1:0-2614 GCA_046262635.1 Gaiellaceae bacterium
CGATATCGGCTTCGAGGAGTTCGTGAGCGTCACCGGCTCGCGCCGGGCCCGCCTGGGCGCTTCGACGATGCCGGGAAATGCGCGCTGGGCCCTGGAGGGCCTGCGCGCCCGTGCCGACGATGGCGCGGACGCCGCCGGCCGGGTGGTGGCTAACTGGCTCGCCTCGCACAAGCCGGACCGGCCCTTCTTCTGGTTCGTCAACCTCGTCGAATGCCACTCCCCCTACCTTCCGCCACGCCCCTACGACGACCTCGGCCCGCTCGACCGACTGCGCGCGGCACAGGAGGCCCGGCGGTATCTGACTCTCGACGCGATCTGGAAAGCGTGCGCCGGGGCGCTCGAGGTTCCCGCCCCGGCCCTCGAGCGGATGCGCCGCCTCTACGCCGCTTCCGTCAGGCGCCTGGACGACTGGCTCGCCACGGTCCTGGAGGCTCTCGACAGCTCGCGCGTGCTGGACGAGACGCTCGTGATCGCGACCTCGGATCACGGGGAGAACCTCGGCGAAGGCGGGCTCATGGGCCACGCGTTCTCCCTCGACGACCGCCTGATCCGGGTGCCGTTCGCCTGGGCAGGCCCGGGAGCCGGGCCGCTGGAGGAGACGTCGAGCCTGGTCGGCCTGCCCCGGGCCGTCGCGGATGCGACCGGACTCGAATCGCATCCGTGGACCGACGCGCCGGCCGATCCCGGCCTCGCCGTGGCCGAGTTCGATCCGCCCGCAGGCCCCACCGATCCTCGCGTCCCGCAGGCGCTTGACGAGTGGGGGCTCGCGGCCGGGTGCGCACCACGCATCGCATCGTGGCTGACCGTGGCCACCGACGGCCGCTGGAAGCTCCTGCGCCGCGACCGCGAGGAATTCGTCTACGACCTCGAAACCGATCCGTTGGAGGCACAACCCCTCACGAGCGCCAAGGTCGAGGCCGGCGTGGTGGAACGCTTGCGGCGGGCGCTCGACGGCCAGGAACCTGCCCGGGAGCTCCCGGCGCCGGCGGGTCCGCCGGCGACGATTACGGACGACGAGCGCCGGCGCCTCGAGGAGCAGATGGAGCTCCTCGGCTACATGTGAGCGCGCAAGCCCCCGGGCCATCGGTGAGCGTGGTGGTCGCGACGCGAAACCGGGCCAAACGCCTCGACGCCCTGCTCCGAGCGCTCTGCAAGCAAAGCCTCGGGCGCGACGCGTTCGAGGTGGTCGTCGTCGATGACGAGTCCGAGGATGAGACAGCGGAGCTCCTGCGCCGCTGGACCGGCGATCAACGGATTGCGCTGAGGGCGCTCCGCGGCCGGGGAGCGGGCCCTGCCGCGAGCCGAAACGATGGCTGGCGCTCAGCTCGAGCCGAGCTGGTGGCGTTCACCGACGATGACTGCGAGCCGGCTCCCGGCTGGCTCGAGAGTCTGGCCGTCGCGGCAGAACCGGACGGCCGGTGCATCGTCCAGGGACCGACCATCCCGATACCCCGCGAGGAGCATCGGCTTGCCTCACGCGCGCGAACCAAGTCCATCGCGACGATGGGGCCGTGGTATCAGACCTGCAACATGCTCTATCCCAGGGAGCTCCTGGAGTGCCTCGGGGGCTTCGACGAGCGCTTTTCCCGGCCCGCCGCCGAGGACACGGATCTGGCGTGGCGGGCAATCGAGGCCGGCGCGAGCCCCCGCTTCGCCCCCGCCGCGACCGTTCACCACGCCGTCGAGCCGATGAGCGTCTGGGAAGCCGTCCGCCGCGGGGCGCGCGATCCCGACGAGGCCCTCGCCTTCAAGCGTCACCGCGGGCTGCGCGCGCAAGCCGGACGTGCCGGGATCTTCAAGAACCCGAGCCATGCCTGGCTGTCCCTGGCGCTCCTGGGAACGTCTCTCGCCCGGCGACACCCCGCGGCGCTCGCTCTTGCCCTCCCCTACGCGCGGAACCTCAGCCGGCGCTCGCGAGACCCGGGCGCAGGATCCTTCAGCGCGCCGGTTCTCGCGGGTCACGACCTGCTGGAGCTCGCCGCGGCGATCCGCGGCTCGATCCGCCACCGCACGCTGGCGCTTTGAGAGTGCGGGGCGTCTACGGGACGACGCCCTCGACGAACGGGACCTCCATGACCTTCTCGTGCATGATCGGGCCGTGGCCGAAGTAGTGATCTTCGCCGAAGAGCTCGCCGTGGTCGGAGGTGACAACCACCCACGTCCCGCTCGGCAGCCGGTCGAAGAGCCGGGCGAACACGCCGTCCAGATAAACGACGGCCTGCACCTGCCGCGCACGCAGCTCCCGGAGCCTCGCGGCGTCGAAGAACTCGGCTGGCCCGGTCGGCGCGTCACCGCCAGCCTCCCCGAGGTGTTCGAAGACGCCATGGACGCCGGAGATCCGCGGCCAGGTGGACGGATCCTCTCCGGGAAGGGCGTACGGATAGTGGGTCTCCCCCGCGTTCAGCAGGTAGAAGCTCGGACGGGCATCGTCGAAGCGAAGCTTCTCAAGCATCGCGGCCATGTCGTTGTGCGACGGCATCAGCTCGTAGCTGTCGAAGTCGCGGTTGAGGATCGTGTGCGGGTTCAGCACCGGCATCGAGACCATCGCGTGAGTCGCGTAGCCCAGCGAGCGCAGGAACGTGGGCAGGAACATCGAGGGCAAAAGGCTCTTGAA
>JBHEMK010000035.1:0-18522 GCA_046262635.1 Gaiellaceae bacterium
CTGGCTTGCCGACTTGCCGCCGTTCCCGAGCGCCAACTTGATCGCGAGGATGCCGATGATCCCGTAGATCAGTCCGCGCGCGACAAAGCCCGAGCGCGCCAGCCACTCGAAGCCGCGGCTCCGGGCGACCTTCTCTCCACCCGCCTGGGCGCCCTTGACCGGGCCAGGTTCGGTTGTCGTTCGGGCGCTCACGGCGTCTCCTCTCTGTGCATCGGTGCCTCGATGGAGAACGGCTCTGAGCGGTTCAAGGATACGCACTCGATGAGGTGGCATCCGTCCGCTGATCGGTGTTGCAGCGGGGGCGAATCCGGCGGTTGCGCCTGGCCGTTGAGAACCTATACATCGGCGTCACGGCATCGCCGTGACCGAGAACGAGGAGGTGCGCTCATGCCGTCATGGGTTTGGGTGTTGATAGCCGTCGGAGTCGTCGTTGTTCTTGCCCTGGTGGTTTGGCAAGCGCTCGCCCGAAGGCGGACAGGCAAGTTACAGGGGCAATTCGGCCCGGAGTACGACCGCACCGTCGGCGAGGCTGAGAACAGGCGCGAGGCTGAGGCTGAGCTCGCTGCCCGTGAAGAGCGGCACCAGCAGCTCGAGATCCGACCTCTCTCGCAGACAGCGCGGAACCGCTATCTCGAGAGTTGGACGGGCGTGCAGGCCCAGTTCGTCGACGATCCGCGTACGGCTGTCGCGAGCGCGGACAGCCTGATCCAGTCGGTGATGGCCGAGCGCGGCTATCCGACCGAGGACTTCGAGCAGCGGGCCGCGGACGTCTCGGTTGACCACCCGCAGGTGGTCGCCAATTACCGCGAAGGACATCGGCTCGCCCAGGAGAGCGCGAACGGCAGCGACTCGACCGAAGCCCTCCGACGGGCGATGCAGCACTACCGTGCGCTCTTCGACGAACTCGTCGACTCCGACGCCGATCAGCCGATTGAGCGTGAGCGGCGCGTCGACGAGGGCGCCGCTGCTCGCGACCTCAACCAGGCCGACGCGAGGAAGGTGCGTTAGGACCGGACTGAGCGCTTTCGACCTGGCTCGGCATCCGAACGGCGGGCAACGCGGATCAGGCGACTCTGGGCGGACTTCGAACCGACAGCCACGCTGGGAGAGGCAACGCCGACCGGTGAAAATCCGCCGAGGTCTGCTCGCCTGCTGACCGGTACCGCTCGTCTCGCGGCTTCGCTTTGCCGGGTAGCCGACACTGAGGGTGTGGGAACTCATCCCACACCCTCTCCTCCTGAAGTGTCAAGCTCGATTCGGCTCGAGATTTGGGTTCGTCAGCACTCTCGCGGCCGGGCGCCCGAGAGAGTTGCACCGCAACGGCTGCGGCCGAGCTGGAAGTTGGGCAGGTGCAGCTTGTGCCGGTTTTCTCGGACGCCGCGGTAGGCCTTGCGAGCTTCCTACTTGACCGTGAAGCGACCGAACATCGTCGCCTCGTGAGGCTTGCAGTAGTACTTGTACTTGCCGGCCTTCAGCTTGAGTGTGACCGTCTTCATGCCCGTGAACGGCACCGACGAAAAGGTCTTGGCAAGACCATGGGGACCATCGAGCTCGAAGTTGTGGATCGGCGCCTTGTCGGCGATCACGAACTTGTACGTCCCCGGCTTGAGCGTCTTCACAAGCTTCCCGCGCTGCTTCAGGGTGATCGTGAAACCAGGCCCGACGCTGCCGTTGAGCGTGCGGCTTGTGCTCGGTCGGCCAAAAGCGGTCGAGGCAACCGCCAGGGAGAGCGCCGCCACTGCCACGGCGGCAAGGATTCCTCGGATCATGGTGCTCCTTTCAGGATGATCGTGGATAGCGCTACTACGGATTCGCGAGCCGTCCGGTTTGCGAAGGAGCCGAGCCTCGAGCAGATGCGAGGACGGACGCAGGACTCGAGCCTTGTGCGCGCACCGAGACGCCGTGTGGAACGCCCTGTATTAGCGGTCGATACTGATGCGGAACACGAGATGCGCATCGTCCTCGGATCCTGCTGCGTCTCGCGCACCGGAAGCAAGAGGCGCATGAAGAACAAGTCACCGAGTAACAGCTGCACCGGCGCGATCCTCGGTCAGTTCGAGCGCTTGGCTCTCGACCACCAGGCGGCCGTCCCGCGCAGCGAGCATCGCGCAGGGTCTGCTCGCCGGCCGGCTCGGGTCGGTCGAGAGGAAGGGGATCGGCGTGGATCCAGTTACGCCCGTCACGGCGGCGGAGCACCACCGCCCCGTAGCCGATGGCCTCGATCCGCAGGCGGCGAAGGTGCTCGAGCCAACGGTCGAGCGCCTCCAGGTAGAGAGGCGGATCACTCTCTCCAAGGGGACGAAGCCAACCCGCCGCGTGCGCGAGCGGATCGCTCGTCCGGTAGTGGAGGAGCCAGGCGTCGCATCCGCAGCCGTCGAGCCAGGCTCGCAGCGGCTTGGCCCAGTCGCCGCCTCCGGCCTGTGCCCATCTCACGAGCAGATGCGCGAACCCTCCTTCGGTCAGACGCGCAGGGGCCGTCTCTACGAGCTTGCGGCAGAGCGCGTCCGCGGGAAGTCCACTGTCGCGATAGGCGTATGACGAATCGGGATTCAGGTCCGTCGCAACGACCCGGTCGGCATGCTTGGCCAGAGCAGCGCCTGGATTCCGCAACCGGTTCCAAGATCGAGCGCGGGAGCACAATTCGGTGGGGCGGCGAGCTTCGCCAGCGTCACGGCCGGTGCCTGGATGCCGAGGACGTGGTCGAAGGGGACGTCCACACCGCTCCCGGCCCCTCGGTCCGAGGCAACGTAGTAGTCGCCATGGGGCACGAGTCGGACGTGCGCCCTCACCCACCCGCGGCAGCCTCGACCGCCCGCGCGCCACCAACTGGTCGAGTCGGAGTGGCGCGGCAGCTTCCCCGACCCGGTCCGCCCGCGTCTCGTGCCCCAGCAGGAACAGCCGTGCGAGCGTCGAGAACGCGTCGCTTTCGGCCAGTCTCCGCACGTGGACGGCCGTGTCGACCGGCCGGATGAGAGCCGTTGATCCCGAGACGCTCGGCCACCCGCTCAGAGCTGAACCCCTCCCGTTCGAGCGCCGCCCGCAGCGACCGAAGCATCACCGGGTCGGAGCTGTCGGGCACATTGCCGCCACGTGCCGATCCTAGACAAGTGCGGCGTGTGGTCGCCCGCGGCTGAGGCTCGGAAGAAGCGGGTATGACGAGGTTCCACTCAACCACGGGAGATTCCTGAATGCCAATCGCGCGCATAGCCATCCTGTTCGATATCGACGGCACACTCCTCATCACGGGTGGCGCCGGGGCCACTTCGTGGCGTCTGGCCTTCGACGAGCTCTACGAGATCCCAGCCGATATCGGCAAGTTCACCGACACCGGAATGACCGATCCCGAAGTCGGCCGCAAGACGTTCGTCGCCGTGCTGAACCGCGAGCCCAGCCGCGCGGAGTTCGCCAAGCTCCTCGAACGCCGACTCCACTATCTGCACGAGACGGTCGCCGAATCGGAGGACTACCGCGTCCTGCCGGGCGTCGAGGATCTGCTGCCGGAACTGATGGAGGACGGCTACCTCTTGGGCCTCGTGACTGGGAACGTCGAGGCCGCTGCGCATATCAAGCTGCACCGCGCGCGCCTGAACCGCTTCTTTTCCTTCGGCGGCTACGGGTCGGACTCCAATGACCGGGGTGAGCTGACAAAAACCGCGCTTGAGCGAGCCACGCTCATCTACGGTGAACCGGTCACAGCCGCCCAGGCGATCGTGGTCGGCGACACTCCGCACGACGTCGAGGGCGCGCATGCAGCCGGGATCCAATGCATCGGAGTCGGCAGTCACAAGTTCAGTGTCAGCGAGCTCCGAGACGCAGGCGCCGATTACGCGATCGCCTCGCTCACGGAGGGGCTTCCGCTTTAGAACGAGCGGTCCGCGGATTTCGCCCTCTCGCTGGAAACGGCCGTGGTTCCCGGTTGTCCGTAGGGTGACACGGTCACATCGGGGGGATCGTGAAACACCTCGCCGAACCTGTCCGCTACCTCAATCTCTTCGCGTTCCTCGGCCTGGCTGTCGTCACGGTCTGGCGGTGGCGAATCCGGCGGACAGAGCCGCCGCATGGGCGGCGCCAGCTTCGGTGCCCTCGGCTTCGTCGTGATCCTCGAGGTTACGCCAACCACCCTCACGGGCTGGGCGAGACCGGGCTGCAGCGGATCGACATCGCCCGTCCTGCTCGTCTTCCCTGCCGCCCTCCTCGTCAACTGAACGTTGCTGTCGGTCGTCGCCGCCTGGCGGCTGTGGGCGGCAGGCCTGCGGCAGCCGAGCGTCGCTCGCCGCCGGACGCAGATGCTCGCGAGGTGTGTCTGTCCCGCTCACGCAGGCACGGGAGCCGGCGTCGGCCAGCAGGGGCGGGCGGTTTCATGGTCGCGTAGCGGGAAACGATGAACACATGGATGATTCTGAACGGACAGCGAAAGCGGAGAGCAGTACTCCAGCGGGGGAGGCAGGCGGATCGTTCGCGGAGGAGATGGCCGCGCTCGTACAGCGCGAAGTCGAGCAGGTGACGGCTTCGCTCCGCCACGAGCTCGAGCAGCTGCGAGCAGATGCGCTCGAGCGCGCGGGGCAGGTGAGCCGCGGCGCTGCGCTGCTGGGAGCGGCTGGCGGTCTCGGGCTTGTGTCTGCTGGAGCGGTTGGCTCGCTGCCGCTCCTCGGCCTGCGGCGGCTGCTGCCGGGCTGGGCGGTCGCCACGCTCGTAGCCGCCGGTGCGGGGTCCGGCGCCTTCTTTCTCGCCCGCCTGGGACTCGAGCGGCTGCAAGCCGCCGCGCCGCAGGCCGTGAGCGAGCGGATCGAACAGGCGAAGGAAGATGTGGCGGACGCGCTGAAGCAGCGGGCGCGCACTGCCACGCCTGACGTCGAGTAGCCTCCGCCCCGGCCGGCCCCCCAGAACGGCGCGGGGCGCCGGCCGTCCTCCGGTCGCGAGCAAGAGCATCGAAGGCGCACGGCCAGTGTCGAGACTGTCGGCCTCGCATCACTCCCGGCCCGGAACTCGACGTTCCGGTCCGATGCGCGTTCCGATCGCTCGTTCGGTAGACGTTGTCGCCCCGGCTCCCGACGCACGTGGCAGGCCGCCCCGACGCGCTTCACGCCGGGGCGCGCACGTCTTCCGCCGGGCCCTCAACGCGTAACTGCTTCGCTCAGATCTGCCACTCACCGCCAGCGATCAACGGCACGCGCTTTCCGCGGGCGCCGAACCCCGTCGCTCCGAGCTCGGCCGTCCCGACCATCACGTCGAGGTGGAGCTGCGAGCGGTTGACCGCCGCGGCTCCCTTCTCGCGGGTGTTCGGGAAGCCGGCGCCGAAGGCGATGTGTGCGGCCGCGTTCTCGTCGAGCAGGGTGTTGAAGTAGGTGCGCCCGGTGCTGCCTATGCGCGAGGTCTTGTCGAGCAGGGCGACCTCGCCGAGGCGGCGCGCGTTTGCATCGGTGTCGAGGAAAGCGGTCAGCAGCCTGAGGTCGTCGGCCTCGTCGGCCTCGAGCCGGACGAGGCGCCCTTTCTCGAACTCGCCGCCAATCCCTTTGATCGTACGGCCGCGGAAGTTCAGCGGGCGCGAGCAGCGGAAGGTCCCGCTGGTGCCGCGCGGATCGGGGCTCGTGAAGACCTCCTCGGTCGGCATGTTCGGAGAGGTCAATCTGCCCGACTGCGTGCGCTCGCGGCCACCGAGCCAGCGGGCGCCGGCGGCGATGCCGAGCTCGAGCTCTGTGCCGGGGCCGCTCAGCTTGAGCCGCTGGAGCCGGAGCCGCGTCAGCGTCTTCGCCCGCGCCTCGAGTGTCTTCGCGTGCTCGATCCATCCTGCCGTTCCGTCGAGGTCGGCGTCGCCGAGACGGCAGAACCGGAGCAGCTCGCCGGCGAGCCGTCGTTGGGCCGCGAGCCTGCTGAGGTCTGGGTAGACCTGCGTGGCCCAGGCGGCGGTCGGCCAGGCTGCGATCGACCAGCGGACGCGTCCGTCCTGCGTGGCGTTCACGAAGAACCTGAGATTCTTGCGCACGGCGGCCTGATCGGCGGCGAGCTTCTGCGGGGGGATCCCGTCGAACGAACCAGGCTCGCCGTCGCCGGCCACGTGCACGATCGCCGCGTCGTCGCGCATCAGGGTGCGGGCGCGCGCGACGATCCACGGGGCACGTGCGCCGAGGGCCTGCCTGCCGCCGTGGCGAAAGCGCGCCGCGGCAACGAGCGGGTCGTCCGTCTCGATCTCGACGTGACGGGCGCCTCTGCGATAGCCGGCCTCGGAGATGGCGATCAGCAGCTCGCGATGGCGCGGCTGGCCCGACACAACGAGCATGTCGCCATGGCGCAGCGCAACTCCGGACTCCACGATCGCATCGGCGTAGCGGGCGCGCGCGGCGGCGGGGAGGATGTCGGTGCCGTCGGGCAAGGGCGGAGACGCTACCTACTGGTTGAGGCGCTTCGCGGCTCTGCGGCCGAGCGCGGTCAGGGGCGAGCGGTCGACGCGCGAGTCGATCTCGGCGCCGCTGCGCCGTCCGGTCCCCTCGTTGTCCGGGAGCAGCCGGGTGACGACGCCGAGGGCGTCTGCCACCAGTCCCGGAGCGAGTCCGTTTGCTCGCGCCGCGAGCTTCGCGGGCAGCCCGATCGTGACCTCGGTCTCGCCGCGGCGTACGGCGGTCACGATCCTGCGTGCGGCGCGGTCGCCCGAGACGGTCGCTCCCGGCGTGCTCGCGACCGTGGCGAACAGGGCGTACTCGAGCTCAGCCCGGTCGCCCTTGAAGAGCGCGGCCACCGAGGAGCCGGTGCGCATCAGGCCCGGGACGATCGTCGTCACCCGCACGCCGGTGCCGGCGAGCTCCGCCCGGAGTCCCTCCGAGAAACCGACGGCCGCGAACTTGGCGGTGTTGTAGGGCAAAAGCCAGGGGGCGCTGATCTTGCCGCCGATCGAGGTGACGTTGGCGATGCGACCCCCGCCGCGCTCGAGCATCATCGGCAGCACGGCGAACGTGCAGTTGACGAGCCCGCCCAGATGGATTGCCATCATCTCCTCGAAGTCATCCACTGTCTGCGTCGCCAGCGGGCCGACGGTGATCACCCCCGCATTGTTGACGAGTACCTCGATGGGACCGAAGCGATCGGTCGCCTCGTTGACGAGCTCGCTGACCTGATCGGCCTCGGCCACGTCGCAGGGAATCGCAAGTACCTCGGCGCCGTTCGCCTCCAGCCGCCGCCGGGCGCGCTCGAGCTGCTCCGCGCCGCGGGCGCAGGTGACGATCCGCGCGCCCCGCGCAGCCAGCTCGTCGCACAGCGCGAAGCCGAGCCCCCGCGACCCGCCGGTCACGAGCGCCGTCCGGCCGCCGAGGTCAAGCGCCCGCACGCGTTGCCCAGCACCGCGCGCGGCGAGCCCCACGCCGAGCGCCGTGCCGATCTGGGCGGTGCGCCTCACCGGGCTCGCCTTCCCGCGGTCGTGTCCTGGAAACCGGCGAAACCGCAACCCGGCCAATGTGCCGACCTGCCAGGCGTGCCAGCGTTCTTCTCGTTTGGCCGCAGCGGGAGCAGGAGAGGGGTCGGACGCCACCCGGCGCGCGGACGAGTCGGAGCAGAAGGGAAGCTAGATCCCGGCGTCCAGGGCCTCGTCGCGTGAGCTGTGCACGGAGAAGTGGCGGTCGAGGCCGGTGACCTCGAGCGCTCTTTTCGTCTCCAGCCCCGGCGCCGCGAGCAGGAACGCGCGGCGGTTCGCCAGCCGCGACCGCGCCTCGACGAGCACGCCGAGCGCCGTCGAGTCGATAAACCTCACCTCGCTCAGGTCGACCACCAGCCGCTGCGGCGCCTCCTCGCAGCACGCGAGCAACGCCTCACGGACCACCTGCGCGTTGTACAGGTCGAGCTCGCCCGCGAGGCTGACCACCACCGCGCCTTTGCCTCGCTCGATTCCGGCGACCGGTCCTTCGCGGGCGCTGTCACCTCCCTCGAACGTCGAGCCATCGCGGTCGGGCATCACACACTCCTCGGATGTGGACGATGCGTCGGGCTGGGCCGGGCTCCGGCTTGGACGATTGAACCAGTCCCGGACGAGGCGATGCAACCCTCCACCCCTTTGACGTGGCTGCCGCGGGCAAGAGATGCTGTGCCGATGGACGTCGCCTCCGTCGCGTCGCGAGCCCGCGGGGAGAACTTCCCGGTGGCGTCGCTGCTCTTTCCGCGCCCGCTCAGGTCGCACCTGCGCGCCGTCTACGGGTACTGCCGGCTCGTCGACATCCTCGGTGACGAGATCGAGGGCGATCGGCTCGCCGCGCTGGACGAGCTCGAGCGGGAAGTGGAAGCGTGCTACACGGGCGAGCCGGCGTGGCCCGTGCTGATCGAGCTCCGGCCGACGATCCGGGCATTCGACCTGCCGCGCGAACCGTTCTTGCGCCTGATCGAGGCCAATCGAATCGACCAGCGCGTCGCGGAGCACCACACCTGGCAGGACCTGAAGTGGTACTGCGTCCACTCGGCCGACCCGGTGGGGCGGCTCGTGCTCGGACTGCTGCGGGCGGCGGACGACTCCGACCTCGTCGCCGCAAGCGATTCGGTCTGCACCGGCCTGCAGCTCGTCAACTTCCTCCAGGATGTCCCCCGTGACCTCGAGCTTGGGCGGATCTATCTGCCGGGCGAAGACCGGCGCCGATTCGGCGTCAGCGAGCTCGACGGGCCGAACGAGCCTCTCCGGGACCTGCTCCGGTTCGAGGCGAAGCGGGCCCGCGGCCTCCTGTCGGCCGGCGAGCTCCTGCGCCTGCGCCTCGGCGGCCGGATCGGCCGCGGCGTCGGGCTGTTCGCCCGAGGCGGCCTCGCCGCGCTCGAGGCGCTCGAGCGGGCGGGCTGGGACATCTTCAACGACCGCCCCGGGCCGTCGCGGGCGAGGCTCGCGGGCGAGGCCGCTCTGACCCTCGTCCGCTGATGGATCCCGAACAGGCCTACGCCGAGGTCGAGCGCGTGACGCGCGCGCGCGCGAAGAACTTCGCGTACGGCATCATGGTGCTGCCGAGGCCGAAGCGGCGCGCGATCGCGGCGATCTACGCCTTCGCGCGCGAGCTCGACGACCTCGCGGACGGCGATCTTCCTCTTGAGGAGAAGCGCGCCCGGCTCGAGGCGCTCCGAGCCGCGCTCGACGTGCCGTCGGCCGGCAGCGCGATGCACGTCGCCCTCGCCGACGCACGCGCCCGCTACCCGATTCCGCGCGCCGCCCTCTCTGCGCTCGTGGACGGCGGCCTCCAGGATCTCGGCCAGGTGCGCTACGCGGCCTTCGACGAGCTGCGCGGTTACTGCGAGAAGGTCGCCGGCGCCGTCGGGGTGGCATGTATCGCCGTTTACGGCTCCGACGACACCGAGCGTGCCCGCACGCTCGGGATCGCCCTCCAGCTGATCAACATCATGCGTGACGTTCGCGAGGACTGGGAGCTTGGCCGGCTCTACCTGCCGCAGGACGAGCTCGCGGCCTACGGCGTCGCGGAGGACGAGATCGCCGCCGGCCGGGCCACTCCCCAGTGGGGGGCACTGATGGCCTTCCAGGGCGGGCGGGCGCGCGCGTTCCTGGCCGAGGGGCTGAAGCTGCTGCCGTCGCTCGACGGCCGGAGCGCGCTCTGCGTCTCGACGTTCGCCGGCCTCTATCGGGCGACGCTCGACCGGATCGAGGCCGCCGGCTACGACGTGTTCGACGGCCCTCCGCGGCTCTCGACTCCCACGAAGCTCGCCGTCGTCGCGCGGGGGCTGCTGCGATGAGGTTCGCGGTGGTGGGCGGTGGACTCGCGGGCCTAGCGGCGGCGCTCGAGCTCGTCGACCGGGGCCACGACGTGACCGTGCACGAGGCTCGGCGGACGCTCGGCGGCGCCGTGCAGACGCTCCCAGCGCGCGAAGGCGACCCGTCGCCGCCCCCCGACAACGGCCAGCACATTGCGCTCGGCTGCTTCAGCGAGTACCTCCGCTTCCTCGCCCGGATCGGCGAGGGCGGCTCGGTGCTGCGACGACCGCTCGAGCTGCCCGTTTTCGACGAGCACGGTCGCGTCGCCATGATCACCGCCAGCCCGGCGTCGATCCTCCGTTACAGCCATCTGCCTCCACGGGAGCGGCTCGGCCTGCTGCGCGCACTGCTGCGGCTGCGCTCGGCCCAGGGCTCCGACGATGAGAGCTTCGGTGAGCTCCTCGGCCGGCTCGGCCAGTCGCCGGGCGCCGTCGACCGCTTTTGGGACGTCTTCGTCCGGCCGGCGCTGAATCTTCCGAGCGCCGAGGTCAGCGCTGCCCTCGGCGCTTTCACCGTCCGGACGGGGCTGCTCTCCGGCCGCGCGGCGAGCGAGCTCGTGCTGCCGGTCCGACCGCTCGGCTGGATGCACGGCCACGCCGCAGGAAGCGCGCTGCAGGCTGCGGGCGCGACGGTGCGCACGCACGCCCGCGTCGAGTCGCTCGAGGAGCTCGATGTCGACGGGATCGTCGTCGCGCTGCCGCCCGCAGAGAGCGCACGCCTGCTGGGTGAGCCGGAGTCACAGCTCGAGGACTCGCCGATCGTCAGCGTCCACTTGCTCTTCGACCGGACGCTGCTCCGGCGGGCGTTCGGGGCGCTGATCGACAGCCCGGCCCACTGGGTGTTCGACCGCGGCGCGCTGACCGGCCACCCGCCGGAGCGGGGCCAGTACCTGACCGTCGTCTCGAGCGGCGTCCCCGATCTGCTCGAGGTACGCGGCCGAGAGCTCGTCGAGCTGATGGCCGGGGAACTCACCGCACGGTTCGGCGAGGCCGAGGTGCTCTGGTCGCGGGTCAGCCGCGAGCCGCGGGCAACCGTGGCCTTGCGTCCGGGCACGAGCTCGCTGCGCTCCGCGACGAAGACGGATCGGCGGCGAATCGTTCGAGCCGGGGCCTGGATCCAGACGGGCTGGCCTGCGACGATGGAGAGCGCCGTCCGCAGCGGCCGCGCAGCGGCCTCGCGGGTGGTGTTCGACCTGACAACCAGAGTAGCCGCATGACAGTCCTCGCCGAGCTCACCGCAATCGACATCGCGATCGACCAGGGCACACAGCGCCTGCTCGAGCTTCAAAATCCGGAGGGGTACTGGGTCGGCGAGCTCGAGTCGAACGCGACGATGATCGCGCAGCACCTCTTCTGGCATCACTTTCTCGGCCTGCGCACGCCGGAGCTCGACCGCAAGCTCGCGAACGAGCTGCTCGCCCGACGGCGCGAGGACGGCACCTGGGCGATCTGGTGGGACGGGCCGGGTGACCTCTCGACGACGATCGAAGCCTACGTCGCCCTGCAGATGTGCGGGGTCGACGCAGGCGAGGCGACACGCCGGTTCATCCGGCGCGGCGGCGGCATCCCCCGCAGCCGCGTCTTCACCAAGTGCTTCATGGCCCTGCTCGGGCACTGGCCCTGGCAGCGGATCCCTTCGATCCCGCCCGAGCTCGTGCTGCTGCCACCCTCGGCCCCATTCTCGGTCTACGACTTCGCTTGCTGGGCCAGGCAGACGATCGTGGCGCTCTCGGTTGTGATGGCGCTCAGACCCGTACGCCCGGCCTCGATCGACCTGCGCGAGCTCGGTTCGCGACCCGGGCAGACGCGCCCGCCGCGACGACCCGGTCCGACCCGCCGGCAGGCGATCGCGGTCGCCGAGCGCTGGGTGCGCGACCGGCAGGAGGCCGACGGATCGTGGGGCGGGATCCAGCCGCCGTGGGTCTGGTCGATCGTGATGCTGGCCGCACTCGGTCACGGCTGGGAGGACGACACTCTCCGCCTCGCGATCGAGGGCTGGCGGGGCTTCACGATCGACGAGGGTGAGCGGCTCCGGCCCGAGGCGTGCCAGTCGCCGGTCTGGGACACCGGCCTCGCGCTCTTTGCGCTGCGCGAGTGCGGCGTCTCGGCCGACCATCCGCAGCTTCGCAAGGCGGCCGCCTGGCTGATCTCCCAGGAAATTCGCGTCGAGGGTGATTGGGCCGTGCGCCGCCCCCACCTCGAGCCGGGCGGCTGGGCGTTCGAGCACGAGAACGACCTCTATCCCGACATCGACGACGCGGCCGTGATCGCGCTCTCGCTCCGGCGGATGGGGATGGGCGAGGCGGCCGTCCGCCGGGGCCTCGACTGGGTCGTGGGCATGCAGTCGCGAAACGGCGGCTGGGGGGCCTTCGACGCCGACAGCCAGGCGATGTGGCTCTACAAGATCCCGTTCTGTGACTTCGGCAAGGTCACCGACGAGCCGACCGCCGACGTGACCGCCCACGTCCTCGAGGCGATCGCGCCGGAGGGCAGCTACGGCGATGCGACCGAACGAGGTCTCCGCCGGCTTCTCGCCGACCAGGAGGCCGACGGCTCATGGTACGGCAGGTGGGGCGTCAATCACATCTACGGCACCGGCGCAGCCCTGCCGGCCCTGGAGGCTTGCGGCGTCCCCCCGGGCCACCCGGCGGTGCGCGGAGCCGTCGCTTGGCTCGACTCGGTGCAGCAGGAGCATGGCGGCTTCGGGGAGGACATCCGCTCCTATGCCGATCCGGCCTGGCGCGGGCGCGGCTTCGCGACGCCGTCACAGACCGCCTGGGCTCTGATCGGCTACGTTGGCGGGGGGGCCGCTGAGAGTCGGGCGGCGCGGCGCGCTGCCGATTTCCTCCGTCGGGCCCAACTCGGTGACGGGGACTGGCGAGAGTCGCACTTCACCGGAACTGGCTTCCCACTCGACTTCATGATTCGCTATCACCTCTACCGTTTGCATTTTCCCTTGCTCGCCCTAGGCCGATTGAGAGAGAGGCTCAACGCATGAAGTTTCCGCTTCAGTCGACGGTTCAGATCGGCAAGTACGTCGCGACCCAGCAACGCAAGGGTCAGCGTTATCCGCTGGTGCTCATGCTCGAGCCGACTCTCGCCTGCAACATCGCGTGCATCGGCTGCGGCAAGATCCGCGAATACGAGTCGAACCGCGCGCGGCTGTCGGTGGAGGAGTGCATCGACGCGGGCGCCCAGTGTCCGGCGCCGGTGGTCTCGATCTGCGGCGGCGAGCCGCTCGTCTACAAGGGGATCGAGAACGTGGTCGCAGGTATGCTCGAGATGAAGAAGAACATCGAGCTCTGCACCAATGCGCTGCGCCTGGAGCAATGCCTGGAGGGCTTCGAACCGAACCCGCGTCTCTCGTTCGTCGTCCACCTCGACGGGATGCGCGAGATCCACGATTACGTCTGCGACTACCCGGGACTCTGGGAGATCGCGGTCGACGCGATCAAGACCGCGCGCGCAAAAGGCTTTCGCGTGCAGACGAACACCACGGTCTTCAAGGAGACCGCCGTCGAGGACGTCATCGAGATGATGGGTTACCTGACCCACGAGGTCGGCATCGACGGAATGTTGATTGCGCCGGGCTACCAGTACTCGCAGATCGATCCCGCGCTGACGATGACGCGGGCCGAGCACGAGGTGAAGTTCCGGGCCATTCGCGACGCGGCCCGGCGGCGCAACTACCGCTGGATCGCCACCCCGATCTACCAGGAGTTCCTCACGGGCGAGCGGAAGCTCGCCTGCGCCCCCTGGGGCTCGATCACGCGGAATCCGTACGGCTGGAAGGGCCCCTGCTACCTGCTCACCGACGGCATCTTCCCGACGTACGACGCCCTGCTCGAAGGGATGGAATGGGAGAACTACGGCCCCGGCAACGACTCGCGCTGCGAGCACTGCGGCATCCACTCCGGCTTCGAGCCCTCGGCGGCGTTCGAGACGACGAAGAGCCTGAAGGAAAGCGCGAGGAGCATGGCTTGGACGCTGACGGGCTGATCCTCGCCTGCGCGACGACGGCCGAGCGGCGGGCGGGGTCGCGCGCCGGCCTGCGGACAGCGCTGATCGGCCTGCGGGGCGCGAACGGCATCCCCGACGGGCCACCGCTCGTCTCCTACGGGCTCGCCGGCGCGCTCGACGGTCTCGCCAGCGGCACCGTGATCGATGCGGTACGCATCGTCGACGAGCAGGGCCGGACACTCTGGGAAGGGGAGCAGCTCGGGATTCCCGGCGCGCGGCCCGGGACGATTCTGGCGTCGGAGCGCGTGATCGACGATCCGCAGGAGCGGCGCCGCCTGCACGAGCTGACCGGCGCCGACGCGGTCGATCTCGAGAGCGGCCCGCTCGCGGCGACCGGGCGGCTGCGCGGCTGCGTCCGTGCGATCAGCGACACCCCGCAACGGCCGCTGAACGGGATCTGCGCCGCGGTCAGAGCCGACGGCGCGTACGACTGGCTCGGCATGATCAAGGGATTCGCGCAGGCTCCGCGCGGATTCCTCCGCGCGGCCGCGGACGGAAAGCGCGCCCTCGACGAGCTCGCCCGTGCGACTCGCGGGTGGGTGGCCGGGTCTTGACGGGCGGCCGGGTTCTCCTGGCCGCTCCGCGCTCGTTCTGCGCCGGCGTCGATCGGGCGATCGAGATCGTCGAGCGCCTGCTCGAGCAGCACGGCCCACCGGTCTACGTCCGCCACCAGATCGTTCACAACGATCACGTCGTCCGCCGGCTCGAGCAGCTCGGCGCCATCTTCGTCGAGCACGAGGACGAGATCCCTTCCGGTGAGATCTGCGTTCTGTCGGCGCACGGCGTCGCCCCGGCGGTCAAGCAGCGTTGCGAGGACCGCGGGCTCAAGGTCGTCGATGCCGTCTGCCCCCTCGTCTCGAAGGTGCATGCAGAGGCGCGCCGCTACGCCGACAGCGACCACCTGGTCGCGCTCGTCGGCCACGCCGACCACGTTGAGGTGATCGGGACCCGGGGCGAGCGTCCGGACGCAACCATCGTGATCGAGACGCCCGAGCAGGCCCGCGCGCTCGTCACGCACGGGAGGCCGGTCGCGGTGATCACGCAGACGACCCTCTCTCTCGACGATGTCGCGCCGATCGTCGACGCGCTCGAGCAGCACGTCGGCTCCCTGAGGCGGCCTGACGCCGCCGACATCTGTTACGCGACCCAGAACCGCCAGGACGCCGTCAAGGACCTCGTCGCTCGCGGGGCGACGATCATCCTCGTGATCGGCTCGGAGACAAGCTCGAACGCGCAGCGTTTGGTCGAGGTTGCCCGGGGGGCCGGGGCAGAGGCCGCGCTGATCGACGGCGAGAGCCCTCTCGACGAGAGGCCGCTCGCGGGGCATACCACGATCGGCCTCACCGCCGGCGCGTCGACACCCGAGGAGCTCGTCGAGCTCGTCGCGGCCCGGCTCGCCGCCGTCGGCTACGAGACGCTCGAGGAGATCACCGTCGCCCGCGAAGACGTCCACTTCCGCCTACCAAGGGAGGTCGCCAACGCATGACCAGCATCGAGGTGCCGTACTCGATCGCAGCCGTTCTCCCGACATTGACCGTGATGGACATCACGAACGACATCTCGCGTGATGTCGCCCGTTCGCGTGTCAGGGACGGCATCGCCTACGTCACGTCCGGGCCGGGCCCCTCGCTGATCCGCATCAACGAGCGCGAGTCCGGCTTCTTCGAGGACCTCGAGTGCCTGCTCGAGCGGCTCGTGCCGCTCGAGGCGGGTGCCAGGCAGCGACTCCTCCAGATGCTGCTCGGTCCGCGCACCGAGCAGGTGCCGTTCGGGGACGGCGTCCTCCGCCTGGGCGTCTGGCAGCGCGTCCTGCTCGTGTCCTTCGACGGACAGTGCAACCGCGATTGGACGCTCACGCTCATCGGTTAAGAGAAGCTCACGCGCGTTGACCAGCGGGCTTCCCCGGCGGCACAATTTCACTGTGGACCGTGCACGGCGGCACCAGCGCCTTCTGGCCTTCCTGGCTTTCGGGCTTCTCGCCCTCGTCGCGGAGCTCGTCGGCCGCAGCCTGACCCACCGGATCGACGTCGGCCGCCACGTCCGGCCCGCCTACGCTGGCGCCGACTACTACCCGTTCCTCCTGATCGCGGTGAAGGCCGGCGTCGCGCTGACGCTCGCTCGAGTTGCGTGGCGCTTCGCCAAAGCCCGCGCGACCGCCCGCGCGGCGCGCCGGCTCGCGGCGGCGGTCGGCCACCGCCCGCACCGGAGAGCACCGCGCGTCCGGATCGAGCTCTCGCCTCGTCTTTGGCTCGTATCGTTCCTGGCAACCGCGAGCTTCTACCTCGTTCAGGCCGATGCCGAGCAGTTCTCGGCTGGCCGGATGGTGCTCGCGTCGCCGTGGCTCCACACCTCCGCGCTCCCGGTCTTCGCCGTACTCGCAGTCCTCGTCGCTGTGATCTATGGCGGCGTGACGCGGTGGCTCTCGGACTACGAGTCGTACGCGCGCGAGACGGCCGAGTACGCGCGCGGGCTCGCTGCCGGGGCTCCCGTGGCGCCGCTGCGCCATGTCTCCGAAGAAGAGGCGGCTCCCCGCCGCCTCTTCGGCCTCGCCTTCGAGAGCCGGCCTCCGCCTGCACCGGCCTAGGCCCGCGGCTGCGCGTTCCGCCCGCGGGTCTTCCGGAATCCGACCCGTAGGAGGAGACGATGAACGCTGCCGAAGTCGTACACGAGCTGAACCAGCGCCTGCCCCGCAGCAGCGAGCGTGCGCTCGCACGCACGCGCCTCATCCGGCTGCTCGGCCCCCTGACCTCCCTGGCAGGGGTGCTCTGGGCCCTCGTGCAGCCCTACCGGATCACGCTCCTGCATCCACATGGCCAGGGCTTCTGGTGGCTCTTTTCCGAGCCCCCGCTCTACGTGATCCTCGTCGGCCTCCTGTTCGCGCTGCTGATTGCTCCCGGGCTGATCGAGGACCTCGAGGTGGAGACGTAGTGCTGCCACCGTCCGAACATGTTCACTGGTGGTTCGCCACCGGCTTCCTCATCGTCGGTCTCGTGCTGATCGCCGAGGTGGCGGTCGGGCCCGACGTCTGGGCCCGGCGGCCGTGGCGCCTCTACCTCTGGCCCGGGCTCTGCTTCGCGATGGGCCTGCTGATGTGGCCGGTGATGGTCTTCTTCACCAACTCGACGATCCATATGATCGCTCACGGCTCGTGGGCCCAGGTGCTGATGCTCGCCGGCGGGGCGGAGCTCGGCCTCGTGCGAGGGAAGCTGCACAGCCAGTATTGGCGGCTGACGATGTCCTTCGCGCTCGTCGTCTCCGGCCTCGCGTTCCTCCTGCACGAGCAGAACCCCTGGCTGTTCCAGCGCTCCGCGTTCCTGCATCACGCTCTCGGCTGGACGCTGCTTCTCGCCGCGGTGTTCCCGCTCCTGCGCGCCTTCCGGCCGCGCTCGCTCCTCGCCGCGGGCGGATTTGCGACGACGTTCATCGTCCTCGCCGTGCTCCTCTACTCGGACCGCGATGCCGCGCCGATCTTCGGACACCTGTCGCAGTTCGCAGGGCTGCCGCACCGGTGAGGCGGCTCATCGTGATCGGCGTCGCTGCGCTCGTTTTCCCCGCGTCGGCATTCGCTCACGCGAGCCTCGTCCACGCGTCCCCATCGTTCCGTCAGCGCGTCCAGGTCTCGCCGCGGCAGATCACGCTCCGCTTCGATCAGCCCGTGACGGCCCTGCCCGGCGGGATCGAGGTGCTGACGCGATCGGGCCAGAACGTCGCCGGGCGCGCCCGCGCCGTGACCGCCGCCCGCGAGCTCCTCGCCCCCGTTTCGCGCCTGCTGACGGGGCCTTACACGGTGCGTTGGAAGGCCGTCTCGGACGACGGGCACGTCGTCTCCGGCGTCTACACCTTCGGCGTCCGCTCCACTGCGCCGCCGCCCACCGAGGCGGTCGGCGCACAAGGGCCGACGACCACAGAGCACGTCGTCCGCTGGGCGTACTTCCTCGCACTCGCGCTGCTCGTCGGCGGCCTGGGCTTCCGACTGCTCGTCGTCCGCGGACCGCTGCCGGCCCGGGCCGACCGCCGTTTCTACCGGCTCGCTGGGATCGGCGCCGTCGGTGTTCTCGAGGTCGGGATCCTCGCCTTCTTGCTGCGCGCCGAGGACGCGCTGCAGCTGCCGTTCGGGCGGTTCCTCTACGGCGATCTCTCACCGCTCTCGGGCGGCACGCGCTTCGGCGCCGCGTTCATCGCGATGACGCTGGGCTTCGCGCTCGTCACCGCGTTCCTCTTCCTGGCCTGGCTGACCGACCGAACCTGGCTGCTCTGGCCGGCGTTCGTGCTCGGCCTCGCCTTTGCCTCGGGTCTCTCGCTTTCGGGACACTCGGCCGGGGACGCGGGCTCGTCGTGGCTCTCCGAGCTGGCCGACTGGGTACATCTCTGCGCGGCGACGCTCTGGGTTGGCGGGCTCGTCCAGCTCGTCGGCGTCGTCTGGCCGGGAGCGCCGGGGCTGCGCCGCACCCTCTTCCTGCGCTTCTCGCGCCTCGCCACCGGGCTGATCGCGCTCCTGCTCGCCGCGGGGATCTATCTGAGCGTGCAACGCCTGCCACGCCTCGCCGACCTCTGGCGGACGGATTACGGCCGGGTGCTGCTCGTCAAGCTCGGTCTCGTCGGGGTCGCGTTGCTCTGGGGTGCGCTCCATCATTTCGTCGTGCGGCCGGTGCTCGAGCGCGGGCCGTCGACGAGGCTGCTCGCCCGTCTGCCGCGCAGCCTGCTCGGGGAAAGCGCCGTCGGGATGGCCGTCCTGCTGGCGGCGGCGGTGCTGGTCGACTCCAGGCCTCCCGTTCAGCCCGT